>JBOHME010000047.1:0-30632 GCA_050729795.1 Allostellaceae bacterium | reverse complement strand
GCACAACAAGGCCGATCTGATGGGCGAATTGCAGAAGATCGTGCGCGTCTTAAAAAAGGTCGATCCGCAGGCGCCGCATTCGGTGCTGCTCGTGCTGGACGCCACAACCGGGCAGAACGCGCACGCCCAGGCCGAGATTTTCCGCGAGATGGTGGGCGTCACCGGTATCGTGATGACCAAGCTCGATGGCACCGCGCGCGGCGGCGTACTGGTGTCGCTCGCGGAAAAATACGGCATCCCGATCCACGCGATCGGCGTCGGCGAAACCGCCGAGGATCTGCGGCCGTTCGAGGCCCGCGCCTATGCCCGCAGCCTGCTCGGCCTCGACCCGTGATGACCCTCGCGATGCCGCTGCCCACCCGCGAGAGGGCTGGCGGCTTCCGCCGCGAGTTTCGGTGATATGTTACGGTAGCTCCAACTCATTGACCCGACAAGGGGCAGGTGAATTTGCCGAAAGTCTTAAATTTTGAAAACCCGGTCAGTGGCGCCTCGGTGTGGTATCCAAGCGGTCTGTTCGATCTGTGTCGCCATAACGCGCTGACGCCAAGATGGTAAAAAATAAGTCCTTCGATGGATTATGGCCGACGAAGAGAACACAATTCGTCGATTTACACCTCGACCTTGTGAAACCACTTCGTAAAACTGACTATATATTAAGATCGTATTTGGCAGGCGTTTGCTTCATGGCAATGAATGCGGGGCGACAAGAGAACTTTAAGACCACTCATTTGCTTTCCTACATAATAGATGACTACATACAATCGGCAGTTTCGATCAGGATGCTTGCGATGGAAGGTGTTCATAATACCATTAAGCGGGAACTGCGGTTCTTGATCGAGGCCTCGATAAAGATCTGCTTCATTCAGCAGAACAGCTATGAGTCATTGATAACAGGAAAACTAAAGCAGTTCGATCATGAGTTGGCTTCACAACGGATTTCGATAAAGAAGAATCTACTTTTGTCCTTGCTGCCGGAAAGTTTGTGCGAGGATTTTCGCGAAGAGATGGGACGGGTTTACGGCCTTACGAGTAATTACGTACATCTCACACCAGAGCAGATTGAGGAGCGGATCGCCGCAATTGATGCCGGCCGCACGGCGGGCCGCGAGAGTGCGGGGGATGTAACGGCGCTCAACGAGCTCCTGTCGCGAGGACTCGGCTGTTCGCTGGTGCTCCTGTTCCATAGTGTTCCCACTTGGGTTGCTGGCGACTGGCTGGTCGATTTTGAGGATGGGTCCACCAACAAATGGTATTTCTCGCGTTCGCGATTTGTCGCAGGAATTGATAGCCATTTCGATTACAAAGACGAACGTAGAAAGCGGCTTGGAAAAATTCAAGCTAAGCGCCAGCGTAAGATATCCTTTTAACTCAATAGATGCAAAATCGGGGCTGGGCCCGGGCGGTTGGTTGTACCGGATGATCTCGGCTTGCATCTGCTCAAGTGTGTCAGTAGCGAATTCGATCACTTGGCCTGAATTCCTACATTGTGTCTGGGCAGTATATCTAAAAATCGGCACCAGTCGCATAAGCCCCTTTCGGGAAAACTTTCTGGCCGTTGCGCGGTGGTCAGAAACCGGGCGGGTTGATCCGGGCGGTGAAGTCGCGGCTGGAGCGCGCCTCGTGATCGTGCTGCAGGGCCCAGCGGTTCGATGGAAAGGCGAGATCAGCCCACGGGATCTCATTCCAGCCGAACAGCCGCACTTCGAGGCTCTCCGGGCCGGCGACGATCGCGTCGTCCAACAGCCGGGCGCGGTAGATCAGCTGCACCTGGCTGATCCGCGGGATGTCGTAGATCGCCAGGAGCCCTTCGATCTCGATCCGCGCGCGGGCCTCTTCCCAGGCCTCGCGCTCGGCCCCGGCGCTCGCCGATTCGTTGAGCTCGAGATAGCCCGCCGGCAAGGTCCAGAAGCCGTGGCGCGGCTCGATCGCGCGCCGGCACAACAGGATGCACTCGCCCCAACGGGCGACCGAGCCGACCACGATTTTCGGGTTGTCGTAAAGGATGTAGCCGCATTCGGCGCAAATCATGCGCTCGCGATTGTCACCCTCGGGGATGCCCCGAACCAACGGGCCGCGCAGCGAAGTGGCGTCCGACATTGCCATTCCGGCTCTTCCGCCGCCATTCAGCGCGCGCGCCGCGACCGGCGCGGGATCGGATGGCGGCAATGCAGCATGGCGGCCGAACTGTGGTGGCGGTTGGCAAGCCATAATAGGCAGCGCTTTCGGCCGCGGCAAGATGACCCGAGGCCCGGCTGGCTCATGGCCGCGGCAGCCGCGCGGCGCCGCCTGACGACGATTCGCACCTCGGGGCTGCGTTGTGCCACAATCACCCGACCACCGCCCGCGGACCGAGGAGGGTTGCAATGAAAGTCGCCAATGCCATCGCCGAAATCCTGAAACGCGAGGGGGTCGAATTCCTGATCGGCTATCCGGTCAACCCGATCATCGAGGGCGCGGCCGAGGCCGACATCCGCACGATCATGGTGCGCCAGGAGCGCATCGGTCTGCATATGTGCGACGCGATCGCCAAGACGAGTTCGGGCGACAAGATCGGCGTGTTTGTGATGCAGCACGGGCCCGGCACCGAAAACGCCTTTGGCGGCGTCGCGCAATCCTTTGGCGACTCGACCCCAGTGGTCGTATTGCCGGCAGGTTATGCGCGCAACGTCAACCAGGTGCATCCGAACTTCAATGCCGCGCTCAACTTCCGCCACGTCACCAAGCTTTGCGAGCAGGTGACCGTTGCCGAGGCGACGGTCGAAGCGCTGCGGCGTGCCTTTACGACGGTCCGAAACGGCCGGCCCGGCCCGGTGCTGGTCGAGTTTCCGACCGATATCCTGCGCGCCGAAATCCCGGACGCCCTGGTCGCCGAGTACAAGCCGGCGCCGCGGCTGAAGAGCGGGCCCGATCCGCAAGCGGTGCCGCAGATCGCCGAGGCGCTGCTCGCCGCCCAGCGGCCGCTGTTGCATGTCGGCCAGGGTGTGCACTACGCCAAGGCGTGGCCGCAGCTGAAGGCGCTCGCCGAGCTGCTCGAAGCCCCGGTGATGACGACGCTCGGTGGCAAGAGCGCATTCCCCGAAAACCATCCGCTGTCGCTGGGCTCGGGCGGCATCGGGATTGGCGGGCATCTCTGGCATTTCCTGCAGAACGCCGACCTGGTTTTCGGCATCGGCTGCAGCTTTACCCGGTCGAGCTTTGCCACCGGCATGCCCAAAGGCAAAAAGATCGTGCACGCGACGCTCGACCCTTACGCCATCAACAAGGATGTGCCGGTCGATCTGGCCGCGGTCGGCGATGCCGGGCTGACCCTCGATGCGGTGCTCGAAGAGGTCAGGGATCGGCTGAAGGGCAAGCCGCGCGACCGTCTCGCCTCGGTCACCCGCGAGATCCGCGGCCATCGCGAGGAATGGCTGGCGCAGTGGATACCGCGCCTGACGCAGGACACCAAGCCGATCGCACCCTATCGCATCGTCTGGGATCTGCTGCAAACGGTCGATGTCAGGAACACGATCATCACCCATGACGCCGGCAGCCCGCGCGACCAGCTTTCGCCGTTCTGGGTCAGCGAGACGCCGCTCTCCTATCTCGGCTGGGGCAAGACGACGCAGCTCGGCTACGGGCTCGGCCTGGCGATGGGCGCCAAGCTCGCCAACCCCGACAAGCTGTGCATCAATTTCTGGGGCGACGCGGCGATCGGCTTCACCGGCATGGATTTCGAGACCGCGGTGCGCGAACGGCTGCCGATCCTGTCGATCCTGTCGAACAATTTCTCGATGGCGATCGAATTGAAGGTCATGCCGGTCTCGACCGAGAAATATCGCTCGACCGACATCAGCGGCAATTACGCCGACTTTGCCAAGGCGCTCGGCGGCTATGGCGAGCGAGTGACCGAGCCGGGACAGATCAAGGACGCGATCAAGCGCGGCATCGCCAAGACCCGTGAAGGCACCCCGGCACTCCTGGAATTCATCACCGAAAAGGCGGTTGACGTCTCGCGCTTTGCCTGATCGCCTCAACGCCCCCTCTCCCGCATCCTACCACGGGAGAGATGGGGCGAAGGCTGCATGTCGGGGCCAAGTGGCCGCGCCGAGGGTTTGCAGGGAGGGGAGGATGAAGGCGGATTATGTGATCGTCGGTGCGGGCTCGGCGGGGTGCGTGCTCGCCAACCGGCTGACCGAAGACCCAAAGACGCAGGTCGTGCTGATCGAAGCCGGCGGGCGGGACTGGAACCCTTATATCCACGTGCCGGCTGGCTTTATGAAAATGCTGGACCATCCGACCCTCACCTGGGGGTATCACGCCGAGCCCGATCCCGGCACCGCCGGACGGGCAATCCTTTATCCGCGCGGCCGTGTGTTGGGCGGGTCGAGCTCGATCAATGGGCTCATCTATGTGCGCGGGCAACCCGAGGATTTCGACCACTGGGCGCAGCTCGGCAACCGCGGCTGGGGCTGGGACGGCGTGCTGCCCTATTTCAAGAAAGCCGAGAATTGGGAAGGGGACGGGGGCGAAGTGCACGGCAAGGGCGGACCGCTCTTTACTGCGAAAATGGACCGCTCGCCGCTGTGCGCCGCCGTCATCGAGGCCGGCAGAGAGATCGGGCTCGAATATCGCGAGGATGTCAACGATCTGCCGCCGGGAGCGGGCGACAGCATCGGCTGGTGCCAGCAGACCCGCGGCGGCAGACGGCGGGCCAGCACCGCGCGCAGCTATCTGCGGCCAGTTATCAAGCGGCCCAATCTCGAAGTCGTGACCAAGGCCCAGGTGCGCCGCATCCTGTTCGACGGCAACCGCGCAATCGGCGTCGAATATTCGCGCGGCGGCACCGTCGATCACGCCGATGCCGGACGAGAGGTGATCCTGTCGGCTGGGGCGATCGGCTCGCCGCACCTCTTGCAATTGTCGGGTGTCGGGGCGCCCGAGCATCTCAACCGCGTCGGCATCCCGGTCCGCCACGCATTGGCCGGTGTCGGGCGCAACATGCAGGACCATTACATCGCCCGCATCACCTACCCGGTAACCGGCACCTGGACCGTCAATGAACGCTCGCGCGGGATCGCGCTCGGCACCGAAATCCTGCGCTATCTCGTCACCGGCAAGGGCATGCTGACCTACAGCGCCTCGCTCGCCGCGGCCTCGGTCAAGGTGCTGGAGGAATCGGCGACCCCCGATATGCAGTGCAGCATCGCCCCCGGCAGCTTCAAGGACGGCCAGATCGGGGAGCTCGACGATTTTCCTGGGATCACCGCCGGCGCCTGGCAGATGCGGCCCTTGTCGCGCGGCTATGTCGAAGCCAAATCCGCCGACCCGGGCGAGGCACCGGCGATCAATCCGCGGTATCTCTCCGAGCAGACCGACCAGCGGGCGGTCGTCGGCGGGCTGCGTTTCGCCCGGCGGCTGTTCGCCGCTCCGGCGCTCGCCCGTTATGTTGGCGCCGAGATCCTGCCCGGCAGCGGTGTCGAAACCGACAATGAATTGCTCGATTACGCGCGGCAGAAGGGCTCGACCGTGTATCACGCGACCTGCACCTGCAAGATGGGCAGCGATCAGATGGCGGTGGTCGACGACCAGCTGCGGGTTCACGGGCTTGCGGGATTGCGGGTTATCGACGCGTCGGTGATGCCGGCGGTAACCTCGACCAATACCAATGCGCCGACGATCATGATCGCCGAACGCGGCGCCGATCTGATCCGTCGCGCCGCCCGCGAAAGCGCGCCGCGAGTCGGCGCCAAGGCCGCGTAAGGTAGAATCGATCGCCGGTTGTCCGCGGGGGACAGAAATGGTGCGACAGGATGAGGTAGTACGCTATTCCTTGGAGAAGGTCCCGGTCCGAGCTCGGTGATCTCCTGTCGATCAGTGTGAAGGATCTTCTATTGTCATCTCGACGGCAAGGAGTAGTTGGCGCACCTCGTGCAGATCATGGACGACCAGCGTGCAAAGCTCCCTTATCTCATTGGTTGCTTCTAGAAGGTCGGGCACCATGATCGTCATCATCCCCGCCGATGATGCTGATCGAACGCCGTTGTGAGAATCCTCGAGCGCCAGACATAGCCGAGGTTCCACGCCGAGCCGCTCTGCGGATTTTAGGAACGGATCGGGCGCGGGCTTCGCGGTCGCGTAATCACCATGTGCGACGGTCTCGTCGAAACGATCCAGGAGGTTGTGCGCGATCAAATGGCGCTCGACGGTGCTGTGGGATGAAGAGGTCGCAATGGCACGGGGGAGCCTGATCTGGTCGAGCGTGTCGAGCAATTCGAGCGCACCCGGCTTAAGTGCGAGACGGGTCTCGGCGATCACCCAGAAATGACTTACCCACGCCGCCTGGAACTCGTCCGCAGGGAAGGCCACGCCGAAATGCGCCAGGAACAGAGCCCTGACCTGAGCCCACGGCAGACCGACCGTCCGGTTGAATAAATCAGGCGCGGGCTGATGCGCGAATTCGGTGGCGGCGAGCAGCATCGCCTCCCGGTAGAGTGTCTCGGTATCAAACAGCAGACCATCCATGTCGAATATGACGGCAGCTGGTCTATGGGGAAGCGGCATCCGGATTTCCCAATGTTTCTCCGATAGTAAGCGCGCGCGCACGCGGGCAGGATCGTCTCAGGTATCCCTTTCAGAATCTAGCCGGCGGCGACGCGGCCGGTGCCGCCGATCACCAAGTCCCAATCATCGATGTCGCGGTCCTGCGGGTGGACCATGACGTGCTGCACACCGGCCGTGGCATAGGCGTCGATGCGGTCGCGCAGCTCACCCTCGTCCCGACCGTTCCAGTGGGTGCGGATCGAGATCGTGAATTCGGGCTCGGGCCGGTCACGCCGCAGCCGGGCGACGATCGGCGCCGCTTCGCCCGGCTTTAGCTGGCTGCCGTGCCAGCCGTCGCCGATCTTGACCGTCCGCCGATAGGCCGGCTCCGAGCGTGCACCAAACCAGATCGGGATCGGCTTCATCGGGAAGGGTCGCATCGTCATGTCGTCGATTACCGCCGGGATCGATCGGCTGCGAAAGCTGACCGGATCCTGCGACCAGACCGCGCGCATCATCGCCACCCCTTCGTCGGTGCGCCGGCCGCGCTCGTGAAACGGCGCTCCGAGAGCGGCGAACTCGGCTTCGAGCCAGCCGACGCCAGCCCCGAGGATGAGCCGTCCCTCGGAAAAGTTCTGCAACGTCGCCAGTTCCTTGGCGAGCGGCAGCGGGTGGCGCATCGGCAGCACCAGAACGCTCGTCCCGAGCCGCACCCGTTTGGTGACGGCGGCGGCCCAGGTCAGGCTCAGCACCGGATCGTAGAACAAGGGCGAGCGCGGAAAGGTGGCGCGCGGCACGATGATGTGCTCGCTCACCCACACATCGCTCAAGCCCATATCTTCGGCCTGCTGCGCCGCCCGCCTGATTTTGTCCGGCGTGGCCTGCTCGCCCGCATGCGGCAGATGGATCCCGATCTGCATCGACCTTCCCCCCGGCGCTTGGTGCTGCGCCCGCCGCGCATAGTGTTTGCGAGATTGCCGTCTACGCGCAAGCCCCGGCTGCGGGCGCAGGCATGGCCGAAGGACCGCCGCACCACGGGCGTTCGATGGTCGGGCGGCCGAGATGGTAGCCTTGCAGATAGCCGACGCCCTCCTCGCGCAGCAGCATCGCCTCCTCCGCGGTCTCGACGCATTCGGCAACGGTTTGGAGGCCGAAGCCGCGGGTCAGACCGAGCAGATGGCGCAGGATCACCCGGTTCGCGCGCGACCCGCCAAGAGCCCGCACAAACGCGCCGTCGATCTTGATCGTATCGACTGCAAGCACCTGGAGATGCCGCAGCGTGGTGTGTCCGGCGCCAAAATCGTCGAGCGCGACGCGGCAGCCGGCATCGCGCAAATTCTCGACAAAACGGGCGGATTCGCCGAAATCGTCGAGCGCCGCGGTCTCGGTGATCTCGACGACGAGGCGCGGCGCGAATTCTGGCTGACGGCGCAGCAGCGACATCAACGAGCGCAGCCACGGCCGGTCGCCGGCGGTCAGCCCCGAGACGTTGAAGCCGAGCCGAACCCGCGGGTGGGCGGCGAGCTCGGCGAACACCCGTCCCAGCACGTACCGGTCGATCAGCCCGATCAGCCCGACTTGCTCGATCGCGGCGATGAATTCGCCGCAGGCGACGAGCCCTCCCGCCTCGGTGCGCATCCGCAGGAGGCATTCAAAATAGTCGACCTCGCCCGAGACGGCGCAGACGACCGGCTGGAACGCGAACAAGAGGCGATCCTGGCGCAGCGCAGTCTCGACCGTGGCGCCGATCGAGGCCGCCCGCGGTGAACGCGGCCGCCGCTTCGCCGGCGGCATGACCCGATCCAGCCGGTCCCCGATCCGGTGCGGCAGACCTTGTTCGGCCACGGCTCCTGCCCCGATTGCCCGACCCAGCGCCGCCCTCGATGGTTAACACCGATCGAGCGCGACAACCGCAGGCTACCAGCGTGGAGCTTGCCGAACTGTTAAGAGTGGCGGGGTCGTCACACCGTCTGTCGGGACTCTTTACAAGCGCGAGACAAGGGCCGGCACCTAGAAGGGCGGGCATCGACAAGGGCGGGTACCTGTCCACTGCCGAACGAGGCGGTATCGCGCAACAGAAAACGGCGCCCGAAGGCGCCGTTTTGCCGGTAACCGAATTGGCTCAGGCGGCCTTGCGGCGGCGCCAGAACAGGCCGAACCCGACCAGCGCCGAACCGAGGAGCGCGAGCGAGGCCGGTTCCGGGGTCTGCAGCGGCACGCCCGGTACGGCGAGCGACTCGCTGCACGAAATACCGTTCGAGGAGACTCCAGCCGCCTGGCTGCAGCTTTCACTCATCGACGCGGTTGCCGACGAGAATGTTCCGCTGCTGTCGGTAAAGCTTCCGAAGAAACCGACGCCCAGAGTGCCATTTGCACTTCCAGTTTGTGGGGTCAAGCTCAGCAGCTCTTCGGTGGTGAAGTTGAACGTGAACGTGCCAACCGTCACCGTGAGCGACGTTGCGCTTGGCGGTGGACCGATCGTGGTCGGGATCGGGATCGACGCGGGGAGCGTTATTGCGGCGCCCGAGACGACACCGGTCGTTGCGGAGCCCGTTCCAAGATTTCCGCCGACCGTCGTCAGCGCGAGATTGGTGATCGCCTTGGCGCTAGTGCCGGCGAGAATATTCGGACCAGGTGTGAAAGTGACCGTCGATGCCCCGGTCTCGCTGGCCACAAGCGATCCGGCCGGCGTGATCGCCGCCGCGCTCGCCGGGCCGGCGGCTAGCGCGGCGCCGACCGCGGCGACAGCCCCCCACAATGTCAATTGCAATCGTCTCATCCTGATCTCCTGAGCAACGGGCCGGGTTCGGTGGTTGACGCCCGAAACGACGGAAGCAAGCTGCGTGCCAAAGCCTGCTATCTATAAATTACAATAGGTTGCCGCAGCAGCGGCGATGCAGTTTGGCGGCGTTGTTAAGATTTCCGACACTTGGGTTCACAGGGCCGCCAATACGCTACGAGCCGCTCTTCGGAATATCAGTGGCTTAGATGATAACCAGGGTTAGGGATGCCGTAAAAATTCCCGTCGTTCATGATGAAAGTGTCTTAGTCATGATGAAACGGTAGCGGCGGCGCGCCAGGGGCGAGCACGCAGACCCCAGACCTCAGTCACTGCCGTGACGGCCGATGCCTTGCCAAACCGGTCTCGCCAACGTAAGTAAAACGGCGTTCGATCCCTCACGCAGGGTTGCGGCTGCAGGTTTGCGGGAATCCGCAAAGCGGCCGCTCCGGTGTCGGCGAAACCCGGGGCATTCCGGGCGCCGATCTCTCCTGCGGCGGTCCAACCGGAGACGAGAACGGTCATGACAATCCCCAGCTACACGATGCGCCAGCTGCTCGAAGCCGGTGTCCATTTCGGCCACCATACGCGGCGCTGGAACCCGAAGATGGCGCCCTACATCTTTGGCGCGCGCAACGGCATCCACATCATCGATCTCGAGCAGACCGTGCCGATGCTGCATCAGGGTCTGCAGGCGATCCGCGACGTCGTCGCCGGTGGCGGCCGGGTGTTGCTGGTCGGCACCAAGCGCCAGGCGCAGGAGCCGATTGCCGAGGCGGCCAAGCGCTGCGGCCAGTATTATGTCAATTACCGCTGGCTCGGCGGCATGCTGACCAATTTCAAGACGATGTCGCAATCGATCCGCCGGCTGCGCGAGCTCGACGAGCGCATCGCCACCGAGGAGACCGGGCTGACCAAGCGCGAGCTCCTGGAGCTTACCCGCGCCCGCGACAAGCTCGAGCGCGCGCTCGGCGGGATCAAGGAGATGGGCGGGTTGCCCGATGTGCTGTTCATCATCGACACCAACAAGGAGGCGATCGCAGTGGCCGAGGCCAACACGCTGCACCTCCCGGTCGTCGCGATCCTCGATTCGAACTCGTCGCCCGAGGGCATCGCCTATCCGATCCCGGGCAATGACGACGCGATGCGGGCGATCCACCTCTATTGCGAGCTGGTGTCGAGCGCGGTGCTCGACGGTCTGCAAGCGGAGCTGGCCGCCTCCGGTGTCGATATCGGCGCCAGCACCGAGCCCGGCCGCGAGGGCGTTTCCGGCGAGGCCCCGGTCGGAGGGGACGCGCCGGGCGATCTCGGCGAGGCGGCGATGGCGCTGGCCGAAGGCGTGGCGGATGCGGCCGAGCCGGACACCGCCCGCGCCTGAACTGCGTGATGCGGCCCGCGTGCCGCGATGCTTCGAGCCGCCGCCCGTTGCCCATCGGGCTGGATACGGGGCGGACGGCAATTGCGAAAGGGCAGGATGATGGCCGAGGTGACCGCGGCGCTGGTCAAGGAGCTGCGCGACAGGACCGGCGCCGGCATGATGGATTGCAAGAGAGCGCTCGGCGACAGCGGCGGCGAAATCGAGGCGGCGGTCGACTGGCTGCGCAAGAAAGGGCTGTCCGCGGCGGCCAAAAAGGCCGGCCGGGTAGCGGCCGAAGGCCTGGTCGGGGCGGCTGTCGAAGGCCGTGCCGGGGCGCTGGTCGAGGTCAATTCGGAGACCGACTTTGTCGCCCGCAACGAGGCATTCCACGTCTTTGTGCGCAATGTGGCCGGGCTCGCGCTGGCCGGCGACGGCATGGTCGAGCCGCTGCTGCAGATGCCCTATCCGGGTGCGGGGCGCACGGTCGAGGCGGAGCTGACCGATCTGATCGCGACGATCGGTGAAAATCTGGTGCTGCGCCGCTCGACACGGCTCGCGGTCGCGCAGGGCGGTGTGTTTTCGTACATGCACAATTCGCTCGGACCGGGGCTCGGCAAGATTGGCGTCATCGTGGCGCTCGAATCGGGCGCGCCGGCGAGTGCGCTCGCCGAGCTCGGCAAGCAGCTGGCGATGCACATCGCCGCGGCGAGCCCGCTCTATCTCGACATCGCCGCGGTGCCGTCCGCGGCCCTCGAGCGCGAGCGTGGCGTGCTGCGCGAGCAGGCGCAGGCGAGCGGCAAAGCGGTCGGCATCGTCGAGCGGATGGTCGATGGCCGGCTGCGCAAATTCTACGAGGAGGTCGTGCTGCTCGAGCAGATCTTTGTCGTCGATCAGGAGACGCGGATCGCCAAGGTGGTCGAGCAGGCGGCCAAGGCGGCGGGCGCCCCGATCGAGGTCACCGGCTTTGCCCGCTTTGTGCTGGGTGAGGGCGTCGAGCGGCCGCGCACCGATTTTGCTGCCGAGGTCGCGGCCCAGCTGCAGCACTGAGGCACCGGCCGCCGAGCGGCCGGACGCGGCGCGCCGATGAGACACTTGCCGCGCGGGACGCGGCCGCTGAGGCACTTGCCGCGCGCGACGCGGCCGCTGATCTGGTGTATCATCGCCCGGTCCGTGGCACCGGCCCGGGCGGGTGCATGAGCATGAGCCCCATGGCAGCCGATCTGAGGTATCGCCGCATTCTGCTGAAGGTGTCGGGCGAGGCGCTGATGGGGCGGCGCGAGGGCGGGCTCGATGCCGATGTCGTGGCCCGCATCGCCGACGAGATCCGCGCGGTGCACGAGCTCGGTGTCGAGCTTTGCCTGGTGATCGGCGGCGGCAACATCGTGCGCGGTGTCTCGGTCGCGGCCGATGGTCTCGAACGATCCTCAGCCGACTACATGGGCATGCTGGCGACGGTGATCAATTCGCTGGCGATGCAGAACGCGCTCGAGCGGCGCGGGGTCGCCACCCGGGTGCAGTCGGCGATCTCGATGCAGGCGGTCTGCGAACCCTATATCCGCCGCCGCGCTCTGCGCCATCTCGAAAAAAAGCGCCTGGTGATCTTTGCCGCCGGCACCGGCAACCCGTTTTTCACGACCGATACGGCAGCGGCGCTGCGCGCAACGGAAATGGGCTGCGATGCGCTTTTGAAGGCAACCAAGGTCGATGGCGTCTACGACGCCGATCCGCACCAGGTTCCCGGCGCGCGCCGCTTCGAGCGGCTCGACTATCGCGATGTGCTGGCCCGCGATCTCAAGGTCATGGACGCCGCGGCGATCGCGCTGGCGCGCGAGAACCACATTCCGATCCTGGTCTTCTCGATCTTCGAGAGCGGTGGATTTGCCGACGTCGTGCGCGGCGACGGGCGGTATACGATCATCGACGCCGAGAGTTAGTCATCGACCGGGAGTGAGACCATGCCCGAGGACGCACTGCTCAACGATCTGAGCCGCCGCATGGACGGCGCGCTCGACGTGCTGCGCAAGGAGTTCGGCGGATTGCGCACCGGACGGGCCTCGGCCGGCCTGCTCGAGCCGATCTCCGTCACCGCCTATGGTGGCACGATGCCGATCAATCAGCTTGCCAATGTCAGCGTGCCCGAGCCGCGCCTGATCACGGTGCAGGTGTGGGACCGCACGATGGTCAAGGCGGTGGACAAGGCGATCCGCGAATCGGGGCTCGGCCTCAACCCGCAAACCGAGGGGCAGGTGCTGCGTGTGCCGATCCCGGATCTGAACGAGGAGCGGCGGCGCGAATTGACCCGCGTCACCGCGAAATATGCCGAGCAGGCCCGCGTCTCGGTGCGCAATGTGCGCCGCGACGGGATCGAGGCGCTGCGCCGCCAGGAAAAGGACAGCGAGATTTCGCAAGACCAGCAGCGCAAGCTGCAGCAGGAGGTGCAGCACCTGACCGACGAAGCGATCGGCCGCATCGACGACGCGCTCGCCCAGAAGGATCGGGAGATCCTGCAGGTCTGATGACAGAGGGGATCGACGCCGGGAGTGCCGCAACATCGGCGTTGCCGCGGCATATCGCGATCATTATGGATGGCAACGGCCGCTGGGCGCAGGCTCGCGGCCTGCCGCGGATCGCCGGTCACCAGCGCGGCGCCGAGGCGGTGCGGCGCACGGTTGCCGGCGCCCGCGATCTCGGCATCCCCTATTTGACCCTGTTCGGCTTCTCGTCGGAGAACTGGAAGCGTCCCTCCTCCGAGATCCACGATCTGATGGGCCTGTTGCGTCACTATCTGCGCGGCGAGATCGCCGAATTGCACCGGCACGGCGTCCGCCTCAAGGTGATCGGCGAAATCAGCCGGCTGGAACCCGATATCGTCAGCCTGATCGAGCACGCCGAGGCGGTGACCCGTGACAATGACGCGGTCACGCTTACGATTGCGCTCTCTTACGGCGGGCGCGCCGAGATCGTCGCCGCGGTGCGCTCGATCGCCACCCAGGTCGCGGGGGGCAGTCTCGCTCTCGCGGCGGTGGACGAGGATTGCCTGGCCCGCCATCTGTTCACCGTCGATCTGCCCGACCCGGACCTGTTGATCCGCACCAGCGGCGAGCAGCGCATCAGCAATTTTCTGCTGTGGCAGTGCGCCTATGCCGAGCTCGTCTTTACCAAGACATTATGGCCGGACTTCGCCAAGCGCGATCTCGAACAGGCGATCGATGAATATTGCGGACGCGATCGCCGCTATGGAGCCGGCATTGGCGCGCGTTGACCCGATCGGCGAGCTCGACACAGCCGAACGCGATCGCCCCTGGCAGCGGGTCGGCTCGGCCCTGGTGCTGGCACCGCTGCCGATCGCGGCGATCTGGTTTGGGACACCGTGGCTGGCACTGCTGAGCGCGGCTGCGGCCGCGATCATGGCCTGGGAGTGGGATCGGCTGTGCTGCGGCGGCGGGCGCTCCGCGTCGTGGCCGGTGGGGTTGGCGCTCGTCGGGACGGTGCTGGCCGCGGTGGCACTTGCCGCGTTGCCGGCCATCGGGATCGCGCTCTGCGCCGCCCTCGCCGGGGCCGCGATCGTGTCGTGGACCGCGCGGCGGGCCCGCGCCGAACCCGGATGGGCCGCGCTCGGCGCGCTATGGGTGGCCCTGCCTTGCATCGCGCTGTTGTGGCTGACCCGCCAGGGAACCGGAAGCCGGGCGACCTTGCTGTGGATGCTGGCCGTCGTCTGGGCCACCGATACCGGCGCTTATGCGGTCGGCCGCACGATCGGCGGTCCGCGGCTGGCGCCGCGGCTGAGCCCGCGCAAGACCTGGTCCGGCTTTGCCGGCGGGATCGGATGCGCGGCCCTGATAGGCGCGGCGACCGCGTTCGCGCTCGGGCGCCCGCCGGGCAAGACGATGCTGCTCAGCGCCGGCCTTGCGATTATCGCGCAGTTCGGTGATCTTGCCGAATCGCTGGCGAAGCGCAGGTTTCGCGTAAAGGATTCGAGCGGGCTCATTCCCGGCCACGGCGGGCTGCTCGACCGGCTCGATGGGCTGCTGGCGGTGATCCCGGCGGTCGCGCTGCTGACCTGGATCGGTGGTGGCAGCGTCCTCGGATGGCGGTAGGGTAGCGAATGCCACTCGCCGGGCGATGCGGGCAGTTCGCGCCAGGCTCGCGGGCGCAGGCGCCGGTGATGCCGGGTCGGACTGCTGACACCGGGGCGGTGCGCCGCCGTCAACGGGAGTGAGCGGATGCGACGCGTCACCATCCTCGGATCGACCGGCTCGGTCGGACAGAACACCGTCGATCTGTTGCTGCGCAACCGCCAGTCATTCGCCGTCGAGGCGCTGACCGCCAACCGCAACCCGATCCGTCTGGCCGAGCAGGCGCGGGCACTCGGCGCGCGTTATGCCGCGATCGGCGATCCGGCGCATTATCCCGCTCTGAGGCAAGCGCTCGCCGGCACCGGGATCGCGACCGCCTGCGGCGCGCAGTCGCTGATCGAAGCGGCCGAGCACCCGGCCGATTGGGTCATGGCCGGCATCGTCGGGGCCGCGGGATTGGCACCGACGCTGGCGGCGATCCGGCGCGGCGCCATCGTCGCGCTCGCCAACAAGGAGGCACTGGTCTGCGCCGGCACTCTGTTTATGCAGGAAGTGGCGCGATCGGGCGCAACGCTGTTGCCGGTCGACAGCGAGCACAGCGCGATCTGGCAATGCTTTGACTTCGACCGCGTCGATGGCATCGAGAAGATCACCCTGACCTGCAGCGGCGGACCGTTCCGCGAACGCAGCGTCGAGGAGATGCGCCGGGCGACGCCGCAACAGGCGGTGGCCCATCCAAATTGGAGCATGGGTGCGAAGATCTCGGTCGATTCGGCGACCCTGATGAACAAGGGCCTCGAAGTGATCGAGGCGCATCACCTGTTCGGCATGCCGATCGAGCGCATCGACATCGTCGTGCACCCGCAGTCGATCATCCACAGCATGGTCAACTATCGTGACGGCTCGGTGCTGGCTCATCTCGGCACCCCCGATATGCGTACCCCGATCGCCTACGCGCTGGCCTGGCCCGAGCGGATCGCGACACCGACCAGCCGGCTCGATTTGGCCGCGATCGGCCGCTTGACCTTCGAACCGCCCGACGCCAAGCGGTTTCCGGCGCTGCGGGTCGCCCGTGAGGCGCTGCAGCAGGGCGGCGGCTCTCCGATCGTGCTCAACGCCGCGAACGAAATCGCCGTCAATGCGTTTCTCGAAGGCCGCATCGGCTTTCTCGACATCGTCGGCATCGTCGAGGACACGCTCGCCGCAATCCCGACCGGCACCGTTCGCTCGCTCGACGACGTTTACCGTTTCGACCTGGCGTCGCGCGAGACGGCGGCGCGGCTGACCGGCCGCAACTTCCCGGCGCGAGCCGTACCGATGGGTTTGTGATGATCGCCTTGCTGCACCACGGACTTGGCTACATCATCCCGTTTGTGTTCGTGCTCACCGTGCTCGTCTTCGTGCACGAGTTCGGGCACTACTTTATCGCGCGGTGCAACGGGGTGCGGATCGACGTGTTTTCGATCGGCTTTGGCCCGGAGCTGTTCGGCTGGCACGATCGCGCCGGGACTCGCTGGAAGTTCAGCGCGATCCCGCTTGGCGGCTACGTCAAGATGTTTGGCGACATGGACGTGAGCTCCGGCCTCCCGGCGACGGGGCTGTCGCGGATGTCGGCCGCCGAGCGCGCCGGGTCGTTTCATCACAAGCGGCTGCTCCAGCGCACGGCGATCGTCGCCGCCGGACCGGCGGCGAATTTCGTGTTCGCGATCATTATGCTGGCCCTGCTGTTCATGACCTACGGCCAGCCGTTTACGCCGGCGCGGGTCGGTCAGGTCCAGCCGGGTAGTGCGGCGCAGCACGCCGGCGTCAAGCCCGGCGACATGATCGTCAGCCTAAACGGCGATCAGGTCGCCAGCTTTGAAGACGTCCAGCAGCAGGTGCGGCTCGACCCGGGGGTGCCGATGACCGTGGTCGTGCGCCGCGATGGTCACGATGTGACCCTGCACGCGACCCCGGCCAAGACCGAGCTCAGCGATCGCTTTGGCAATCATTACGAGATCGGCCTGCTCGGGATCACGCATAACGGCGTCGATTATGTCAAGCGCAACCCGGCGACCGCGGTCTACCAGGCTGCCAGCGAGACCTGGGATCTGTCCGCTTCGACGATGGCGGCGCTGTGGCAGATCGTCAAGGGCACCCGCGGCACCGACGAGCTCGGCGGGCCGTTGCGCATTGCCCAGATGTCGCGTGATGTGGCCGAGGGCGGGATCGTGCCGGTCATCTGGTTTATGGCGGTGCTGTCGATCAATCTCGGCCTGATCAATCTGTTCCCGGTTCCGGTGCTTGACGGCGGGCACTTGCTGTTTTATGCCGCCGAAGCGCTGCGCGGCCGGCCGTTGGGCCAGCGCGCTCAGGAGTTCGGGTTTCGCGTCGGGTTGGCGTTGGTGGTTACCCTGATGGTCTTCGCCACCTGGAATGATCTGGTTCATCTTCGCATCGTGGAATTCGTCAAGCGCCTCGTGACCTGACACGGGGCGGTTCCAGGGGATGGGGTTCGAGCGGGGATGGAGTTCGAACCCGGGGGTGGGGGCGGTTGCGGTTCAGCAGGCGGATTTGTGTTCTCTCGGTCGTAGGCGCTGTGGCTGTCGTGATCGGCTGGCCGGGCCGCAGCACGATCGCGCAACCGAGCGGTACCGCCGGTAGCGGGCCGGCGCTCGAAAGCGGGATGCCCCCGCCCGGCCAGACCGGCGCGCCAATCCCGGCAGCGCCCGCGGCATCGACTGCACCCTCATCGGCGTCATCGGCTCCGGCGGCACCCTCGGCGCAGACCCCGGCAGCAGCGCCGGCACCCTCGGCACCGGCTGCTCCCGCGCTCGAAAGCGGCATGCCGGTCCCCGGTCAGACCGGCGTCCCGGCCGCGCCAACACCACCGTCGGCCGCACCCGCCGCGCCTTCGCTCGAAAGCGGCATGCCGGTCCCCGGTCAAACCGGCGCCCCACGCCCCTCAACCCCACCGTCGACGGCACCCGCAGCCGGCACGGCCGCTGCGCCATCGTCTGTTCCTGCGCCGCCGCATCGGCGTGCCGCGCGGCGTGCGCCCCCGACGGCGGCTACCCCTGCGGCCGCCGGTGCCATCCCGGCACCAGGTCCGGTGCCGCCCGGGGTCAGACCCCAGCCCGCATCCGCCGCGGCGAGCATGGGCGGCGGGACGATCAGCGACATCAAGATCGAGGGTGCGCAGCGCATCGAGCCCGAGACGATCCGCTCCTATCTGCAGCTTCAACCGGGCGATCCGTGGGATGCCGACAAGGTCAACGCGTCGCTCAAAGCGCTGTTCGCAACCGGCCTGTTTGCCGATGTCCGGCTGTCGCGGGTCGGCAACAGCCTTGTCGTAAAGGTCGTCGAAAACCCGATCATCAACCGCATCGCCTTCGAGGGAAACCACAAGCTCGACGACAAGGCACTGACAGCCGAGATCGAGCTGCGTCCGCGCGTCGTCTACACCCGCACGCGCGTGCAGAACGATGTCCGCCGCATTCTCGAGCTGTATCGCCGGCACGGCCATTTCGGCGCCACGGTCGAGCCGCAGGTGATTCAGCTGTCGGAAAACCGGGTCGATCTCGTCTTCGCGATCAACGAGGGAGAATTCACCGGGATTCGCAGCATCAATTTTGTCGGCAACAAAGAGTTCAGCGACAGCAAGCTGCGTGGCATCATCGCGACCACGGAAAGCCGCTGGTATCGCTTCTTGTCGACCAACGACAGCTACGATCCCGATCGGCTCACTTATGACCGCGAGCTGCTCCGCCGATTCTATTTGACCGAGGGCTACGCCGACTTTCGCGTGCTCTCGGCGGTGGCCGAGCTGACCCCGGAGCGCGACGGCTTCGTCATCACCTTCACCCTCGACGAAGGCCAGCGCTACCGCTTTGGCAAGATCGGGGTCAACATCAAGCTGAAGGGTCTTCCCGCCTCCGCGGTGTTGCCGTTGCTGACGGTGCATGCGGGCGGTTGGTACAACGCCGCCGAGGTCGAAAAGTCGATCTCCGTGCTGACCGACACGCTCGGCGATCGCGGCTACGCATTTGTCGAGGTCAAACCCGATATCCGGCGAAACCGCAAAACCCATACCGTTGACATCACCTTTGACGTCCAGCAGGGTCCGCGCGTTTATGTCGAGCGGATCGATATAGTCGGCAATGTCCGCACGCTCGACAAAGTGATCCGCCGGGAATTCCAGCTCGTCGAAGGCGATGCGTTCAACACCGAAAAGATGCAGCGCTCGCAGCAGCGGATCAAAAACCTGGGCTTTTTCAAAAAAGTCGAGGTCACCAATGCGCCCGGCTCGGCGCCCGACAAGACCGTCGTGACGGTCGAAGTCGAGGAGCAGTCGACCGGCTCGCTGTCGCTCGGCGCCGGATTTTCGACCTCCGACGGTCCCTTGGCCGATATCAGCATTCGCGAGAGCAACTTCCTCGGTCGCGGAGAGGATGTCCGCGTGGGTGCGGTGGTCTCCTTCCGCTCGCAGCAGATCGATCTGAGCTTCACCGAACCCTACTTTCTCGACAAGAATATCGCCGCCGGCTTCGATCTGTTCGAGATCAAGACCAGCCCTACTGCCGATTTTTTCAGCGGCATCATCCCACCTTATCAGCAATTCTCTTATGGCGGCGCGCTGCGCGCCGGATACCAGATCAGCGACAATCTGCGCCAGACGCTGAAATATACGGCGCGCTCGGACACGATCGAGGACATCCAGAGTGATGCCTCGCTGTTTATCGCGTTGCAGCAGGGGACTCATCTGACGTCATCAATTGGCCAGGTTCTGCTCTACGATCGCCGCGACGATCGGCTGGACCCGACATCGGGATACTACGTCTCGCTCGGCAACGATTTCGCCGGCGTCGGGTTTGGCGTGGATTATGTCCGTTCCAAGGTGAATTTCGGCTATTATTATCCGGTCGCACCGGAATGGGTGTTGAGCTTTACCGGGGAAGCCGGCGATATCGTCGGATGGGATGGGCAGCAGGTGCTGCTGCAGGATCGGTTCTTTGTCGGCGGCGACAATTTACGCGGGTTTCAGGATGCCGGCATCGGCCCGCGCGATTCTGTGACCGACGATGCTCTCGGCGGGCAAAAATATTACACCGGCTCGGTGACCCTCGGTGTCCCGCTCGGTTTGCCCAAGGAGCTCGGGATCAGCGGCCGCATCTTCAGCGATTTCGGAACGCTCTATCATATGGAGCCGACCCAGATTACGCTGACGCCGGCGCAATTGGCGACCACTGGGGGTCTCCAGCCGGAGGTCGAGGATTCGCCGGCGATCCGCTGGAGTGCCGGCGTCGGCGTGTCGTGGAAGTCGCCAGTCGGTCCGATCCGGCTCGATCTCGCGGTGCCGATCCGCAAAGAGCCGTTTGATCAGACGCAATTTTTCCGAGTTAGCTTCGGGACGAAATTCTGATGCGCATCTCGTCGTCTGTCCGCTCGGCAGCGGTGCTGCTGCTGGCTATGAGCAGCAGCGCCCTCGGGCAAACACACGCCGCGGCTCCCCTCGCCACCGCCGCGAAACCAGCACCGGCACCTGCGCTGGCGCCCGCACCGCTGCCGACGCCAAGCTTGACCGTGCTGGTGGTCGATGTCCAGTCGCTCCTGGAGAACTCGAAGGCGGCCAAGATGGTGCACAGCCAGATCGAGCAAAAGCGGATCGAGTACACCAAGGAGATTTCGCAGGAGGAGGAGGCTCTGCGGGTCGAACGGGATTCGTTGCAGCGGCAACAGGCGTCGATGTCGCCGGCAGTGCTTAATAAAAAAGGACGCGAGTTTCAGCAGAAGGTGAACGACCTCGATCGCGGCGTGCAGGGCAAGCGCCAAGCACTGGAAAAATCCAACAACGACGCGTTGGCGACGATCCAGCAGACGATGCTGCGGATCATTGCCGACATCGCCAAGCAGCGAAAGGCCAATCTGGTGCTGCAGCGGACCGATCTTGTGCTGTTCGACCGGTCGTTCGACGTGACCGACGAGGTCATGCAGAAGCTCGACGAGGAATTACCGGTGCTGAACGTCAATTTCGTCAATCCGACGCCTGTCGGGCCGAGCCCGCCGGCCGCTCCCGCTCCTGCCGCGAGCGCCAAGGCGAAACGGCGCTAGCGGATCCGCCGACGCGATCGGGGCATGGCCGACCAACGCTTCTTCCGCCGTGCCGGCCCGTTCACGCTTGCCGAGCTGGCCCGGCTGAGCGGCACCGAACTGCAGCGCGCGCCCGATGACACAAAGCGGGTCCGCGATGTGGCGCCGCTCGAAACGGCGGCCGCGGACGAGGCGAGCTTTCTCGAAAACCGAAAATATCTCGATATGTTCCGGCGTTCGCATGCCGGTGCTACGTTTATCGATCTCCGCGCAGTCGCCGAGGCACCGCCGGGAATGGCGCTGCTGGTGGGTCCCGAACCCTACAAGGCCTATGCGCGGGCGGCCCAGGCGTTCTATCCGGAGCCGGTGGTGACCGGCGGCTGGGCGCCCTCGGCGCTGATCGACCCGATGGCGACGGTGCCCACGGATTGCGAGATCGGCCCCTATGCCATCATCGAGGCCGGGGCAAGCCTTGGCCGACGCAGCCGGATCGGCCCGCACAGCGTGATCGGCGCCGGGGTCGAGATTGGCGAGGATTGCCGGATCGCCGCCGGCGTCACGATCAGCCATGCGCTGATCGGGGCGCGCGTCGTGCTGCATCCGGGGGTCCGCATCGGCCAAGCCGGGTTCGGCTTTGCCCCGGACCCGGCCGGTCCGGTCAAGGTCCCGCAGCTGGGGCGGGTCATCATCGGCGACGACGTCGATATCGGCGCCAACACCACGATCGATCGCGGCTCGGGGCACGACACGGTGATCGGCGCCGGCTCGATGATTGATAATCTGGTGCAGATCGGACACAACGTCGTGCTTGGCCGGTGCTGCATCCTGGCGGGCCAGGCCGGCATCTCCGGCAGCACAAGGCTCGGCGATTTTGTCATGGTTGGAGGGCAGTCGGCGCTCGCCGGCCATTTGCATATCGGCAGCGGGGCACGGATTGCCGGGACAAGCGGCGTTATGCGCGACGTCCCTGCCGGGGCGACTGTCGGCGGCAGCCCGGCGGTTCCGTTTCCCCAGTTTATGCGGCAGACCGTGGCATTGCAGCGGCTGGCCAAGAAAAAGGACGGGAGATGATCGATCCGGTCTGCGCCGCGGGCGAACCCAAAGAGATCGACATCCAGCGCATCATGGAGATGATCCCGCACCGCCACCCGTTTCTGATGATCGACAAGGTCGTGGACGTGGTCGCCAACGAACGCGCGACCGGGATCAAGAACGTGTCGATCAACGAGAACTATTTTCAGGGGCATTTCCCGGCGCGGCCGGTGATGCCGGGCGTGCTGATCATCGAGGCAATGGCCCAGACCGCGGCGGTTCTGGTGGTGCATACGCTGGGCCCGGAGGCTGAAGGCAAGCTCGTCTATTTCATGAGCGTCGACAATGCGCGGTTTCGCCGCCCGGTGTTTCCCGGCGACCAGCTCGCCGTCCATGTCGTCAAGCAGCGCAATCGCGGCAATGTCTGGAAGTTCGAGGGCCGCGCCAAGGTCGGCGGCAATCTGGTGGCCGAAGCGGTGTACGCCGCGATGATCCTCGACGCCTGATCGACGGCGATGGCAGAGATCCACCCGACCGCTGTCGTGGCACCAGGCGCCAAGCCGGCCGGTGACGCGGTGATCGGGCCCTTCTGCATCGTCGGCGAGCATGTCGTCCTCGGCGCCGGGGTGGAGCTGCGCGGCCACGTGGTGATCGACGGGCGCACGACGATCGGCGCCGGGACCCGGATTTTTCCGTTCGCTTCGATCGGGCTCGAGCCGCAGGATCTGAAATATGCCGGCGAGGACTCATCGCTCGAAATCGGCTGCAACAACACGATCCGCGAGCATGTAACGATCAACCCCGGAACGGCCGGCGGCGGCATGGTGACCCGGATCGGCGATGATTGCCTGTTTATGGCCGGCGCCCACATCGCGCATGACTGCCGGATCGGTGACCATGTCATCCTCGTCAACAACGTGACCTTGGGCGGTCACGTCAGCATCGACGATTATGCGGTCCTCGGCGGGCTGGCGGCGGTGCACCAATTCGTCAGAATCGGCCGGCATGCGATGATCGGCGGCATGTCAGGGGTCGAGCGCGACGTGATCCCTTACGGCCAGGTGATCGGCAACCGGGCCCGGCTTACCGGGCTCAACATCATCGGCTTGCAGCGGCGCGGCTTCAGCCGTGAGGATATCCAGGCGCTGCGCAATGCCTACCAGTTTCTGTTTTACGCGCCGGGCACGTTGAGCGAGCGGGTCAGCGAGACCGCCGAGCGCTTTGCCGGGGTGGTCCCGGTCGAGGATATCATCCGCTTTATCCGTGCCGATTCGAGCCGTGCGATCTGCCAGCCCTTGGAGGCCAATGGCGGGTAGGCGCCAAGGCGAGGAGACGACGCCAACACCGGCGCATCCCGCTCTGCCCCGGCTCGGCATCGTCGCCGGCGATGGCGAATTGCCGCGGCGCCTTGTCGATGCGTGTCGGATCACCGGGCGTGACGTGTTCGTGCTGGCGCTCGAAGGCGCCGCCGACCCGGCGACGGTCGAAGGCGTGGCACACGCCTGGTGCCGGCCGGGAGCCGCCGCCCGCGGGCTTTCCCTGCTGCGCAGCGCCAAGGTGACCGAGCTGGTCCTGGCGGGCGGGGTGCGCCGGCCGAGCCTCGCTTCGCTGCGCCCCGACTGGCGTGCGGCGCGCCTCTTCGCCCGCATCGGCTACCGCGCCTTGGGCGATGACGGGTTGCTGTCGGCGATTGTCGCCGAGTTGGAACGCGAGGGGTTTCGGGTCATCGCCCCCGACCATCTGCTCGCCGAGGCGCTGGCGCCACAGGGAGTGCTCGGCGGCATCGCACCCGACGCCCAGGCCATGGCGGATATCGCGCATGGCAGCCGCGTCGCCCGCCTGCTCGGCGCCGTCGACATCGGTCAGGCGGTCGTCGTGCAGCAGGGCCTCGTGCTCGGCGTCGAGGCGATCGAGGGCACTGATGCGCTGTTGCGCCGCTGCGCCGAGCTGAGCCGAGACGGGCCGGGTGGCGTTCTTGTCAAGCTCGCCAAGCCCGGGCAGGAAGAGCGCGCCGACCGGCCAACGATTGGACCGCAAACAGTGACGCTCGCCGCCGCCGCCGGGCTGCGCGGCATCGCGATCGAGACCGAGGCGACGATCATCCTCGACCGCGACGCGGTTATCGACGCAGCCGACCGCGCCGGGCTCTTTATCATCGGCATCGCGCCGGCGTGACGATGGCGGGCCCCGAGGCGCGCGACCCGCCGTTCATCTTCATCATCGCCGGCGAGCCTTCGGGCGATGCGCTCGGCGCCGCACTGATCGCCGGGTTGCGCCAGCGCAGCGGCGGCCGCCTGCGGGTTGCCGGGATCGGCGGCGAGCGCATGGCTGCAGAAGGTCTCGCCAGCCTGTTTCCGCTCGCCGATCTCGCGGTGCTCGGGGTGGCCGAGGTGCTGCCGCGGGCGCCGATGATCCTGCGCCGGGTGCGCGAGACCGTGGCGGCAATCCGCCGCGGAACGCCCGACGCAGTGGTGACAATCGACAGCTCCGGGTTCAGCTGGCGGATCGCGCAGCGATTGCGCCGGCACGGCGAAACCCTGCCGCTCATTCATTATGTGGCACCGATGGTGTGGGCGTGGCGGGCCGGGCGCGCACGGCGCATGGCGCGCTGGTACGACCATCTCCTGGCGCTGCTGCCGTTCGAGCCGCCCTATTTCGAGCGGGTCGGGCTCGCCTGCACCTATGTCGGCCATCCGGTCGTGGCGAGCGGTGCCGATCGCGGCGATGGCGCCCGGTTCCGCATCGCGCATGGTGTGGGCGCGCAGGAGCTGCTGTTGACGGTGCTGCCGGGCAGCCGCGGCGGCGAGGTGCGGCGGCTGGTTCCGATCTTCGGCGCGGCACTTTGGCGGCTCGAACCCCTGATCGGGCCGTTTCGCGTCGCGGTGCCGACGGTGGCGACGGTCGCCGCAACCGTCGCCGAGACCGCAAGCGGCTGGCCCGGAAACGCGATCATCGTGCGCGGGCCGCAGGCAAAATACGACGCCTTTGCCGCGAGCCGGGCGGCGCTGGCCGCCTCCGGCTCGGTGGCGCTCGAACTGGCGATGGCGCGGGTGCCGATGGTCGTCGGCTACCGGCTGAACCCGCTGACCGAGACGCTGCTCGACCGGATCGTCAAGGTGCGGCAGGCCAATCTCGTCAACCTGCTGCTCGAACGCCCATTGGTTCGCGAATTGCTGCGCGGCGAATGCACGCCCGAGCAGATCGCCGCCGAAATGGTCCCCCTGGTGCGGGACGAAGCGGTTCGCGAAGCCTTGCTCGAGGGGTATGATATGGCGATGCGGCGCCTCGGGGTGGACGGTCCGTCGCCGAGCCTGCGGGCTGCTGACGTGATCCTCGCCATCGTCGCGGCGCGCCGCTGCGGCAACCCCGTATCCCCAGCACGATCGAGGAGGAATTGATCATGACAGCAGCCGATATCGCCCGGACCGTCAAACCCGCGGCCGAGACCGACAAGTACCGGTATCTGCACACGATGATCCGGGTGCGCGACCTCGACAAGTCGCTCGCATTCTATACCGGGCAGCTCGGCATGAAATTGCTGCGCAAGCGCGACTATCCGACCGGCAAGTTCACGCTCGCCTTTGTCGGTTATGGCGAGGAGGCCGATCATACGGTGCTGGAGCTGACCCATAATTGGGAGCAGGCGGAGCCCTATGCGCTGGGCAGCGCCTTTGGCCACCTCGCCTTGGGCGTACCCGATGTCTACAAGGCCTGCGAACGGCTCGGCGCCGCCGGGGTCAAGATTCCACGCCCTGCGGGTCCGATGGCGCATGGCGGCTCGGTCATCGCCTTTATCGAAGACCCCGACGGCTACCGCATCGAGCTCGTGCAGCGGCCGTAATCGTTGGGGTCGAGTGCGGTCCCGGGCTCGCGCCGCGGGGCCGCACGCGGCGGACGGCGCCGGGCTCAGGGCGCGAGACCGGCGACAAAGGCGGCAACCTCGGCCGGCCGCCGGAAGATGAACAGCTCGCCGCCGAACTGCCGGATAGTGGCGAGGTGGGCGGGGCGATGCTGCCGGCGGTAGCGGCAGGCAAAGAGCAAAAAGGCCAAATCGAGGCGCTCCGGGCATCCCGGAGCCATATCGATGCGGGTCCGCCCATATGAGCTCGCGACCCCGGCACAGCACGCGCCCGAGGCAGCGCCAAGTCGGAAAGTCGAGCACGATGGCGGTGTCGGCGGCGGCGAGCCGGGCCGGCAGGGTCCCGCCGTAATTGCCGTCCATGACCCATTGCGGGCGGCGGATCAGCTCGGCAACCCTTCTCATCCATTCCCCGCGGTCCGGCTCCTGCCAGCCGGAACGCCAATAATGTCGGTCGAGGTGAATGACGGCAGACCGAGGATCGCGCCCATCTGCTGCGCCAAGGTCGATTTTCCGGCGCCCGGACACCCGAGGACGAGCACTTTCTCCAAGATACCTAGTCTACGCGGTTTCCGAGCGTATTGAACCGTTATGCTTGTGCAAGTTGGTGATGGCGGTACCGTCCAAATTTATATGGTGTGAACTACCTCATACCCTGCGATCGATATCTGATGGATGCTGCCGAGGATGAGCGGATCGGCCGCCCATCTGGACGAATGCCAGTCGGTGAAACTATGGCTCTCAATCCGGGTTCTTTGAACTTCTTTCTTCGCGGAACTGGCAATACCACAACTCTAAACTCGGTCACGCCTGTCCCGCGCGCGGGAAGTGTCACCGCGCTGATTCAGCAGAGTACTCCCGACGGCGCGGTTGCGCCTGTCTTCACTAGCCTGATGCTAACCAGTTTATCTTCGATTCTCCCGCCGCTTCCCCCTTTGCCTACTCCCCGCCCTGTGGGTGGGCGAGGGAGAGTGCAGGAGTGGCAAGAGATCGGGTCGGTTTCATCGCTGAACGGGACGTTGACAAGCCCGATCGGCCTTACTGAAGGTGGATTGCTCGAAATAACCGTGAGCGCCGCTTACAACGGAATAGGTGGCTCCCTGCCCTCGCAAGCCGCGAATTCGTTCGCGGGAACGGTCGTGGTCAGCGGCCCGGAGTTTGGGACGCTGACGCTTCCCCTTATTGCCGGCGTATGTATCGCGCCAACGACTGTTCTATACAACAAAGATGACAGTATGGCTATCACGCTACAAACAAACGTGGGTGATATCACCCGAACGCCGATCCCCGGAACGCCATACCCTTGCACATATACTGTAACACCGATCTTGTGGCCGGCCACGGGGAATGAGTTCGCATTCACACTTTCGCAGGCCGGCGGGTTAAACGGACTGATGATGGATCAACAGCCTGTGACCGTGATTATTCACTCGGCAGAGGCGCAATCGGGCCATTCAGTGAAAGAGGTATTTAATCTCGTGGCCAGCAATCCTGTGTTACCGGTGCAAGGTTCAGTCGTTTTCAGCGAGAGCCAATGGAACGGAAATTTGGGTCAAATAGACGTGATATCCTACACCAACCAGGACTAGCGTCCACCGAACGGCTATTCCGGTAGCTCCTGCCCTCTGGGCTCCGCCGGCATCTAATTGTGGCAGCAAACAAGGACACTCATCGCCCAGTTAGCGAGATCGGCCCAACCTCTCCCGGTTGAGGGGAGAGGTTGGAACCGAAGACCGCCGTCGTGGTCAGCTGTGGTTGGCGTGCCAGTAGCTGTTGCGCAGCACGCGGCCCGGCAGGGCACCGGTGTGCTTGCCCTCGCTGTACAGGACCTCGCCGTTGACGACGGTGGCGAAGATGCCTTCGGCCGGCTCCTTGATGCGCCATGCACCCTTGGGAAAGTCGCGCACGACCGTCTCCTGGCCGCATTTGACGGTGGCCGGGTCAAAGATCACGACATCGGCGGCCATGCCCGGGCGCAACAGGCCGCGGTCATAAAGCCCAAAGGTCGAGGCCGAGTCGAAGGTCAGCCGCCGCACCGCCTGCTCCAAGGTCATGACCTGCTTCTCGCGCACCCATTCGCCGAGGAGCTTGGTCAGATAGCCGTAGCCGCCGTGGAACTGGACATGGGCGCCGCCGTCGCCCAATCCGATCACCGCGTTCGGATGGGTCAGGATCTTGGTTAGCGCCGCGTCATCGACATTGTTCTCAGCCTGCAGGAACCGGGTTTCGAGCTTCTCCTCGACCGCGAGGTCGAGAAAGGCGTCGATGACGCGCTTGCCCTGCTGCTCGGCGATTTGGCCGATCGACTTGAATTGCATCCATCTGTTCTTTTCGAGCGCCGGCTCGTTGACCCACATGTAGTTCCACCACGTCTTCGAGAAGCCGACCGCGGTATCGGGCTTGTTGACCACAGCCTCCTCGTGGAGCTTGGCGCGGATCTCGGGGTCGGCGTAGAGCCGTAATTTTTCCGCGTCCGACATCAAGAGGATCGGGTGCCAGGTCGGCAGGCCGCGGAACACCTGGCAGTTCTTCATCGTGAAGTCCTGCGTGACGCGGTTCGGGCTGCACATCGGATAGGCGCGGATGCCGAGTGCCGCGGTCTCTTCGACCCGCTTCATGTGGATTTTCCACTCCTCGGGCTTGCGCATCGTCTGCGACAGGCTGTTGTAGACGACGGTGCGCCCGGTGGCCTCGGCGAGGCGCCGGATCATGCCGTCCTTCAACTCGACATACTGACCGCCGCCGGCCTGGATCGTGCCGGTGCTCATTTCGCGCAATACGTCACCGAGCGCGAAGATTTCCTTTTCGTCGGCCCACAGCGCCGGGATGTGCACACCCTGCGGATCATAATGACCCTGCTCGCGCGACACCGAGAGACCGAGCGCCCCGGACTTCATGCCGTCGCGAACGACATCCTGCATCGCCTTGATCTGGTTGTCGGAGGCGCCAGGCTTCTGGCAATCGTCGCCCATCACGTAATGCCGCACCGCGGTGTGGCCGATCAGATTGCCGACATTGATGCCGAGGCGCTTGTCGAGATGATCCATGTACTGGCCGGTCGTTTCCCAGTCGAAATTGACCGTGCGCAATACGTCCATCGGGATCGCTTCGACATAGGACAAGAACTCGGCCAGCCGCTCCTCGGTGCCCTTGCGCACCGGCGCCAGCGACAGCGAGCAGTTGCCAAAAATGACAGTCGTCGCACCGTGCTCGGGCGAAAAGGTGCACAGCGGGTCCCAGGTGACCTGGGCGTCGTAATGGCAGTGATTATCGATAAAGCCGGGGGCGACGGCACGGCCTTCGGCGTCGATCGTGCGGCTGGCCGCGCCACTCAACTTGCCGATTTCGACAATCCTGCCGTTCTTGATCCCGACATCGCCGCGGAATGCCGGCATGCCCGAGCCATCGACCACGAGCCCGTTCTTGATCAAGAGATCATAGGCCATCGGTTTTTTCCTTTCCGAGGAGCACGCACCGCGACCCGGGGCGCGGCTAAAGTTTAACGCCTCGGACCGCCGACACAACGATCCGGAGCCGGCAAATGAGCTCGCGAGCCATGTTCGAGGCGCGGGGGTGGCCATCGCAAATGCGTGCAGCCGGCCTATCCGGCAAATAGTCGGCGGCATCGGCTTCGTGGTAAAGCCTGTCTCCTGCCTTGCCGTGCCCGCGCCGGCCTTCGACGGAGTTTCCCCGATCATGAGCTTGTCCAGCGAGGAATATCGCGACCACCTGCAATCGACCTCGGTTCGCGCCGGCTTCAGCTTTGACGAGGTGGCATTGCCGGCCGAGCACGATGTCGTCGTCGGCGATTTGCGCTTTCGCTATCTCGATTGGGGAACCCACGGACAGCGGCCGATCCTGTTTCTGCATGGCGGGGCGCTGACCGCGCATACCTGGGATTTGTGCTGCCTCGCGTTGCGCGACGAATTTCACTGCCTAGCACTCGACCAGCGTGGCCATGGGGACAGCGACTGGGCGCCCGACGCCGATTATTCGCTCGCGGCGCAGCGCGAGGATGTGCGAGGCGTGGCCGAGGCATTGGGGCTCGACCATTTCGTGCTGGTCGGCATGTCGATGGGTGCCATCAACGGGCTCGCCTACGCGATCCGCTACCCTGAGACCTTATCGGCGCTGGTGCTGATCGATGCCGGTCCCAATGTGCGACGCCCCGGCTCGACGCGGATCCGCGATTTTGTCAATGGCGGCAGCGAGCCCGAAACCTTGGACGCGATCATCGCGCGCGCCCTCAGCTTCAACCCACGCCGTGACCCCGTGATCCTGCGGCGCAGCCTGATGCACAATTTGCGCGAAGGGACCGACGGCAATTGGAGCTGGAAATACGATCGCCGCCGGTTTCAGCCGATGGGCGGCGACCAGCATGCCGCCGAGCGCCGCGCCTTGGCCGATGGGCTTGCCAATATTGTCTGCCCGACGCTGGTCGTGCGCGGCGCCGAGAGCGATGTGTTCCACGATGAGGATGCCGAGCGCCTGGCGGCAGGTCTGCCCGATGGCCGATGGATCAAGATTGCGCGGGCCGGACACACCGTGCAGGGCGACAACCCCAAGGATTTGTCGGCGGCGCTGCGCGAGTTCCTGGGTTAGCGCTCCACAGTCGTCATCACTGGTCGATCGAGAGCCTTCGCGGCAAGCCCGCCGCCAGGGAGACCTGCCGCAACGCGATCTCTGGAGTCGTCCGAGAGACGGCCACGGCGGCGGGCTCGGAGTCTCACGCCCGGATCGATCCTCGTATTGAAACTTCTAAACCCACCACAAATTTTAACTAAAATTTTATTCCTCCACATCCAAGCTATTTTCGTAATAACAGTTCTGCGTGATCGGGAGCTAGTGGATTGAATCTAACACTTGGTACCCACGGCTTGCGGCGGCGATGATCCGATCGGGATTGGCTGTCCAGACGAAGGGCTTTGGGCTGCGATT
>JBOHME010000046.1:0-30942 GCA_050729795.1 Allostellaceae bacterium | reverse complement strand
CGCCTGGCCTGCTCCCTCTTGCGCGCAAGACCTGGCATGGCTCGGCGGCGACACCGTCGAGGTCGCGCTACACGGCAAAAATCTGATGCTGTGGCCAAGCACGCGGCCGCTGCTCGGCTATTTGGCGAAACCGGACGCGCCGGGGCGCCATCCGGCCGTGGTCATTCTGCACGGCTGCGGCGGGTTCGCGGTCTATTACCCGGTGATCGCCGATGTGCTCAAATCCTACGGTTATGTGGCGCTCGCGATCGACAGCCTCGGCGGCATGAATGTTTGTCTCCGCGCCGGCGGCAACGGCAGTATAGCGGAAGCGTTCGACGCCTATGCGGCGCTCGAATGGCTGGCGCGGCAGGATTTTGTCGATCCCGACCGCGTTGCGGTGCTCGGCTTCTCGATGGGCGGCATCGCGGCCCTCGACGATATCGAAGCCGGGGTGGGAGCGATCGAAAAAGCCGGGAAACGGCACTTCCGCGCCGCCATCGCCTATTATCCCTGCACCCGGCATCGGGCGGGGGTGATGACCGTGCCGACCCTGGTCCTCGTCGGCGACAAGGACGATTGGACCCCCGCCTCCTATTGCCGCGAGATGATGGCGCGGCGGAACGGAAAAGGCGCTCCGGTAAAGCTGGTCGTCTATGCGGGAGCGACGCATGCGTTCAACCTTCCGGGCCCGCCGCGCCAGTACATGGGCCACCGCCTCGTTTACGATCCGCAGGCCACAGCCGAAGCTTGGCGCCAGGTTCGCGATTTTCTGCAAATGACACTCGCCGGGACAGAGCCGGCTGCGCGCGGACGATGAGGCTCGTCGGCGCAGTCACGCCGACGGTTGTCGCGGCATTGCGACGCGGTCCGACAGCCGCGCGTCGAGCTCGAAGCGGACAAAGTCAGCACAATCGGAGACGCGCATCATGGTCACACGCAATATCGGGATCATCGTCGAGGGCGCCACCGGGCGGCTCGGCACGACGCAGCATCTGCGCTCGCTGATGGCGATCCGGGACGAGGGCGGGCTGCCGCTCGGCGATGGCGACCGGCTCGTTCCCGAGCCCGTGCTGCTCGGCCGCGACCCGCAGAAATTGGCGGCGCTGGCCGCGGCTCAAGGCGCCCTCAAATGGAGCACCGACCGCGACGCCTGTCTCACCGACCCGGATGTCGCGATCTATTTCGACGCGGCTGCGACCGGCGGCCGAGCCCAGCGTGCGGCCACGGCGATCGCGTCCGGCAAGCACCTTTACTTGGAAAAGCCGATTGCCGGGACATTGGAGGACGCGCTCGACCTGGCGCGCCGCGCCGAACGGGCCGGGCTCAAGCACGGCGTCGTTCAGGACAAATTGTTTCTGCCCGGTCTGCGCAAGCTGGCGAAGCTTTATCGCTCCCGGTTTTTCGGGCGGGTGTTGTCGGTGCGGCTCGACTTCGGCTGGTGGGTGTTCGATGGCGAGCTCTATCCGGCGCAGCGGCCGAGCTGGAACTACCGCCGGGCGAGTGGCGGCGGGCTCGTGCTCGATATGTTTGCGCATTGGCGCTACATTTTTGACAGGCTCCTCGGCGAGATCCGCTCGGTCATGTGCCGCTGCACGACCGCGATCCCGACCCGGCGCGACGAAAATGGCGAGCCTTACGCGGTCGATGTCGAGGACCACGCGTTTGCCATCTTCGAGCTCGAAGGCGGAGTGCTGGCGCAGCTGAGCTCGTCCTGGGCAAGCCGCGTCAAGCGCGACGATTTGTTGCAGATCCAGATCGATGGCACCGCCGGCTCAGCGGTGTGCGGGCTCCACCGCTGCTTTATTCAGCCGTTGCTCGCCACACCAAAGCCGTTTTTCGACGCCGAGCGCCCGCAGGCGATGGTGTTCGACGGGCAGTGGCAGGAAATGCCCGAGATCGAGCCATTCCGGGGCAGCTACCGCACCGGCTGGGAAATGTTCCTGCGCCATGTCGCCGAGGACGGGCCGTTTCCGTCGTCGCTGATCGAAGGGGCGAAAGGTGTCCAGCTCGCCGAGGCCTGCCATCAGAGCGACCGCGAGCGGCGCTGGATCGACCTGCCGCCATTGGCCCCCTGACCCGAAGCACAGGGAGCAGACTGGACGCAGGCCTCGTTTGCGAACGAGACTGGCGGCGTGCGCGGCAGAACAATGGGGGTGGGCCATGAAGCTCGGCAAGCTCGGCGTGTGGATCGGCATGGACCGGATGACCGCAGCGGCAGCTTCGGGTTTTGCCCGGCAGGTCGAAGCCGGCGGATATGACGCGCTGTGGCTGCCGGAGAGCCGTGGGCGCAACGCGCTCGTGCTGTCCTCCTGGCTCCTCGCCAATACGCAAAAGCTCATCGTTGCGACCGGTATCGCCAACATTTATGCGCGCGATCCGATGGCGATGGCCAATGGTCAGCGGGCGCTAGACGAGCAGTCGGGCGGCCGGTTTCTGCTCGGCGTCGGTGTCTCGCACCGGCCGATGGTCGAGGGCCTGCGCGGCCACACCTATGGCCGACCGGTAGCGACGATGCGCGCCTATCTGCGGGCGATGCAGGAGGCGCCCTATCAGGCGGTGCCGCCATCCGCCGAGCCACCGACCGTCGTCGCCGCGCTCGGGCCGCGGATGATGAAATTGTCGGCCGAGCTCGCCGATGGTGCACATCCCTATAACACGACCGCCGAGCACACCGCCAAGGCCCGCGCGATCCTCGGCGCCGGCAAGCTGTTGTGCCCGGAGGTATGGGTGCTGCTCGAAACCGACCCGGCCACCGCGCGCGCGGCCGCCCGCCAGGCGCTATCGCGTTATCTGCAGCTCGAAAACTACGTCAATGCGTGGCGCAACCAGGGCTTTGGCGATGACGAGATGGCCGGCGGCGGCTCGGATCGGTTTGTCGATGCGATCGTCGCGTGGGGTGACGAGACCGCGATCCGCGCCCGCATCGCGCAGCATTGGCAGGCCGGCGCCGATCATGTCTGCATCCAACCGATCAGCGCAGCCGGGGCGAGCGCAGCCGGGGCGGCGGTGGAGGTCTACCCGCGAGTTCTCGAGCTTCTGGCGCCGGGTGCCCGCGCTTGACGGTTTTCGCCGGGCGCCCGACATTGTGCGGGCCGATTCCGGCGGAGGCAACGCCCGCCGGTGCGCCGGCAACGACAGTGAGGACGATTGGCCATGTATTCGCAGACCACCCGATCGATCATCGTCACGGTCAAGCCCTTCTACCTCGAGGATCAGTCCTCGCCTGCTGAGGACCACTATGTCTGGGCCTATCACGTGCGCATCGAGAACCAGGGCCAGGAGACGGTGCAGCTGCGCCGGCGTCACTGGAAGATCACCGATAGCCGTGGCCAGATGCAGGAGGTGCGTGGGCCGGGCGTGGTCGGCGAGCAGCCAGTGCTCGGTCCCGGCGAAAGCTTCGAATACACGAGCGGCACGCCGCTGCCGACACCCTCCGGCATCATGGTCGGCAGCTACGAAATGGAGACCCGCGGTGGGGAAAGCTTTTCGGTCCGCATCCCCGCATTCTCGCTCGACAGCCCGCACCAGCCGGTCCGGCTCAACTGATCGCGCCACAGCACCGCCCGCCATGGGCGCCCTTCTCGGAATCAGAACAAGAGTAATTTGATGTCACAGGCTTTGGCTCCCGCGCTGTCGGCGCACGATCCGCATTCCCGGCATTCCTCATCGGCGGCGGTGCCGCGGCCGAGCCGTGCCGAGGCGGAGGAGGCGGTCCGCACGCTGATCCGCTGGGCCGGCGACGATCCCGAGCGCGAGGGGCTGCTCGGCACCCCGGACCGTGTCGTGCGCGCCTATCGCGAATTCTTCAGCGGCTACGACGAGGACCCGGTGGCGCTCTTGCACCGCACCTTCGAGGAGACCGACGGGTATGACGAAATCGTCATGCTCAAGGATATCCGCTTCGAATCGCATTGCGAGCACCATATCGCGCCGATCATCGGCAAGGTCCACGTCGCTTATTTGCCGAACAACCGCGTGGTCGGCATCTCGAAGCTGGCGCGGCTCGTCGAGGTCTACGCCAAACGGCTGCAGATTCAGGAAAAGATGACGGCGCAGATCGCCAATACGCTCGACGAGGTGTTGCAGCCCAAAGGGGTCGCCGTAGTCATCGAGGCGGCGCATCAATGCATGACCACCCGCGGTGTCCACAAGCCCGGCGTCACAATGGTGACGAGCCGCATGCTCGGCTCGTTTCGCCACGATCCGACCAGCCGCCGCGAGGTCTTGTCGATGATCGGCACGCCGGGCGGCATCCAGCTGCCCAACGTCTGAGCTCGGCGGCCACGATGCCGGCGGCGGGGATGATCGATGCAGCGGTTGCGATCCTCGAACGGCTGGTCGCGTTTGACACGGTGTCAGCGAAGTCGAACCTCGGTCTGATCGACTGGGTTGCAGATTATCTCGACGGCCACGGCATCGCCAGTTCGCTGACCCGCAACCCGGCTGCCACCAAGGCGAATTTGTTTGCGACGATCGGCCGTGACGACCGCGGCGGGATCATCCTGTCGGGTCATACCGATGTCGTCCCGGTCGAAGGCCAGGACTGGCAGAGCGACCCGTTCCGGCTCGATCTTCGCGAAGACCGCTGCTACGGGCGCGGCACCGCTGACATGAAGGGATTTCTGGCGCTGTGCTTGGCACTGGTGCCGCAGGCTGTCGCCCGGCCGCTCGAAATCCCGTTGCATCTGGCGCTGAGCTATGACGAGGAAGTGGGCTGCCTCGGGGTTCCGGCGCTGATTGCGAGCCTGCCGGAGGGCATAGCGCGCCCTCGGCTGGCGATCATCGGCGAGCCGAGCGAGATGCGGGTCGCCAACGCGCACAAGGGCATCCACTTTCTGCGCACGCGCGTCATCGGCCACGACGGTCATTCGAGCCATCCCGAGCGCGGGGTCAACGCGATCGCGGCGGCAGCCGAGATCATCACCGAGATCGGCCGGCTTGCCGCGGAATGCCGCGCCGCCGCCGGTGCCGGGAGCCGCTTCGATCCGCCCTATACGAGCTTCAACATTGGCCGGATCGCCGGTGGCGCTGCCGTCAACATCATCGCCCGCGACTGCACCTTCGACTGGGAGTTCCGCCCGGTCCCAGGTGCGGACGGCGCCGCATTGCAGCGTCGGATCGAGGAGTTTGTCGCACGCGACCTCCTGCCGCGCCTGCGTGCCGGACATCCGGACGCATCGGTCGAGACCAAGGCGATGGCGCTGGTGCCCCCGCTCGTTCCTGATCCGGCCTCACCGGCCGAAGCCCTCGCCCACGAATTGACCGGCGCCAATGCGGCGACGACGACCGCCTTTGCAACCGAAGCGGGGCTCTACCAGGCGGCCGGCATCCCGGCGGTGATCTGCGGGCCGGGTTCGATCGCGGTGGCTCACCAGCCGGACGAGTTTATCACCCGCGCCGAGCTCGCCGCTGGTGCTGCTTTTCTCGACCGCCTGCTCGCCCGCTCACAACGCGGCACGAGCTAGCCTCCTCGCTCCTCACGAGCTCGGCGGTGGGGGTGCTGGGGCAGGGATCGTGCGGGTCTCGATCTCGCTGGGAGGCGTGCCGAAATCGAGCCGGATGCGGTATTTTTGCCAGTCGCGGCGGTAGGCGACCGGGTCGGGCACCATGATCGAGGCGGTCGAGACCACGGCCAGCAGCCGGGTTTGGGTCTGGGTCGCGGTGCCGACGATCCCCGGCGACAAGGCGTTCGAGCCGATGCTCCCGGCGGCAAAGGCGGTACCGGAATAGGGGCCGATCAGCGATTGCGGCGATTGGGTCGCGGTCGGGGCCGGGTTGGTGCTCAGCGAATTCGCCGGCGTCGTGCTGCCGTCTGGCGCCACCAGTTCGGCGCTGCGTAGAGCCAGCCGGTCGACCGCGGAAATTTCGATCTGGTTGGCGATCCCGCCCGCCGGAAAATCGGCGCGGACCTGGCTCTGCGGCAATCCCGAGGATGGGCCGGCGCCGCCGCAGCCAGCCAGCACCAGGACGGTCAGGAGCCCGGTGAGGTTGCGTATCACAGGATCGATTTAAGCGCGAAAGCCGGCGAGGCGAAACAGCGCTGCGAGCCGACCCTGCGATAGCATCGTAAAGCGGGGTCGCGACCCGCGGCTACCCGGCGCGGCGACGACTGAAGAAGCCGAGGCCGAGAAGGGCGGTGCCGAGGATCACGAACGAGGCGGGCTCTGGGACGGCGCTCCTCGTCCGTATGTGGTCGAATTCGAAATTGAGCTGCGACGTGCTGAAGACGACCTCGTTATAGGTGCCGCCCGCGAAAGAGAAATCCGCGTATTCGTTGGAACCGGTCGAGGTCTGGCTGCCGTCGCCGCCATCGGCGGAGACAGCACCGGTAAATGCGTCGATCAGCGTCCCGTTGTCGTAGAAAGAGATCGTGTTATACGTATCCATCGACCCCCAATAGAGTCCGAAATAGTCCTGCGGAGTGCTCAGCATCAGCGTGTCCGTCGCGGTGGTGATCGGACCGCTCGGTGGGTTGTAGGCGACCGCGTAGAATGCGGTGCTGTCGCCCAGCGGTGCCGCGTAAAGGCCCGAATCGGCATCTCCGGCACCGACGACACCGCCTCCGGGTTGGGTGCCGGTCGCGGGTGCGAACCCCGGTGGCTGATCGCCGGGTGTCACCGAATCGAAATTCTGCAGCACGGTTCCGACCGGTGTGGCGGTGCCCGAGTTGAGATTGCTGCCAGGGGTCAAGGTCAGGGTGATCGTCGTCGCGTGCGCTGCGGCAGCGGCGATCAGCGCCACGGCGAGCGCACTCGACAGAAGCAACGGCTGGCGGGACATCTTGCACCTTCTCGTGCGACTAGGTTTTCAGCAACCTGTGAGGGTTGCCATAGCCGATACACACGCATCTTTCGTGCCATGCGCCTCAATAGGAGAATTATCAGCGACTTACCAAGAATGCGAAGGGGACGGATTGGTCATCTGTAAAAATTGCCGACAGCGAAATTTACCATGTACGCGCAGCTCTCAAGACCAGGCGAAAAACTGCGCCGGTCTAAACCCATGCATTTTCGATCGTTACTCGTTTTTGCTGTTCATTTGCCAAAACCCGGTGGAAAGTTCTCCGACGATGTTGCTTATGTTGCTCGACCGCATGGCGGCTCCAACTTGCCATACGGGTGTGCGCGGCGCGGATCGCCGCGATCGCATGCCGGGCTGAGGGGTAACGTCCCGGTTTTGGCACACCAGGGGCGCTTCAGGGAGTCGGTGGTGCGCCCCGCTCGCGTCTAGACCGTGACACGCCCGATGCCCCCATGGCACAATCGCAGCGTAGCAAAAGGACAGGAGGCTGGGCATGTCCGGGACCATCGAAGCCAGAGCCCGAGATCTCGGAACTGTCGAGGACAGGAAATTTTCGATCCGAGACTTTCCGCTGCAAAACGGCACGGTCTTGCCCAGGGCCGACATCGCCTACGAGACCTATGGCCGGCTCGCTGGCGATGGCCGCAACGCGGTGCTGATCACCCACGGCTATACCAGCAGCCACCATGCCGCCGGCCGCAACCCGGCAAACGGCAACCAGCCGGGGTCGTGGGACGGGCTGATCGGGCCGGGCAAGGCGATCAACACCGACAAGCTCTTTGTCGTCGCCTCGAACATGCTGGGCTCGTCCTATGGCTCGACCAACGGCGCAAGCCTCGACCCGCGCACCGGCAAGCCCTACGGCCCGGATTTTCCGGCGATCACGGTGTGCGACATCGTCGCGGCGCAAAAGGCGCTGCTCGACAGCCTCGGCGTGCGCCACCTCGTCGCCGTCGCCGGCCCATCCTATGGCGGCTATCAGGCGTTTCAGTGGGCCGTTGCCTATCCCCTGATGATGGATGCGGTCGTCGCCGTGGTGACCGCACCGCAGGCGCGCAACGCCGAAGAGCGGCTGCTCGAGCTCGAGGCGCGGCTCGCGACCGATCCGCAGTGGAACGGCGGCCGCTATTACGACAAGGGCGGGGCCAAGACCGCGCTGACCGAACTGCGCTACGACACGATGATCGGATATGGCTATAACGAGCAGCTGGCCCCGCGCTATCCGGATAAGGCCGGGCGCGAACAGGCGATCCGCCAGCTCGCCGCCGACTGGGCGCGGAACTGGGACGCCAACTCGCTGGTGATCCTGCGCCGGGCAACGATCGGGTTCGACACGGTCAAGGATTTCGCCAAGATCCAGGCGAAAATCCTCTACGTGCTGTGCCGCACCGACAAATTGTTTCCGCCGGCGATTGCAGCCCAGGTCATGAAGGATCTCGCCGCCGCCGGTGTTGACGCGCGCTATTTCGAGATCGACAGCGAGCTCGGTCACTCGGCAAGCGGCCCCGAGCATGCCAAATGGTCGCCGGTGCTGCGCGAATTCCTCGCCCCGCTGGTCGCCGCCCTCGGCTAGCACCGTCGCGCTGAGGATCGCGCGCGACACCGGCGAACGCGGCGATTGGCGCCCGGCTCGCGCAGGGTGCGCCGGTGAGCCTGTCGGCGGCGCTGGCCCAGGCCATCGTCGCAGCACTGTCGGCGGCGGGCTATGCCGGGCTGCTGTTGCTGATGGCCGCCGAATCGGCCTGCATTCCGCTCCCCTCCGAGGTCATCCTGCCGTTCGCCGGGTATCTCGTGGCGCGCGGCGCAATGAATTTGTGGCTGGCCGCCACCATCGGTGCGCTCGGCTGCTGCCTCGGCTCGGCGATCGCCTATGAGGTGGGGCGGTATGGCGGGCGGCCGGCGATCGAGCGCTGGGGCCGGTACGTATTGCTGACCCGCCACGATCTCGATCTGGCCGATCGGTTTTTTGCCCGGTTCGGCGATATTACGGTGCTTGTCGCGCGGATGCTGCCGGTGGTGCGCACCTATATCGCATTGCCGGCCGGGATCGCCCGCATGCCGCGGCTGCGCTTTCAGATCTACACGTTCCTCGGTTCCTGGCCATGGTGCTTTCTGCTCGTCGCAATCGGCATGCTGCTCGGCAAAGACTGGAGCAGCGCTGCATGGCTCGACCGCGCCTTTCACTATCTCGATTATGCGATCACGATCTGTGTCGTTCTTGCGATCGGCCGCTTCCTGTGGCTGCGGGGGCCGCGGCGGGGGCGACGAGGCGGGTGATCGCGCGCCGGATTGATCCTCAAGGAGCCTTGGCTCAGCCTGACCCTCTCGCGGGAGAGGATATGGGAAGCTGAACAGGCGTTTTTTGAAATCGATACCAGCGGCTCGTCGCTATTCTGCACGGACCGGGTGCCCCCAACCTGAGCGGCCGGAAAGGTAAGTCGGGGGCACATTGACATTCGAGAAAGACGCTTGCTGAGTAGCGCTACCGCGGACGCTTTCGGATGAAGCTGTCATGGATACCGTCACCTCGGATTTCGTGCATGCCGGCAGCCTGGAGGAGTTGAAAGCCAAAGGACGGCTTGTCGTCCATGGCCGCCATCGTCCGATCCTCCTCGTCCACGACGACGACGGGCATATCTTCGCGCTCGATAATCGCTGCCCGCATATGGGGTTCCCATTGGATCGGGGCAGCATCGATGATGGCATCTTGACCTGCCACTGGCATCATGCCCGCTTCGAATTGACGAGCGGCTGCACGTTCGATCTGTGGGCGGACGACGTGCCAACCTGTCCCGTCGAGGTCCGCGCGGGAGAAGAGATCTGGGTGCAGCCAGTATTCAGCTACGTCGATCCGGTTGGGCATTGGCATCACCGGCTCGAAGCCGGTCTCGCCCACAATCTCAACCTCGTCGTCGCCAAGGCGGTGCACGGTCAGCTGGCGACGGGACAGCTGTCGGAGCTCATGCGGCAGACCGTGCTGTTCGGGACCCGCAACCGCGATGGCTGGGATACCGGGCTGACCATCCTGACCGCGCTCGGCCAGCTCCTGCCCTCTCTGTCCGAAGAGGACATGCACCTCGCGCTGTTTCACGGGGTGCGCCACGTCGCCGCCGATTGTGACGGTGCAGCCCCGCGCCGCGACCGTGCGCCGCTGGCAGGCCGGCCCGACCTCGCCACCCTCAAGCGCTGGCTGCGACGCTGGGTGGCCGTGCGCCATCGGGATGCGGCCGAACGGACCGTGTTGACCGCGATTGCCGGCGGCCACTCGCCGGCCGCGCTCGCCGATCTCCTCTTTGCGGCCGAGACGGACCGCGCTTACGCCGATGGCGGGCACTCGCTTGATTTCATCAACAAGGCGTTCGAGTGTCTCGACCTGATCGGCTGGGAACATGCGGCCGATGTGCTGCCAAGCGTGGTTGGGCAGATGGTGGCGGCGCGGGGTGCCGAGGAAAGGACGGCGTGGCGCCAGCCGGTGGATCTCATTGCTTTGTGCGAGCAGGCTGCCCTGGTGCTGCCGCAGCTCTTTGCCGACGGCCGCGGTGCGCGCTCCTGGGCGGGTCACGCGATATTGTCTGAGAGCCTGCTCGCTGACCAGCCGGCCACGATCGTCGATGCGATCGCCACGGCCGCGCGCGACGGAGCCTCTCCGGCCGATGTCGGTCGCGCACTCGCTTACGCGGCGGCGCTGAGGGTCGCTCGCTTTGGCACGGCCAACGAGCATTCCGACTGGGAAACCGCCCACCACGTGTTCACCTATGCGAATGCCGTCCACCAGGCGCTGAAACGGATCGGCGGCGGCGCGGCTGACGCCGAGGGGCGTGTCGAGGCTGCCCGCGGGCTTCTTCACGGAGCCATGGCGCTTTATCTTGCCCGGTATCTCAATGTGCCACCAGCATCGCTGCCGGGCGAACGAGGCGACGGGCTCGACGACCTGCCGGCGACAGTTGACCAGATCCGGGCTGCCCTGCTCGACACCTTTGACCGCCAGCAGCAGATCGATGCCGCGGCCCGCCTGGTCGCCCGCCATCTCCGCCTCGGTCACCCGCCCGAGGCGCTGATCGCGACGCTTGCGCACGCGCTCCTTCGAGAAGATGCGGGTTTTCACGCCTATCAAATGCTCGAGGCGGGGGTGCGGCAGTTTCGCCAGTGGGGCAATGGCGAAGAGGGTCGGCACATCCTTATTGCCGTAACCCGGTACCTCGCCGCTCATTGGCCAACCCAACGCGCGCTGTTGCAGACGGCCGAGGTCGCCCGGCGGCTGATGCGCGGCGGCGAGCTTTATCGCGAGGCGCGTGCGGCTGAGTAGTTTGCACTAATATTACCGGTCCAGCTTGGCAGCGTTGACGGGGCTTGCTGCGGTAGATTAGGGAGGTCCTGCCGCGGGTGCGGGCGAGCTCGCTCAATTTAATCGCGATCTGAAAGTCCTGATAGACAGCAGGCCGAAGCCGGACAAGATGGCAGTTCTGGGATCGCGACGGTTGGCCATTGCTGTCATATTGCGCATGCCGTACCAGAGTGCGCACGCGGGATCTGTCATTAGGGAAGGTCGGCACGATGAAGCGAAGCGAGCGACGCATTTTGACATCGCATGCCGGGAGCCTGCCGCGACCGGAGGCATTGCTCGAAGTAAACCGCCCCAAAATTGCCGGCGAAGCCTATGACGAAAGGGTCCATGCCGAACGGCTCTCGGCCGCGGTCGAAGAGGTCTGCCGCCAGCAAGCCGAGATCGGCATCGATGTCGTCAACGACGGCGAGTTCGGCAAGGCGAGCCTCGGCCCCATCGATTATGGCGCGTGGTCGAGCTATGCCTGGGCCCGCCTCAGCGGCTGGGAGCCGGGCGAGCAGGGCCGCCTGCCGGCGCTCGCCGGACGGCGCGACCGCCAGAGATTTGCCGAGTTCTACGCCGAGCTCGATGCCACCAGTTTTCGTTCGTCGAGCTCGCTCGGTGGGCGGCCCCCGGTCTTCACCGGCCCGATCGCCTATGTCGGCCAGCAGGCGGTGCGCACCGACCTCGCGAACTTCAAGGCGGCCTTGGCCAAGCTGACAGCGGAGGAAGGGTTCATCACCGCCGTGGCACCCGGCAGCTTCGGCCGGCGGCAAAACCGCTATTACGGCTCGGACGAGGCGTTCCTGCACGCCCTCGCCGAGGCGTTGCGCGAGGAATACAAGGCCATCATCGAAGCGGGGTTCGTCTTGCAGCTCGACGACCCCGGACTGCCCGACACCTGGGACATGGCCAGCCCGGAACCGAGCGTCACAGAATACCAAAAGTTTGCGACGCTGCGGGTTGAGGCGCTGAACCACGCATTGCGCGGGCTCCCCGAAGACCGGATCCGCTATCACATCTGCTGGGGCAGCTGGCACGGGCCGCATACCACCGACCTGCCGCTGAAAAATATTGTCGACGTGCTGTTACGGGTCCATGCCGGCGCGTTCTCGATCGAGGCCGGCAATGTCCGCCACGAGCACGAGTGGAAGGTCTGGCGGGATGTCAAGCTGCCCGTCGGCAAGATCCTGATACCAGGTGTCGTCAGCCACGCCACCAACGTCGTCGAGCACCCCGAAATCGTCGCCGACCGCATCCTCAATTTCGCCCGTGTCGCTGGTCGCGAGAACGTCATTGCCGGCACCGATTGCGGCCTCGGTGGCCGGATTCATCCGCAGCTCGTCTGGGCCAAGCTCGAAGCGCTCGTCGCTGGTGCCCGCCTCGCGACCGGCGAGCTGTGGTCGTAAGACGCGCATCAACCCCACCTGAAATATATTTTGGCTAAATCCAGCCCAATCACCGCCCGCAGATCGAAATATCGAGCACGCGCGCCAGCTCCGGCGTGAGAACCCGCCATTTCCCACCGGCAGACATCGATGGCTATGGCAACAGGCCATCAGTCGAGGAGTCGACCAATCACAGCTCGGCGCGGTCGAGCAGCGCGTTCAGGAGCACGTTGCAGCCGGCAGCGAGGTCGCCGGGGTCGGCGTCTTCGATCTCGTTGTGGCTGATGCCGTCCTTGCACGGGACGAACACCATCGCACTCGGCGCGATGCGCGTCATATAGACGGCGTCGTGGCCCGCACCGCTGATAATGTCCTGATGCGGGTAGCCCTGTGCTGCCGCCGCGTCGCGCACCGCAAGAACCAAAGCCGGATCGAACGGGGTGGGCGCAAAATGCCAGAATTCCTCGACCGCGACTTCGAGCCCGCCGCTCGCTGCCGCAGCTTCGGCGCAGGCCCGGCGCAACGCGTGATCCATCCGGGTCAGCACCGTATCGTCGGGATGGCGGAAATCGACGGTGAGGAACACCCTGCCGGGGATCGTGTTGCGCGAGTTCGGGCTGACCTGGACAAAGCCGACCGTGGCGCGGGCATCGGGGGCGTTGGTCTGACCGATCCGGTTGACCGCATCGATCATGCGCGCAGCGCCGAGCAGCGCGTCCTTGCGCCGCGGCAAGGGTGTCGTCCCGGCATGGGCCTCGGCGCCGGTGACGGTGATCTCGTACCAGCGCTGACCCTGCGCGCCGGTCACGATCCCGATCGGCTTCTTGGCCGCTTCGAGGATCGGCCCCTGCTCGATATGCGCCTCGAAATAGGCCGCAACTTCGTGTCCACCGACCGGCCCGCTGCCGGCAAAGCCGATGCGAGCGAGTTCGGCGCCGAGCGTCAACTCCGGTGCATTGTTGTCGCGGGTCGCCAGCGCCTCTTCCAGCGTGAAGACGCCGGCGAACACACCCGAGCCGACCATTGCCGGCGAGAAGCGCGAGCCTTCCTCATTGGTCCAGGCGACGATCTCGACGGACGCCTCGGTCTCGTAGCCGAGATCGTTCAGAGTGCGAACAATTTCGAGCCCGGCCATCACACCATAGGCGCCGTCGAACCTGCCGCCGGTCGGCTGAGTATCGAGATGGCTGCCGGTCATGATCGGCGGCAGACCGGAGCTGCGGCCGGGCCGGCGGGCGAAGATGTTGCCGATCCGATCGATCGTGACCGTGCACCCGGCCTCCTCGCACCAGCGGATGAAGAGCCGCCGCGCCGCGCCGTCGAGATCGCTGGCGGCGAGCCGGCACACGCCGCCCTTTGGCGTCGCACCGATCTGCGCCAACTCGATCAGGCTGGCCCACAGCCGCCCGCCATTGACCTGCAGGTTGCGCATCGCGCCCTCGCGGTTTTAGCTGCCCGATCCTAGCCTCGCGGAGCGGAGGCCGAAAGGAGGGAAGAATGGCCGGCGACGATGATCTCGCCTACGCCTCGGCGGTTTCGCTGATCGATCGCTATCGCAGCCGGGCCCTGTCGCCGGTCGAAATCGCCGAGACGATGCTGGCGCGTCTCGATCGGCTGCAGCCTCGGATCAATGCCTTCTCGATCGTTGATCGCGAGGGCGCGCTGGCCGCCGCGCGCGCCTCCGAAGACCGCTGGCAGCAGGGCGAGCCGCGGGGACCGGTCGACGGTGTGCCGGTCACGATCAAGGATTTGATGCCGATGCGCGGATTTCCGACCCTGCGCGGCTCGCATCTCGTCGATCGCGACCAGGACTGGTCGGAGGATGCGCCGGCGGTGGCCCGGCTGCGCGAGGCGGGCGCGGTGATCCTCGGCAAGACCACGACCCCGGAATTTGGCTGGAAAGCATTGGGCGACAGCCCGCTGACCGGGATCACCCGCAACCCGTGGGACCTGTCGCGGACCTCGGGCGGCAGCAGTGCGGGGGCCGCTGCGGCCGCGGCATCCGGGATCGGCGCGTTGCATCTCGGCAGCGACGGCGCCGGGTCGATCCGCACTCCTTCCTCTTTTTGCGGCGTGTTCGGGCTGAAGCCGAGCTTTGGCCGGGTCCCGGCCTATCCGCCCTCGCCATTGGGTATGCTGTCGCATCACGGGCCGATTGCGCGAACCGTCGCGGATGCGGCGCTGATGCTGGGCGTGCTGGCGCGTCCTGATCACCGTGATCCATACGCGCTGCCGCTCGATGATTGCGACTGGCAGCAGGAGATCGATGTCGGGGTTGCGGGCTGGCGCGTCGCCTACAGCCCAAACCTCGGCTATGCGCGGGTCGACCCCGAGATCACCGCTGCCGTCGCCGCGGCGGCGCGGCAATTCGAGGCGCTCGGCGCCATAGTCGAAGAGGTGCCGAAAATCTTCGATTCGCCGCGCGATGCGCTGTTCACATTATGGGCCTCCGGGGTTGCGGCTGTGCTGCGCAGCTACCCCGACGAGCGCAAGGCGTTGTGCGACCCGGGACTGCTGGCAACAGCGGCAGCGGGCGAGCCGATCAGCGCCGTCGAATGGGTCGGGGCCGATCTCGTGCGCAATGCGCTCGGCCGCACGATGGGCGCCTTTCACCAGCGCTACGAGCTGCTGCTGCTGCCAACGATGCCGGTCCCAGCATTGCCCGCCGGACAGGATCTGAATGACCCTTCGAGCGAGCGGCACTGGATCGACTGGTCGCCGTTCAGCTACCCGTTCAACATGACCCGCCAGCCGGCGGCGAGCATCCCGTGCGGCTTGACCAGCACCGGGCTGCCGATCGGGCTGCAGATCGTCGGGCCGCTCTATGCCGATGCGCGGGTGTTGCGCGCCGCCCGCGCCTTTGAGGCGACCCAGCCAATCCGCCGCCCGCCGCTCGCCGGCTAGCCCCGCTGGTGGACGACATCCTCGGTGTCGAGCTTGGCGAGAACCGACCGGGGCTGACCGCGTTTACCATAGCATTCGTGCCACCCGGTGGAAATTAGCGCGCTCGCCGAGCGCTGATCGTTGCGCGGTTCGGTTGACGCCGGACCCGGCTTTTGCCAATGCTTCTCCGGATGGTCGGCGGCGCCCGGCGGACGCGCGCGGCCTTTTGAGCGAAGGAGACCCCGCGTGAGCGTGGCGGCAATGAACCATTTCACCGTGCTGAGCGACGATCTCGAAGCGACGCGCCATTTCTATTGCGACTTGTTCGGGTTCCGGGTCGGCTGGCGGCCGCCGTTCCAGTTTCCTGGCTGGTGGCTCTACGCCGCCGATGGCGATGTGCCGATCCTGCACGTGATCCACCGCGACCCGTTGCCCCAGGAGCGCGCCGGGGTGCTCGACCATATGGCGTTCAGCGCCAGGGATTTGCCGGGGACCGTGGCCACGCTGAAGCGCGAGGGGGTCGAGCACGAGTTGCGCCGGCTGCCGGGCGGCGGCATCTGGCAATTGTTTTTCAACGATCCGCACGGCGCCAAGGTCGAATTCGATTTCGACAAGGACGAGCCGGCGCCCGCAGGCCACGCCGCGGCCTGATCGGCAGGGCCCGACCGCCGCGGCCTCACCGGTGCGTCCACCCCGGCACGGCCCGACCGCCGCAGCCGGACCGCCAGTCAATGAGGCGGCGACCGCGCTGCTGCCGGCTCCTCCTTTCGGCGCGGGGACGGCGGGAGTCTCGCAGGCGCAGAACAGTGCCGCGATCCGCGGCATCGGCGCAACGGGTGGCTTCGGAGGGCTGTCGGCGGAGTTTACATCGGCCCGCCGTCCGATAGGGAATATCGATGTATTTAAATATGTTATGCCGATGGCTCGATTCTTGCCCCTGATCGCATGGGTCGGGCTGATCGCGGTCGGTCGGCCGCCGGCAAAGACAGCGCAGGAGAGAACCTTATGTCGCAGGCGGAGCGTTCAGCGGGTCCGAGATTGCCGCTCTCGACAGCGATATTATCGAATGTCGCACTGACCCTGCTGATGTGGAACATCACGCTGCGGCTGCTGCTGCTGGTGAGCGGATAGCCGCGGTTGTAACGGCGGCGAGGCCGATGCCGCGAGGCTGCCCGGCGCGGCGCTACCGCCGGCCGGCATGCTGTGCCGCGAGCCGCGTCGCCTTGTCGAGCTCGGCGAAAAAGCGTGGCGCGGCACCGCCGTGCAGCCCTCGCGCCGCGCGCGCAGCATCGCCCCCGCCGAGATCGACACAGTCATAATCCGCCGCGGGAACCCGTGGCGAGCGCCTCGTGGTGACCGAAGTGCCGCGGCACAGCCCGCTGTCGTGCAGCACCCGCCCGAGATAGGCGGAGACGCCGAGCACCAGGCCATCGGCAGGCCGGCCCGCTTTGACCCAGGCATCAAAATTGCCGATCCCCCAATTATAGGCGGCGATCGCGTCGGGCCAATCGCCATAGCGGTGATAGAGCTGGGCCAGATAGGCGCGCCCGATCTCGCGGTTCTGCATCGTGTCGAAGCGGTCGCCACCGCCGACATCGCTCGCTGCCGCCGCGGTGACTTGCATCGGCCCCTGCGGCCCCTCGGGATCGGCGCGCCACATCGCCTCGTCCTCGCCATGGCTCGACTCGGCGCCATCGACCGCAAAAGCAACGCGGTCGAGCCGGTTGCCGGTGGCGGCGGAGGATGTCGCCGGGCGCGGCGCCTTGTGCTGACCGGCGAGGCTCGGCAAGCTCGGGATCTGGGAAAGCAAAAGAACAGCCGCTGCCGACAGCCAACAGCGCATTATCGAGGTTCCGTAATGGTTCGCGGACGGTCAGCATACCCGTCGTCGCCACGCGGTCAATACAATATCGTTCAATTCTGCGGCAATAAAGCGTTAACAGAATCCCAAACAAGATGTAGTAGATGCATTCCACCAATGATTGGCTGATTTGGTCGGTCGAACCGCACAGGCGAAATTCTCCCGATATACCCACGGTATGAGTTTGGGGATGCGCCAGTCCGACGAGAGAGCGTAGGCATCGGGGGATCACACCACTTCGAACAGCCCGGCCGCACCCATGCCGCCGCCGACGCACATCGTCACCACGACATAGCGCACCCCGCGACGCTTTCCTTCGAGCAGGGCATGGCCGACCATGCGCGCGCCCGACATGCCGTAGGGATGGCCGATCGAAATGGCGCCGCCGTCGACATTGTAGCGTTCGGGGTCGATGCCGAGCCGGTCGCGGCAATAGAGCGCCTGCACCGCGAACGCCTCGTTCAATTCCCACAGGCCAATGTCGTCGATGCCGAGCCCGTGCTGCTGCAACAGCTTGGGAACGGCAAAGACCGGGCCGATCCCCATCTCGTCCGGAGCGCAGCCGGCGACCGACATGCCGCGATAAAGGCCGAGCGGCTGGAGGCTGCGACGCTCGGCCTCGCGCATTTCCATCAGCAGCGATGCCGACGCCCCGTCAGAGAGTTGCGAGGCGTTGCCGGCAGTGATGAAACGACCCTCCTTGACCCGCTGCCCATCGCGGAACACGGGTTTTAGCGCGGCAAGCCCGGCCAATGTCGTCGATGGCCGGTTGCCCTCGTCCTTGTCGAGTGTGACCGGCACCGCCGTGGTTTCGCGGGTGTCGCGGTCGGCGACCCACATGATCGACGGCAACGGCGCGATCTCGGCGGCGAGCCGGCCCGCTTCCTGAGCCGCCGCGGTGCGCTGCTGCGAGGCGAGCGCATATTCGTCCTGCGCGTCGCGGGTCAGCTGATAGCGTTCGGCGACGATCTCGGCGGTTTCGATCATCGACATGTAGAGGTCGAGGTGGTGCTCGGCGAGCCACGGGTCCTGTGCACGAAACTCGTTGCGCTTGTCGTTTTGCACCAGCGAGATCGACTCGACGCCGCCACCGACGGCGATCGTCATCCCGTCATGGACGATCTCTTTCGCCGCGGTGGCGATCGCCATCAGCCCCGAGGCGCATTGCCGATCGATCGTCATCCCGGCGACGGTAACCGGCAGTCCGGCGCGGATCGCCGCCTGCCGGGCGATGTTGTAGCCGGAGGAGCCCTGCTGCAATGCGGCGCCGAGCACGACATCCTCGACTTCGCCCGGATCGACCCCGGCCCGCTCCACCGCTTGCGCGACGACATGCCCGGCCAGGGTCTGCGCCTGAGTGTCGTTGAAGGCACCGCGATAGGCTCTGCCGATCGGGGTGCGGGCGGTCGAGACGATCACGGCTTCGCGCATGCCTTCCTCCTCTGCGAAATGCCTCAGCTGTCCAAACTGCCTCAGCCGTCCAAAATGCCTCAGCTGTCCGAAATGCCTCAGCTGTCCGAAATGCTCGAGCGGCGAAGTCGCCGCCTGCGTCTGTTGGCTCCGGCCCGCCGACTTCAGGTCTCGGCCTTGGCGCGCTCGCGCAACAGGAATTTCTGGATCTTGCCGGTCGAGGTCTTGGGCAATGGACCGAAGATCACGGTGCGGGGCGTCTTGAAGCGGGCGAGGCGCTCGCGGCAGAAGCCGATGATGTCGTCGGCGCCGGCGGCGGTCTCGGGCTTCAGGGTGACGAAGGCGCATGGCGTCTCACCCCACATCGGGTCGGGGCGAGCGACCACCGCGGCTTCAAGCACCGCCGGATGGCGGTAGAGCACAGTCTCGACTTCGACCGTCGAGATGTTCTCGCCGCCGGAGATGATGATGTCCTTTGAGCGGTCCTTCAGCTCGATATAGCCGTCGGGATGAACGACACCGAGATCGCCGGTGTGGAACCAGCCGCCGGCAAAGGCCTCCTCAGTGGCACTCGGGTTTTTCAGATAACCTTTCATCACGATGTTGCCGCGCATAAAGATCTCACCCATCGCGGCGCCATCGGGGGGGACCGGTGAGAGGGTTTGCGGGTCGGCGACCATCAGGCCGTCGAGCACCGGGTAGTTGACCCCTTGCCGCGCCTTCAGCCGCGAGCGTTCCTCGGTCGGCAGCGCGTCCCATTCGCCGTGCCAGGCGCACACCGTCGCCGGGCCGTAGACCTCGGTCAGGCCGTAGACATGGGTGATGTGAAAGCCGATCCCCTCCATGCCCTCGATGACCGCGGCCGGCGGTGGCGCCCCGGCCGTCATCATCTCGATCCGCCGGTCGATCAGCCGGGTCAGTCCTGCGCCGGCATTCAGCAGCAGGTTCATGACGACCGGCGCACCGCACAGATGGGTCACCCCGTCGCGGGAGATCGTCTCGTAGATTGTCGCCGCCTCGACCCGGCGCAGGCACACATGGGTCCCGGCCAAGGCGGTGATCGTCCACGGGAAGCACCAGCCGTTGCAGTGAAACATCGGCAGGGTCCACAGATAGATCGGATGCTGCTGCAACCCCCAGACGAGGATGTTGCCGAGCGCGTTCAGATAGGCGCCGCGGTGGTGATAGACCACCCCTTTCGGATTGCCGGTGGTGCCCGAAGTGTAGTTGAGCGCGATCGCATCCCATTCGTCGAGCGGGGTCACGCCCGTGAAATTCGGCTCGGCGGCGGCGAGAAACGCCTCGTAATCGATCGCCCCGAGGTGCGCGCCGCCGGGTCCTTGCGCGTCGCAGATGTCGACGATGATCGGTTTGCGCTCGAGTCGGGCCAGCGCCGTCCTGACGACCGGGGCGAATTCGGTGTCGGTCAGCAGCACCTTGGCTTCGCCGTGGCGCAAGATGAAGGCGATCGTTTCCGCATCGAGCCGGATATTCAGCGCATTCAGCACCGCACCCGCCATCGGCACCCCAAAATGCGCTTCGAACGCCTCGGGAATGTTGGGCGCCATGACTGCCACGGTGTCGCCGCGCCCGACGCCGTGCGCTGCCAACGCGCTCGCCAGTCGCCGGCAGCGCTCGAACGCCTCGCTCCAGCTGTAGCGGCGACCGCCATAGACGATTGCCGGACGGTCGGGATAAACCGCAGCGCTGCGCTCCAGAAAGCCGATCGGGCTCAGCGCCACGAAATTGGCCCTGTTCTTGTCGAGCCCCTGCGCGTAGGGGCTGGTCGTGGCAGCGTCGGTCATGATCCATTTCCCTCCCCGAGACCCGGCTAACTCCTCAAGGGTATTACTTTGACCGGTATTTTTCTGACCGTCTGCCACGGCTCGTCGTGCTGTTTTATTTGAAAGGTGATTTCACCGGATTTCCTCAATACCGTCGAGAGGCCAGGAAACCGAAACGTTCCATCCGACGTATCGTCGTCTATAATGTCGACCGTTGTAGAACCGTATCCAAGCGGTTCTCCATCGGGGCCTAAAGCCCGAAATTCGATAGAAAGTTTTCCAACGCCCTCTTTTTCGAATGCCATCCACACTGCCAGTATTACGGAAATCGGTAATGACGGCACTCGGATATCGCCACCATAAACCCCAATAAGAATGTCTTTTCCACTAATCTCTCGACGAATGTCATCGCAGAATATGGCGAATTTTGGCCTGATGCTAGGATGGTTCATAGTCATTCTGCTTTTCTAAACGCGGAATCGCCCAAATCTGTGCTCGCGGTGGATGTCTCGCTCCACCCGAAATTCGCGGGAAGCTGGCCAGATGCATCGAACCAAGGGCCGTTCACCGCTAGAGCGCCACTAGTCGTAGCACTAAGCCACTCTAGAACGCGGTAATTTCGCGGCGCCTGATCAAGCGGGTAGTCAACTTCCCACACTGGCTCTGCCCCGGAAATTGCAAATAGCAGATCACTAATAGTGTCAAGCCCCCAATTTCCTGGAGCTCCCAACAAACGTGATATCACTTCTGGCCTTTTATTCATACGACGTGCAAGATCAGCTTGGTTGATCCCGCTTTTTTGAAACTGATCGAGCACGAGATCATGCACGCGACTACGGTTGCGGGCCTGAAAGTACGCGAGTTCCCAAAGCGGGATAGGTTCAGCGCCGCTCGGCTTAGACAGGCTGGAAGTTGGAGAGGTGTGCATTGAGGTCTGCCCCGCAAAATGGAGGATACGGGTGGAAGAGCCGACGCCAGGTTGCCTTGCAACGTTCGATTTCGTTTCTCCAAGATCTGTCGTCTGATAAATTCTCGCGGAGATTCCAGGTGAGCGCGACAAATAGGTTGAAATCTGCGAAACAGCCAAGCACGCGGATGCCCGGTTTCGGATCGATGCAGCGAATGTCAAACACCTGAGCTTCGATTGGGTCCGTCCTGGCCAATTAGTGGCCTTAAGTTTCTTGTAGGCATCATTTGCGACCGTAAGGCGACGCCCTTCTGTCCACGCGTCGAGGTAGGCGCGCATTTGAGCGAGCCGCCTATCTACCGGGGTGTTCGGCCAAGGCGGGTGCACCACCAAATTGATCTCCTCCGAAACGAACATTTCCCGAACGATGCCTGCGCTTGCAATGAGCGGTGACAGGAAGAACAGCCTTGGCGGCGACTCGTTGGCTCTGGCGCTGATTTCATCGCGTATTGACATATAAGTCAACACCACAGAAGTTAAGGAACCGTCTCCTCGGAAACGGAGCATAGCGGACCTGCAAGGGGCAGTGGCCGAGGCAATTCGAGTGAGGGCACTGCCGGCTCGTTCAGGCTGTGTTGACGGAGTGCGGCGGCGCGGCGTAGATAACCGCCCGCATTCCGGTCCGCTCGTGGCCGGGTGCGAAGCGGGGTTCAGCGGTCGAGTTCGAGGTGCGACATGGCGCGGCGATGCGCGGTCACCGGCAAGGGCGTACAGGTCGGGCACAATGTCAGCCACGCCAACAACAAGACAAAGCGGCGCTTTTTGCCCAACCTGCAGCAGATTTCCGTGCTGTCCGACCGGCTTGGACCGGTGCGCATGCGGATCACCGCGGCGGCAATCCGCACGATCGAGCACAAGGGCGGGCTCGACGCTTTTCTGCGAGCCACGCCGAGCCGCAAGCTGACACCGGAAATCCGCCGGCTCAAACGCCGGGTCGAGGCGGCGGCCGCGCGCCGGGGCGAGTAAGCCCGGGCTGGTGCGGCGCCCAGCCGGGGTCTTTGCCCATGTTCGGGCGGCAGCCCGTCGGGTCTGCCCGGCGCTGATCCTGGTTCTGGGCCTGCTGCCGGCCGATGCGGGCCGCGCCGATGTCCGCTACCAGGCGACGATCAAGGCGCCCGGCAACAGCGAGCTGACCGATCTGCTCGACAAGGTCTCGGACCTGAAAACGCTCGAGGATCGCCCTCCGGCATCCGAGGAGGCGCTGCGGGGCCGAGCCGACCGCGATCTCGGCCGGCTCGCCGATGCGGCGCACAGCCTCGGCTACTGGGATGCCCGGTTCGCGTATCACATCGACACGACCAGCGAGCCGCAGCAGGTCACGGTCGCGGTGACGCCGGGAGCGCTCTATCGCGTCGCTTCGGTCGATATGCAGGGGCCGGACGGCAGGCCGCTGGCGCTGCCGCCGGGTGCCGGCGCGCTGCCGCTCAAGCCGGGGGATGCGGCACGCACTGCCCCGGTGGTGACCGCCGAGACCGCATTGCTGGCGGCGTTTGGCAACGCCGGCTATCCATTTGCCAAGGCCTCGCATCGCCGGGTCGTGATCGACCACGCGACGCACACGATGGCGGTGACCTATACGATCGCCCCCGGTCCGCGCAGCCGGTTTGGTCCCGTGGCGATCACCGGGCTCAAAAAGCTCGATCCCGGCTATGTCGAGCGCCGGCTGGGGTGGCGGCGCGGGCAGCTCTATGACGCCGCCAAGCTCGAAGCGACCCGGCAGACGCTGATCGAGAGCGGGCTCTTCAGCACCGTGCTGATCACGCCGACCCCAATCGCAGGCGAGCCCGGCATCGCCCAGATCGCGATCGCCGCAACCGAGCGCGCAAACCGCACGATCGGGGCCGGGCTCGGCTACAACACCAGCCAGGGAGCCGCCGCCCGGGTGTTCTGGGAGAACCGCGATCTGTTCGGCCATGCCGAATATCTGCGGCTCGGTGCCACCGGCGGCCAGCAGGTCTACGGGCTCAATGCCAATTTCCGGCGCCCCGACTTTCTCGCCACCAACCAGGACTTTCTGGCGACTGCTGAAATCGCAAACGAGACGCCAGCCGCCTATCACAGCCGGCGGGTCTTGGTCACGACCGGTTTCGAACGGCGCTTTGGCCGCTGGTTGACGATCGGCGCCGCTCTCGAAGCCGAAAAGGCCAATGTCGTGCAGCTCGCCAATGTGTCGACCAACACCTCGGCGCAGCGTACTCAGCGCTACACGCTGGTCGGCATCCCGGCCTATATCAAGCTCGACACCACCGACAATCTGTTGAGCCCGACCCGCGGCTGGCGCACCCAGCTGTCGGTCACTCCGGCGCATATCCTGTCGAGTCCGAGCGAGACTTTTGTGACCAACTATCTGTCGGCGAGCAGCTACTGGCAGGTTGGCGCACAGGGTCGCGCGGTATTGGCCGGCCGGGTGGCGCTCGCCTCGCTCGACGGCGCCCCGCTGTCGGGCGTGCCGGCCGACCAGCGGATTTATGCCGGTGGCGGCGGATCGATCCGCGCCTATGGCTACCAGATGGCCGGACCGCTCGCCCCGAACAACGATCCGATCGGCGGCAAGTCGAGCCTGGTGATGAATTTCGAGACGCGGGTCAAGGTCACCGATACGATCGGCCTCGTGCCGTTCATCGATGCCGGCAGCTATTACGAGTCGAGCGTGCCGCAGCTCGATCACCGCCTGTTTTACGGGGTTGGGCTGGGCCTGCGCTATTACACCGCGTTCGGGCCGTTGCGGCTCGATCTGGCGACCCCGCTTTACAAGCGCAGCGCCGATTCCTGGGTCCAGGTCTATGTCAGCCTCGGCGAGGCGTTCTGATGGGAGCCGCGGGCCGGGTGCTGCGCTGGCTCGGCATCGCCCTCGCGGTGCCGATCGGCGTGCTGCTGGCCGGGTTTGGCCTGTTGCAGACACGGCCGGGGCAGGATTGGCTCGCGGGCGAGGTTGCGCGCCTGGCGAGCAGCCCCGGATTTACCGTGTCGATCGAGGGGCTCGGCGGCCTTGTGCCGTTCCGGGTGCGGATCGCGCGCATCGCCATCGCGGACCGGCAGGGCACCTATATGACGCTGCGCCGTGTTGCGTTCGACATTGCTCCGGGCGATCTGCTGCGGGGCCGGCTGCATCTGCGCTCGCTCGCCATCGCCGAGCTCGACAAGGCGCGCCCATCCGCCACTCCGTCGCCCCCGCTCGTCGATTATCTGCATGTGCCGCGGCTGCCGGTCGCGGTTGTTCTCGATCGGCTGACGATCGGCCGGCTCGTGCTGGCGCCGCCGGTGCTCGGCGAGAGCATTGTTGCCACGGCCACGGGAAACGCCGCAGTCGAAGAAGGAACCGCGCAGGCGGTGCTCGATCTGCATCGCATCGATGGTCAGCCCGGCAGCATCGCCCTGCAGATGGCGCTGCGCGGGGAGAAGCCGCGGCTCAGCCTGCAGCTCGAGGCCAAAGAGCCGACCGGTCTGCTGCTCGGGCATTGGCTCGGAGGCAGCCAGCGGTTGCCGCTCGCCCTTTTTGTCGATGGCCGCGGACCGGTCGCCGACTGGCACGGACGGCTGACTGCTTCGGCCGGTAAGGAAGCGCGAGTCACCGCCGATGTGGCGCTCGGGCTCGGCACCGAAACGGTTCTCGGCGTGTCGGGAAATGCGGCGGTGGCCTCGCTCCTCCCACCCGATCTGGCGGCGATCATCGGCGACCAGGCGACATTCTCGGCGCATGCCCGCTTCGGCCAGCGGATCGAGGTCAGCCGGATCGCGATCGGCGTCGCCGCCGGGACCGCGAACGGCAGCGGGTCGTTCGACCGCAGCGACAAAGCAATTGCCGCCCGCCTGCAGCTCGATCTGCGGGATCTGAAACGGCTGAGCGGCGTTGTCGGGACGGCGCTTGCCGGCGCGGCCGATCTCGCCATCGCCGTCAGCGGCACGCAAACCCGGCCGGTCGCACGGGTCGATCTGTCAGCAAGCGGGATCGGGGCTGCGGGCATCGCGGCACAGCACGTCGCGGCGCATGTCGCGGCGGCGCCGACCGGTCCGATCGACAGCGCCAAGGCGCGCATCGCCATCACCGCCGGTGGCCGGATCGACGGGCTCGTCGTGCCCGGCGCCAACGCATTGGCGCAGCGGTTGGGCACCGTGATTGCCTGGTCGCTCGCCGCCACCGCCGTCCCCAACGCGCGGGCAATCGAATTGACCCGGTTCGCGGTGCGCAGTGGTGGCCTCGACCTGACCGGCGCCGGGCGGCTGGCCGTGGCCGCGCAGGGGATCACCGGGATGGTGCAGCTGGCCGGCTCGGCGATCGGAATGCGGACCGGCATTGCCGCGGCGGATGCGTTGATCGGCGATAAAGCGCAATTTTCCGCTGCGGTTGGCCGCGATGCGGCCGGCACCATCACCCTCGACCGGATCACCGCCGACAGCGCCGGCGCCAAGGCGACCGGCAGTGGGAAATTCGATCCGGCGACCCGCCGGCTGGACGGCGCGTTGAGCCTCGCCATACCCCGGTTGAAACCGCTCGGCACGCCCTTTGGGGTAGCGATCGCCGGAGCCGCCGCCGCACGGGTCAGCGCGCAAGGGGCGCTCGACCATCTCAAGGTGGCGAGCGAGATCGACGGGCGGAATATCGCCGTCGCCGGTCGGGCGGCGATCGAGCGGTTGCGGATTGGCGCTAGCGTCGCCGATTTGGCGCAGCGCCAGGCGGTCATCGACGGCGCTTTCGAGGCCGCCGGGCTCGATGGCACGGTCGCGCTCACCGCCGGGCTCGACGGCAGCTCGGAACTCGCGATCCCGAACCTGCGACTGACCGCGGGCGGTGCCGTGATCACCGGCGGGCTGCGGGCGGCCCTCGCCACTGGCCATGTGCAAGGCACACTGAACGGCCGCTTTCCCGATCTCGGGCGATGGTCGCGGCTCGCCGGCACACCGCTCGGCGGCAGTCTCGCTCTCGCCGCGACGCTGACCGCGGCGAATGGCGGGCAGGGCGTCGATCTGACGGTCTCGGGAGCCGGTCTCGCCGCCGGCACCGGCGGGTCACGGGCCGAGATCGCGCGGCTTGGGCTCGCTGCGCGGCTCGCCGGTCTGTGGCGCAGCCCGTCTGGCACCGGGCGGCTCGCGCTCGGTGGGGTGCGCCTCGGCGCGGCCCGGTTCACGACCGTCGCGGTGAATTTCTCCAGTCCGCGACCGGGCCACATCGCGTTTGCGGCCGAAGCGGCCGGTCACCCGCTCTCGATGGTGCTCGCCGGCGATGGCGAGATCGGAGCGGGAATCGCCGCGCTGCGTCTTGGCCGGCTGACCGGCTCGCTCGGCGCCGACCGTTTTGCGCTGGTGCAGCCGCTCAGCCTGTCACGGCACCGTGCCGATCTCGCTCTCGATGGTCTCGCGCTGCGGCTCGGTCCCGGGCAGATCAGCGGCAATGCCGTGGTCAAGGGCCAGGCGCTGTCGGTGGCGGTCGCTGCGACCGGCTTGCCGATCGCGACGATCGCCCAGCTGGTCGGCCACCCCGGCATCAAAGGGTCGGTATCGCTGCGGGCGAGCCTCGGCGGAACGTTTGCGTCACCGCGCGGCCGGGCGCAATTGAATGTCGTCGGGCTGTCGGCACCTCGCGTGGCGCACGGGCCGATGCTCGGCCTCAGCGTGGCGGCCGGGTGGAACGGCCGGAGCGTCGATCTGCAAGGGCAGGTCACCGGGCTCGGCCGGGATCGGATTGCGCTGTCCGGTTCGCTGCCGGTCGTGCTGACCCGCGCGCCGTTCGCGATCGCCGTGCCGCTCGACGGATCGCTGGCGCTGCGGCTCGAAGGTGCGGGAGAGATCGGCGACATTGCCGAATTGTTGCCGCTCGGCGAAGACCGGCTCACCGGCCGTTTCGCGGCTGATGTCATGCTCGGCGGCACCGTCCGGTCGCCCGCGGCCAGCGGCCGGCTGACGCTGACCGGTGCGCGCTATGCCAATTTCGCGAGCGGCGCGGTGCTGACCAATCTCAACGCCGAAATGGTCGGTGACCGCGACCGCATCAGGCTCGCCTCGCTGTCGGCTGGCGACGGGGCGGGTGGCCGATTGAGCGCCGTGGGCGGCGTCGTGCTCGATGGCGCGGCGGGTCCGACCGTGTCTGTGTCGGCGCGGCTCGCCCATTTCCGGCTGGCGGCGCGCGACGAGGTCGAGGCGAGCGCCAGTGGCACGGTGTCGGTCAACGGCCCGGTCGCGGCGCCGCATGTCGCAGCGGCGCTGACCATCGACCGGGCGGATATCACGCTGCCGAACAGCCTGCCGCCAAGCGTCGTCGTGATCCCGGTGACCCAGATCGGTGGGCCGAGCGCGAAATCCGCCCGTCGGCCGGGGTCGGGGGCACCGGTCGCGGCACCGAGCTTGCCGATGGCGCTCGACATTGCGCTGCGAATGCCGGGACAGGTGTTCGTGCGCGGACACGGTCTCAACAGCGAGTGGCATGGCCGGCTGGAGATCACCGGCACCTCGGCCACGCCGCGCATCCTCGGGGTGCTGGTCGCCTCTCATGGCAGCGTCGATCTCCTGGGCAAAAGCTTTCTCTTGAGCCGCGGCCGGATCACCTTTGACGGCGGCGCCAAGCTCGATCCGGCGCTCGACATCGTCGCCGAGGCGAATGCCGCCGACATCACGGCCGAGGTGATCATCAGCGGCTATGCCTCGGCACCAAAGATCACCCTCGCCTCGACCCCGCCAGTGCCGCAGGACGAGATCCTGTCGCGCGTGCTGTTCGGCCAGGGAGTGGGGCAGATCACCGCCAGCCAGGGCATCCAGCTGGCCCAGGCTGCGGCCACCCTCGCCGGCGGCGGCCCGGGTGTGCTCGACAAGCTGCGCGGCAAGCTGGGTCTCGATTGGCTCGGCTTTGGCCAGGGACCGGCCGCCGCCGCCAGCCCGACCCTGAACCCGAGCGTGACCTCTCCGTCGAATTCGAATGGCACCGCGCTCAGCGCCGGGAAATACCTCGCGCACGGCGTGTCGGTCGGGGTGACGCAGGGAGTTTCGCCGCCGACCAGCAAAGTCACGGTGCAGGTCGATCTCGGCCATCATGTCACGGTCGACACCGAGGCCGGCCAGAATGGCGGCACCGGCATCGGGCTTTACTACCGCTACGACTATTAGCCCGTCGCCGCGTCGCAGGGCTATTCGAGAGCGATGCGCGCGCCGGTGGCACCGCCGAGGAGCCGGCGCAGATGAAAGCCGACCAGATGGTCCCCGCTGCGCAGGCCGAGCAATGCGGCAAAGGCCGGCATTGCTCCCGGGTCGTTGGCTTCAAGCCGTGCAAACGCATCGAGATAGGTGCGGGTCGCCGGGTCGGCGAAGGTCTCCGCCGAGAGCGGCTCATACGCCCGCAGCGGCTCCTTGCGGCCGCGCAAGACGAGGTCACCGACCGGACGTCCAGTAAACCCAGCGACCCGGCTGGCGACGCTGCTGCCGACGCAGATGCGGGTGCCGAGCTGCTTGTTTGCCGCCTCGAGCCGGGCCGAGATGTTCACCGTGTCGCCGTAGGCGGTATAGTCGAAATAGCGCGTGCCGCCGAAATTGCCGACGATCGCCGGCCCGGCGGCGAGACCGAGCCGCGTCTCACCGAGCGCGATCCCGCGCTGCCGCCAGCGTTCGCGAAACGCCTCGGCGCTGGTATCGAGCTCGAGCGCGCAGGCGACCGCCCGCGCGGCATGATCGGCCTGCTCGGCCGGGGCGCCGAACAGCACGTGCATCGCATCGCCGACCAGCTTGACCACAGTTCCGCCGTGGGAGAAGACGATGTCGGTCATCGCCCCCAAATAATCGTTCAAGAGCGGCGCGATGATCTCCGAATCGAGGGTCTCGACCAGCGTGGTGAACTCGGCGATATCGGTGAACAGCGAGGTGATCTCGCGGCGCTGCCCGCCGAGATCGACGGTGCCGGGATCGCTCGCCAGCCGCTCGGCGAGATTGGGCGAGAAATAGCGAGACAAGAGCGCATGCGCACGCTCCGCGGCGATCTGCCGGCGCCGCGCCTCGCGCAGCCGCTCGATATGCGCCAGCGTCTTTTTGATCGTGGTTTCGAGATCGACGAAATCGATCGGCTTGGTCACAAAGTCGAAAGCGCCGCGGTTCATCGCGGTGCGGATGTTGGTCATGTCACCGTAAGCCGAAACGATGACCGTCGACAGCGGATCGGCGGTCTCCTGGAGCCTCTGCAATAAGGTCAGGCCGTCCATCCGCGGCATGTTGATGTCGCTCACGACCATGTCCACGCCGCTGCCGTTCCGCAGCGCTTCGAGCGCCTCGACCCCGTCGCGGGCGAAACGGAACACCAGCTCGCCGCTGCGGATCTGGCGGCGAAAGCGCTGCTGAACGAGCGATTCGAGATCCGGCTCGTCATCGACCACGAGGACCGTTGCCGTCATGCCGATCCTCCCCCCACTGCCGCGGCGACCGCCACCCTCGCGCCCGGCAGGGTGATGACGAACTCGGTGTAGGCGCCCGGCTCGCTATCGACGGTAAACCGTCCGCCATGCTGTGTGACGATGATGTCGTGGCTCAGCGACAGGCCGAGGCCGGTCCCTTCGCCCGCCGGCTTGGTGGTAAAGAACGGATCGAAGATCTTTGCTTTTGCCTCGTCGGGAATGCCGGTGCCGTTGTCGCGCACCATGATTTCGACCCGGTCGCCGATCCGGCGGGTCGTGACCCACAGCGCCGGCTCGAACCTGGGCCCGGTCGCGCCGCGCTGCCGCTCGCGCACCGCATAAAAGCCGTTGCCGAACAGGTTGAGCAGCACGCGGGTGATTTCCTGCGGGTAGAGGTCGACCTCGCCGATCGAAGGATCGAGATCACAGTGCAGGGTCACGTTGAAATCCGGTCTCTCGGCGCGGGCGCCATGATAGGCGAGGTTCAGGCTTTCTTCGACGAGCGCGTTGAGATCGGTGCAGCGGCGCTCGCCGGCCCCGGAACGCGAGTGCAGCAGCATGTTTTTGACGATGCTGTCGGCGCGCCGGCCGTGCTCGACGATCTTGGCGAGATTGGCGTTCAGAAGCCCGGTCAATTCTTCGACTTCATCGCGCGCGGCCGCCGGCAATGCCGCTTCTTTCTCGGTCAACAGCGCGCGCAGCTCGTCGCCGAGCTCTGCCGACAATTCGGCGAAATTGTTGACAAAATTGAGCGGGTTTTTGATTTCATGGGCAATGCCGGCGGTTAACTGGCCGAGCGAGGCGAGCTTTTGCGTTTCGACGAGGCGGTCTTGCGCCCGATGCAGGTCGGCCAGCGCCTGCTCGGCGGCGGTCCGGGCCTGCCGCGCCTCCTGCTCGCTCGCACGCAGCGCCTTGGTGCGCGTCTCGACCTGCGCCTCCAGCGTGTCGTGCGATTCCTGCACCTTGGCGGCCATTTCGTTGAACCGGGCCGCCAGCGTCTCGATCTCGTCACCGGTGCGGATATCGATCGGCTCGCTGCGTTCGCCGGAGCCGAGCCGGTCGGCCCCGTCCTGCAGCCGGCGGATCGGGACCACCATGCGGCGCGCCAGCAAGGTGCCGAGGCCAGCGGCGAGCAGCAGCCCCATGGCGAGCAGCACCGCCATGCGATAGAGCGAG
>JBOHME010000045.1:0-31434 GCA_050729795.1 Allostellaceae bacterium | reverse complement strand
GGTATCCGGTCTGATCGAGCGCTGATTGGCTGGCAACCGCGCCAACCTCCCCCTGCGCTGCCGGCGCCGCTACCGAACCGATCGCGCGTGAGGCCACGCCGATGACAGACGACAGCGCCGAGCCCAACACCGCGACGGTGAACACCGCGGCTACCGCCCAGGCGAGAAAACCGTGCGCCGTGTCGCGGAAGTACACCTCGTCGGTGTGCACCGAAACCCATTTGGTGCGCAACCGCCCGGTCAAATAGCCGCCAAACGCTGCCGACAGCCATTGTACGACGATCAGCCACACGGCAGCGACAACGCCGAAGGTCGAAGCCGAGGCGCCCCGGTTTGACCAAGGCGATATCGAGGCGAAGCCGAGGCCCGCCCCGAGCGCGAGGAGGATCAGAGCGATCGCAGCGATCGCGAATGCGCCGGCGATAATCGCCGCCCATGAGATTGCCGAGACAGGGCTCTCCACCGGCGACAGGTGGGTCGCAACGACACGGTCTTGGCCGACCACAACTGGCGGGCTTTGCATCACAGCCTCCCTGTACCCGGAGCTAATGCCACAGCAAAAATAAGATGATGATAATTGGCAACGGGATGCCGAGCAGCCAAAGCAGGATCAGACCCATAGGCTTCGCCTTCACGGTGTGGCAGACCGCCGGACAACAACGCGCGCGTCACAATTGTTCCTTGCGATAGCTGCTAATTTGGCAAAGCTGCCCGGAATCCCGGTTCGCCCGCCCGCTGCTGCGGCTTGACCTGCGACGTCGCCAGGGCCACGCTCAACCCTGCGATATTGCAGCGGAGCCGTGGTGATGAAGCTCTTATGGTTTCACCTGATGCCCTATACTGAGCTGCCCGACGATTTTCGCGAGAAGAACCCGTCGGTGTGGGTCGATATCCACTCTTCGCTGTTCGACCCGCGGCGCGCCCATCACATGTACAACGACTTCATGGACGAGTTGGAGTTCGCGGCGGAGTGCGGGTTTGACGCGGTCTGTGTCAACGAGCACCACTCGAACGGCTACGGGCTGATGCCGTCGCCGAATTTGATCGCCTCGTCATTGGCTCGGCGCACCTCGGACGCCGCGCTCTGCGTGCTCGGCAGTTCGTTGGCATTGCACAATCCGCCGACCCGCGTCGCCGAGGAATTCGCGATGATCGACGTGATCTCGGGCGGGCGTCTGATCGCCGGCTTTCCGGTCGGATCGCCGATGGACACCTGCTACGCCTATGGCCAGAACCCGAGCCTGTTACGTGAGCGCTACCACGAGGCGCACGATCTGGTGATGCGGGCCTGGACCGAGCAGGACACGTTCGCATTCAACGGCCGCTTCAACCAGCAGCGCTATGTCAACATCTGGCCGCGCCCCGTTCAGAAGCCGCACCCGCCGATCTGGATCCCGGGCGGCGGCTCGGTCGAGACCTGGCAGTGGTGTGCGCAGATGGATTACGTTTATTGCTATCTGTCGTATTACGGTTACCAGGCCGGGCAGGCGACGATGCAGGGGTTTTGGGAGGAGATGGCGCGGCTCGGCAAGGATCGGAACCCATACCGCGCCGGCTTTCTGCAATTTGTCGGGGTCGCCGAGACCCGCGAGGAGGCATATCGCCTCTATCGCGAGCCCGCCGAATATTTTTATGGCCGCTGCCTGCATGTCGACCCGCGCTTCGCCGGACCGCCCGGCTATGCGACCGAGGAAACCCAGCGCCGTGGCATCCAGAGCCAGGTGGCGTTGGCGGCGCAAGCCTCGCGCTACGAGTCGAAGTTCCAGATGCTGGCGCGCGAGATGGATGCAATCGTCGACAAGGGTTATGTGATCATCGGCTCGCCCGACGAGGTCGCCGAACAGTTGCGCCATGTCGCGACCGACCTCAATGTCGGTCATCTGATGCTGCTTTTGCAGTTCGGCAACATGCGCAAGGACCTTGCCCAGTACAACACCCGCCTCTTCGCCGAAAAAGCGATGCCGCAACTCGCCAATCTGTTCGCCGAGTGGGACGATCGCTGGTGGCCGCAGCCGATGACCGGCGCGTCGCGCGCCTCGCTGTCGCGGTTCCAGCCCGCGACGCTCGCTGCCGAATAGCCTTAGAATATTAGGTGCCTCTGGCGATAGCCGATGATCAGACGCGGTTGCTCGGGAGGGCTGCCACGAAGGGGGGCGTGCCGCTCGCGACGGTCACGTGGAGTGGCCGAATGGGTGAGGGCTCGTCAGGTCTATTCAGATGAATTTCAGAAGAAAAACGTGAGGTTTTTGCTCATCAACACGTTCTGGTCGAGGATGATCTTGCGCCGGGCGATCTGCCAGCTATCGCCGTTCCGGCGCAGCCGGTCCTCACGCTTGCCGACCAGGATGTCGGTCTCGGTCTCGACCCGGTTGCGGTAGATCAAAAACCGGCATTTGGTCGCGACCTCGGCGGCCTCGCCGACCGACGGTGTCGCCCCGAGCAGTTGCACATTCGAGACGATGTGGGTGATACGCGAGACCGGTTCCTCGGCCCAATGGATCCCGGTCAGAAGCTGCTTGACCCGACGTTCGAGGGTCTCGCGGCCCTCATCGAACCAGTTGATGTCGTGGTCGGCCCGCGTGAACTCGCGCTCATGCTCGCCGGTTTTGACGTTGCGCCGCATCGGCATCCAGTAGCGGATGTCGGGAGCGACCAGCGCCAGCCAGTCTTCGTAGCGCCGCTCGTCGAGCAATTCCGCCTCGCAAAAGAGGAAATCGGCGATTTCCTCCTTTAGCAGCAGGTGGGCGAGAGTGTTTGACCGGTCGCTCATGTCGCGTGACATTTCGCTCAAGGGTTCATCCGATCCACCTGCTTTCCTTCCACCCCCGAGGCAAAGAAAGCCGGATCACGTGGGGGGATTCCAAAGCCCTCGCTGATAACCCCCTCACCTTCCCCGTCGCCGCGCGATGGGCCCTCTTCCGCGCAAGGGTGGTGAGGCTTGTTGTCCAGTGCCGGGGTTATTGCGCGGCGACCGGTTGCGGTGCTGGCGTCTGCGGGCGCGCGAATGCAGCGTCACCGTCCCACGGGCCGGGGAAGCGGCCATTGCCGGTCTTCTCGCGGGTGAACACGTGGTAATCGACCGGCCATTCGGCGCGTGGCATCTCATAGAACACCTCGACGCCATTGCCGTCCGGATCGCGCAGATAGATGCCGAGCGAGATGCCGTGGTCGGAGATGCGCTCGATCGGCTGTCCCTTCTCCTTCAGGCGATGATAGAATTCCTTGAGATCATCGAGAGATTCGAGCCGCCAAGCCATGTGGTTGAGACCAACCTGCCCCTTCTCCTGCAATGGTGCGTCCGGGCCCAATTGCATCAGCGCCACTTCGTGCGACTGCTCGGTATCAGCCGACATGAAGGCGGCCCAGCCCGGCCGATATTCGTAAGTGTGTAGCCCGAGCAGATTCTCGTACCACTGCTTCGAGCGGTCGGCATCGCGCACGTATAGATTGACGTGCTGCAGATACATCGGCTTCTTCATGATTCGCTCCCTTACAAGCTGTCGTCGTCGCGTCCGAGGAAATCGAGGACCCGATCCATGACTTCCTTTTTCGGATAGATGTTGGCGAGCGCGCGGGCCCGCGTCAATGGGTCGCTGGCAAAGAACCGCTCATACAGCACCTGGCGACTGCCAAAGGCGCTGCCGGCGATATCCCAGGCCAGCCGGAACAGCTTGACCCGGTCGCGGGCCGCCATGTTGTCGGTCGCCAGATACTGTTCGATCGCCGGCGCCAGCGGACCCTTGAAATCCGCTTCGCTCGGCGTCAGCAGGAAGCTGCTGGAGCCCAGCAATTGCAGGATCTCGATCATCCGCGGATAAGCGGTCATGAACAGGTTGCGCGGGCTCTCGGCCATCAGCAGGTCCGGGGTCATCACGCCCCATTCGTCGAGCGTGGCGTCGGCTTCGGCAGCGCGCATGCAGGCGCGGGTCAGCTGCGTCGTCAGCATCAATTCGCCGATCCGCTCCTCGACATTCGGCAGATGGGCATTGCCGATCGCCTGCGTCATCAGCAAGGCGGTGCCGAGCACAAACTCGCATTTGGCGAGGTTTTTCGCCGCCCCCTGATGCGCCGAATGCGCCGAGGAATGGGTGGCGTTGGCGGCGGCGTTGAGCCGGTCGACATCGCCCAGGAGGAACACCCGCTCCCACGGCACGAGCACGTCATCGAAGAGGACGATGCAGTCCATCTCCTCGAAACGCGAGCCGAGCGGCTGGTCGAAATGCGAGCGGCCCTGGTCGAAGCTGTCGCGGCACAGGAATTTGAGCCCCCTGGTCCCGCACGGAATGGCAAAGCTCAGCGCGAACGGGCTGTGTCCCTCGGTGTGGCGGCCCATGCGCGGCGAGTAGACGCCGATCTCGTCGGCAAGCGGCCCTAGGGTAGCGAGAATGCGGGCGCCACGGACGATGATCCCGGCATCGGTCTCGCGCACCACCTGCAACGCCGTCCCTTCTTGTAGGTTGAATGCGCCCGAAACGGTGCGGCTGCGCTGCAGGTTGATCAGCGAGTGGGTCAGGGTCAGGTCGTTTTCGCGAATGTATTCATAATAACGGCGCATGTTCTCGCCGAATTCCGGCCTTCCCTGGGCAAAGAAATCAGCTGCTCCCGCCCAAGTCGCGTAGGTTACGTTCATGAAATCGGGCGATCGGCCCATCATGCCGCAAGTGGTGCGCGCCCAGTTCAGCATCATGGCCCGGCGGCGCTCCAAATCCTCGCGGGTGCGCGGGATGATGAAGGAGAGCCCGACCGACTCTCCGGAGCTCGGCGAGACATAGGTCATCTGGTCGCGGAATTCGGGATTGCACTGCAGATCGTAGAGCGATGCGATCGCCTGCGCACCGCCGCTCAGTCCCGGGTGGGCGGTGACGTCGCGCACCCGCTCGCCGCCGAGCCAGACCTCCCGCTCCTGTTCGCGCAATCCCGCGAGATATTGTTTTCCGCTCCGCGCCGGCATCGGCTCACTCCCGCCTCGACCTGCGAACACTACGGCACCGACCGGTGAAAGGCCAGCGCACCGGAACGCGCAGGAAGTGGGGCAGGGCTTGATCAGCGGCGATATCGACAGGATCGCGCGACTGTTGCAGGATGGCTCGCCAATTCAGCCGAAGGAAGGAAAGCCCAATGCCCGAGACGCCAACTTTTGGCCGATACACCGAAATCCCTTACGACCAGATGACGCCGGAGCAGCAGGACGGCTATCGCTCGCTGATCGAAAATCGGGGGCGGTTGCCGGGGCCGACCAAGATCTGGGTGCACAACCCGAAACTGACAAAGGCGGCCGGGCCGCTGGGTGCCTATTTCCGTACCGGCTATTCGCTGAGCGAGCGAGAGCGCGAGATCGCCGTCGTCATCATCAACAGCAAGTGGCATTCGATCTATCCGACTAACGCTCACGAGCGTGCCGCCAAAGCGGCCGGATTGCCGGCCGACAAAGTTGAGGCCTTGCTGTCGGGACTGCCGACCTCGTTCGAGGACAAGCGCGAGCAAGTCGTCTACGAAATGGCGGCTTGTCTCGCCAATTCGCGCTGGGTCGCGAAGGGGCTCTACGATCGTGCGGTTGAGGCGTTGGGTCATGTCGGCGTTACCGATGTGATCTGCCTGATGGGTTATTACTCGATGGTGTCGATGACTTTGGCCTTCTACGACGTCCCGGCCGGGGCCGAAGGGATTGCTCGCTGAAAAGACCGGCCCAAACTGGGGAGGAACCTAAAATGCCCGAAACGCCGACCTTCGGCCGCTACGCCGAGATCCCTTATGACCACATGACGCCGGAGCAGCAGGAAGGCTACCGCTCTTTGATCGCCAGCCGTGGCGCTCTCGGTGGTCCCAACAAGATCCTGGTGCATAATCCGAAACTGGCAAAGGTCGCCGGCCCGTTCGGCGCCCATTTCCGCACCGGGTACTCGCTGAGCGAGCGCGAGCGGGAAATCGCCGTCGTCATCATCAACAGCAAGTGGCGTTCGGCCTACCCGACAGCTGCCCATGAGCGCGCCGCCAAGGCGGCCGGGCTGCCGCCTGCCAAGGTCGAGGCGATGCTGTCAGGACTGCCAGCCTCGTTCGACGACGAGCGCGAGCAGGTCGTCTATGAAATGGCAATCTGCCTCGCCAATTCGCGCTGGGTTCCGCAGGGTCTGTATGATCGCGCCGTCGCCGCACTCGGCCATGTCGGCATCACCGATGTGATCTGCCTGATGGGCCACTATACCAGCGTGTCGATGGTCCTAGCCTTCTACGACGTGCCAGCCGGCGCCCAAGGCCTCCAGCGATAGGCGCACCTTTCCTACGCGGTTCCGCGACGGGGGGTTTGGGTCGCGTCAGCGCGGCATTCAACTCCTCGATCGTGCGGCCGCGGGTCTCGAAGCCGATAAGGAGGTAGGCGACGACAGCGACATCCCGATCACATCGGTGATCCGCGAGCCGAAACCGCGACCGATAATCTGAATGAAGCTAATCCAGCCGCGCTTGGCGGCGGGCAGGAACTCCTGCAACAGCGGCATATCAACGGCGGCGACGCCGACCACGCCGAAGCCAACGATAAACCGCATCACGACCAAATAGAGAGTCCCGCTCGGGCGTCAGCGTCATGGCGCCGGTCGCCAGTGAAAACATTAGAAGCGTGATCGTGAAGACACTACGGCGGCTGATCTTGTCGCCGAGCCATCCGAAGAAAATGGCGCCGGGAGCCGCAGCCAAGCCCGAAAAGAACGGGATCGACCCGATTGGCCATAGGTCAGGTGCCAATGTTCGTGGATCGATTGCGCTCGCACCGGCGCTATCGTGCGGAGCCGACATCACGTACGATCCTGAGGGCAGCGAATCGCAGCGAGTGGATACCATGCTGATTGTTGATGCGCAGGTTCACATCTGGTCGGCCGGACCGCCGACCAACCCTTCTCACCGCCAGGTCAATTCCTACACGGCGGAAGAGTGCATCCGCGATATGGATGCGGCCGGGGTCAACGCCTGCCTGCTGCACCCGCCGAGTTGGGACCCGAATTCAGGGAAAATCTCTGAGGAAGCCGCGGCCAAATACCCGAACCGGTTTGGGATTCTCGGCAATTTTCCGCTCGACAGGCCGGAAAGTCGGTCGCTGATCGACGGCTGGAAGAGCCGTCCGGGCATGCTTGGCCTGCGCTATGCGTTCACCCAGCCGCACCAGGCCAGTTGGATGACCGACGGGACGATGGACTGGTTGTGGCCGGCGGCCGAAAAGACCGGGATCCCGATTGCGCTGATGGCCTCTAATTATCTGCCGCAGGTCGGACGTATCGCCGAGCGCCACCCCGGGCTCAAGCTCCTAATCGACCACTACGCGCGCGTGCGCGATGGCAAGGACGACGCAGCGCACGGCAATCAGCCGGCATTGCTGGCGCTCGCCAAATATCCCAATGTCGCGGTCAAGGCGACCGGCGCGCCTGGTAATTCGTCGCAACCCTACCCGTACCGCAACATCCACAAATACACCCAGCAAATCGTCGAGACCTTCGGCCCGGAACGCAGTTTCTGGGGCACCGACATCACCCGAATGCCGTGCCCGTGGAAACAGTGCGTGACGATGTTCACCGAGGAGATGCCGTTTCTGAAGGGGCGCGATCTCGAACTGGTCATGGGCCGTGCGCTGTGTGATTGGCTTGGGTGGCCGATCTCTTCGAACTAAAGGTGCCGGAGGAGCCGAGCCAGCCCGCTCACGCAGGCCCGATCCAGAAGCGCGGCGGCACGGCGCGTGCTTCACGGGTGTCGCAGGCTGGCGCGCGATGTGCTCGAAGCAACGAATGCACCTGCGGCCTCAGCAATTCACCGACCGACCCGGTGCGATTGCCCTATCATTCGCGTTGGTCGCCAACCGCGTCGTTTGTTGCCGGAAGGGCTACATAATGGCTGGTGCCATGCCGATCGATCAGCATGACCACCGTGCCATGGGGTCTCGACCCCGTAGCCCTCAGCTTGATCAGCGCATCGCGCGGCGAAACGACCGGCTGCCAGTTGATGCTTTCGATCACGTCGCCTGGCAACAGGTCGGTGGCGGCCAGGGGGCTGTGATCGCCGATCACCGTGACGACGACGCCGCCCACGGTATCAGGGACCTGCCAGCGCCGCCGCAGCCGGGCGGTTAGCGGTGCCAGCTGCAGGCCGGAGCCGAGATCGGCCAACTCCTGATGCGCCGCCTCGTTGTCTTCGGGTTCGATTTCTGCGGCTTCGAGGCGGCGTGGCATTTCCCCTGTTATCGGCCACAGAGTGACGTCTCTATCTCGCCGCCAGACCACGACAGCGGCTCGCCGCCCGATCGGCATTTCGGCAACGACAAGCGGAAGATCCCGTGTTCTGGCAATGTCGTGACCGTTCGCCGAGAGGATGACATCGCCCTGAAGAAAGCCCGCGCGGGCAGCGGGTCCTCCCGGACTGACCCCGGTAATCAGGGCACCCGCCGGCTTCTCCAACCCAAAGCCGCGCGCAATCTCGGGCGTCACCTCCTGTATCTGTACACCGAGCCAGCCGCGCTCGACCCGGCCGCGATCCTTCAACTGATCCACCACCGGCCGGGCGAGGTTCGCGGGAATCGCGAAACCGATGCCGACCGAGCCACCGTTGGGCGAGTAGATCGCGCTGTTGATGCCGATCACCCTGCCTTCGAGATCAAATGTCGGACCACCCGAGTTGCCCCGATTGATCGACGCATCGATCTGCAAAAAATCATCATATGGTCCCGAATGAATATCACGACCGCGAGCCGAAATGATCCCACTGCTCACGGTATCGTCGAGCCCGAACGGATTGCCGATCGCGAGCACCCAGTCGCCAACCCGGGCGGTGTCACTATCTCCCCAGCGCACATAAGCCAGCGGATACGACGCTCTCACTTTGAGAAGAGCGAGGTCCGTCAGCGGATCGCGCCCGACGATCTGCGCCGGAAGCTGCGTGCCGTCGTGGAACGTCACAATCACGCTCTCGGCGTCCTCCACGACGTGGTCATCGGTGACGATATAACCGTTCGGGTCGATTACGAAGCCGGAGCCCAATGCCAGCCCTTGGGTGCGTGGACCCTGATCGCGGTCCCGATCATGAGAAAATCGACGCAACAGCTTGTCGAGGACCGATGGCGGCAGGCCTGATCCCGTGTCTTGGCTGTTTACCGGGTTGACCCCGCCCGAGGCTTCATCGCTCTCAGCCGCCTTGCCTGGCCGCTGGACCGCGGAGACATTGACAACGGCCGGCAAGACCTCGCGCACCAGCGGCGCAAAGCTGGTCATTTTCACTCGCCCGGCGCTTGACGATAGGGCCCAGAAATCGGCGTCGGGTGCGCACCCGAACCCGCCCACCACGAGCCCGAGCGAGACGGCCGCACCAAGCGCTGTTTCGGTCAGCTGCCGCAAGCGGGTCCGCATAACCCGTGCTTCGCTCATGATGCTCTCCGATGCCCGGCACCACGATAGCGAAAATTGGGCGGCACCGGGTTAATGACAATTGCCGTGAACGCACCCGTCCTCGCGGCTGTCAGCGGAGCACGTCCTCGAATAGAAAATTGAGCGCCTTGTCGAGATTGACGTGAGCGATGCCGCTTCTGTCAGCGGCATCGATGCGCGGCGGCTGAAACACCGGAAATTCGGTAAAGCGATCGCCCCAAAACCCCGTGAGGGGCCGGGCCACCGGGATGATACCGGGGAAGAAACGGATCCGCCTCTGCCCGCCCTGCGGCAGCCCGATCACCACATCGACCTTGCGGCCGTCGATCACGTCGGTATCGTCCACGGTGCAGCGGACGGATGCGAGAGCCGTCGCTGCCACGCTCGCACGAGATTGCTCGGCGCGCAGACGCGGCACAGCCACCATGTCGGCGACCAGCGCCTCGAGATGATCGCGCTGCACCGCAGGAACATGGTCCGCCTTTGTCGCGGCAAACAGCACGCGATCGATACGGCTGCTGCCGAACAGGCGCCTGAGGAACCCATGGCGGCCAAAGCGAAACATATCGAGGATCGTTGCCAGCGCTCGAGACTGGTCCAAAAACGCCTCTTCGCCGGCATTGAGCACCCTCAGCACATCGACGAGCACAACCTGGCGATCGACCCCGCGAGCGAGCGCGGCGAAAAACGGTTGCACCACATTTTGCTTGTAAGCCTCGAAACGCGCTTCCATCGCTCGACCGAGACTGCCTTCGTAGCCGCGCCGGGTGGGGATGGCCGGCATCGGGCAAAATTCCAGAGCCACATCCCCCGCCAGCCGTCCGGGGTTCAGGAACCGCCCTGGCTGCAGCATGCTCAACTGTGCCTGATGGCGGCATGCACCGAGAAAATCACGGTAGAGATCGTGCGCCCGTCTCGCGGTTTCGGTGTCGCTGCGCGAGCTTGCGGGGTGATCGGCGAGGAAGAGAAGCCATTCCCGCGACAGCGACGCCCGCGCTCCGTCCCGAGCGAGAGCGAGCGCGGCGGCCGACCACTGCTGGTAGCTCTGGCCCAACAACGGCAAGTCGAGCAGCCACTCGCCCGGATAGTCGAGGATTTCCAGGTTGAACTCGGCGATCCCGACCGGGGCGCCGCCAGGCGGCCGGGCGAAGCCGAAGCGGCTCGAAGGGGAAAACCGCACGCGGAGGTCGACCCGGCGCAAATCCGTCGTGCTGGCCGGCCACCGCGGCGGGTCCGCCGCAAGAGCGGCAACCGTATCCCGCAGCGGGAAGTTGGGAATTCTGTCGTCCCCGGAGCGGCGCGCAACCACCTCGAGGAGGCGCCGCTCGGCAGCGGCACGCAGAAATGGCAGCCGCGCCGGCTGCTCTGGGGCGCTGATCAGGTTCTCGACTAAACTTGTGATAAACGCGGTCTTGCCCGAGCCGCTCAGCCCGGTCACCGCGAGCCGCAGCGTTCGATCGCGAAAGATCGCGGTCAGGCTCCGCAGGTCATACTCCTCAGGGTTGTTTTGGCCTCGCTTACCGGCTGCTCTAGCCCGGCGGTTTCATGGCGACATCGAACATGACATTGGGAAGGATTTCGCGGATCACGCTGCGCAGCGTGGCCTCGTCGGCGGCAATCGCGGATGCAAGCAATCGCCGCGAGCCGCGTCGCAACACGCGAGCGGTCGCACGACCATCACGGCCGGGACGGATCGTCGCAAATGCATCGGCTGGCTCGATGCGTTTCAGGATCCGCTTGAGAGTTTGGAGGCCCTCAGCGGTTTCAACGTCATAAACCGGCACCTCGGAGCTTTCCGCCTCCTGTTCCTCCTCGACTGCCGCATCAATCGCTTCGACCGGTCGATAGCGAGCCAATGACTGATAGATTGCCCGGCCCGGCTCGGTGTCGATGCGCGACTGCAATTCCCAGCTTTCGCCACGAGCGGAAAGCTCGGTGATCAGGGCGAACAGGTCGTCGCTGTCTTCCTCATGAGAGCAGGTCAGGAACGCAAGCCGACGATCGTGCTCGACAACGCGGTCATCCTCTTCGGCAAAACCCAATTCCGCGAGCGCGTTATCGAGGGCGCGGCGCGAGGCGACCAAGAGCGTTGTCACATGCAGGCGCCGCCCGCTCTCCGTCGGATCCCCTTCCGCCATCATTTCCTCCACATCGCTCGTACATCCGGGCGTAATCCTAGGTGGCGTTGAACGTGCTCGCGATCAAAATAAATTCGCCGTAACCGCCTCTAAGCCGGCTGCGGCTCGCCGGCCCGATTGAGGCGTACATCCCGGTCCACGCCCACACTCATCACCAGGCCGAGCCCGAACATCATCGTGAGCATCGCGGTTCCGCCATAGGAGATCAGCGGCAACGGCACGCCAACGACCGGGATCAACCCGGTTACCATTGCAATGTTGATAAAAACATAAAGAAAAAAATTGGTGATGACGCCAAGAGCAACGAGTTTTCCAAAGCTGCTCTGGCTGCGCAACGCCACAACAAAGCCGTAACCGATAATCAGAATGTACAGTCCCAGCAACGCTAATCCACCGATGAAACCGAATTCTTCCGCAAGGGTAGTGAAGATAAAATCCGTCTGTTTTTCCGGCAAAAAATTTAAATAGCTCTGAGTCCCAAGGAGAAACCCCTTGCCGAACAAACCGCCAGAACCCAGCGCAATTTTCGATTGGAGAATGTGATAACCGGCCCCCATTGGGTCACTGTTGGGATCGAGAAAAGTATAAATCCGATCTTTCTGGTAATCGTGCAAATGCCGCCAGACGATCGGCAACATACCCGCCACGACAATACTCAGAGATAAGAAAATTCTCAAGCGCACTCCCGCCAAGAAGAACAAAGCCGCGCCGCCAATCAGCAGGATCATGCCGGTCCCCAGATCCGGCTCCTTTAAAATTAATCCAGCCGGGAGAATAATCATCAGTGATGGTGGGATCAGATGAACAATCCCGATAACATCTTCACTGCCGAAACGATGAAAATAGCGCGCGAGCGCCAATGTCAGGGCTACGGTCATCAGTTCCGAAGGTTGCAGCTGGATAACGCCGAGATCGATCCAACGCTGGGCGCCCATGCCGACGAAGCCGCGCATGTCGACCACAATAATCAATAGAAAAACTGCTGCATATAACCAATAAGAAATTCGGTACCAATAACGAATCCTGACGATCGCAGCGCCTATCATTGGGATCAGGGCAATCGCGAACCGTATGATTTGCTTAGAGGCCCAAGGCTGCATATGACCGTTGGCCGTCGAATACAGTATCACGACGCCGATGCTCACGACTATAGAGACGGCCAGCACCAGAATCCAGCTTATGTTCTGGAGCCGTTTGGTGCATGTCGGCTCGGAGTGACCCAAACCGGAATGCGATGGATCCAAAGGTTAGCCCCCCGCTAGTCGGGCAGATGCCTGCCATGACGGCATCGCGGAAACCGTAGGGTGTGCCCTCCCTTCGGTAGGGGGAGTTCGGCGGGCCGGATCGCGCTGCTGCACCGCCTGCAGTACATCTCGACAAATTGGCGCGGCCGCTGCCGAGCCTTCACCGCCATGTTCGACCACCGTGGCGCACACGTAACGTGGAGCCCCGACCGGGGCGAAGCCGACAAACAGCGCATGATCACGATCCTTCCAGGGGATCGCACTGATTTTGGGCAGCCCGTGATCTCGCTCATATTGGGTAATTCGCCGCACTTGCGATGTGCCGGATTTGCCGCCCATCGCAAAGCCGGGAGCAGTGATCCGCGCTGCATAGGCGGTACCTCCTGGCTCATTCACTACCGCATTCATCGCGTCAAGAACGACACCGCGGATGGCCCGATCGATACCCAGCGGCGGAAAATCGGCCACCGGGGCTCCGCCGCCTGCGGTCATGATTCCGGGTTTCCGAACGAGATTTGGCACCAACCGGCAGCCGGTCACCAACCGCGCCACCATTGTCGCAATCTGTAACGGGGTGGCGAGAACGTAGCCTTGCCCAATTCCGGTGATCAGGGTTTCGCCGGGCTGCCAACCGCGACCTGTGGTTGCCAGCTTCCATTCACGGGTCGGGATCAGACCCGGTCGCTCGCCCGGAATATCGAGACCGAGCGGAGCGCCATACCCGAAGCAATGCGCGATCGCCGCCAGACGATCGATCCCGAGACGATGTGCGGTCTCGTAAAAGAATACGTCACAGCTCTCCTTGATCGCGTCGCGCAAGCGCAGGGTCCCATGGCCGCCACGCCGCCAGCAATGAAACACGGCGTTGCCGAATTTGAGATACCCGCGACAAGTAATCGTCGTTTCCGGTGTAATCACCCCTGCAGCTAAGGCCCCGGTGGCGACCACCGGCTTGAATGTCGACCCGGGAGGATAAATTCCGGCGATGACTTTGTCGGTCAACGGATGCGCGGGATCGGTCGACAACTGTCGCCACATGGCTGAACTCAGACCACTGGCAAATACCGAAGGATCGAAGCTCGGGATCGACGTCAGCGCGAGCACCTCGCCATTCACTGTGTCGAGGAGGACGCAGGCAACGCTTCGCTCGTTGCCGCATCGGCGACTGACAAATTCCTGGATCGTTGCGTCAAGACCGCTGACGACATCTTGTCCCGGTTGGCCATCGATCGAACCCAGGTTCCGGACCACCCGGCCGAGTGCATTGACCTCGACCTGGCGCGTCCCGGCCGTACCGCGCAGCAGCATATCCTGGGATTTTTCAATGCCGGTCTTGCCGATTCGAAAGTCCGGCAATTCGAGAAGCGGATCGCCGGTCAGGTCCCGTTCAGAAACTGCAGCGACATAGCCCACGGCATGGGCAGCGACTCGGCCGAGCGGGTAGTGCCGCGTCAACCCCTGTTCGACCGAGATTCCGGGCAAATCCGGCAGGGCTACCTCGACGCGCGCCATCTCGTCCCAACCCAGATTGGCGCGCACGATGACCGGGACGAACGAATGCCTGCGGCGAACTTCGCGCAAGACACGGCGACGATCGGCTTCATTGAGTTTGATCAGGCTGCTGAGCCGGTCCAGCGTTGCCTCGATGTCGCCGGCCTGCTCTGCGACGATGACGAGATGATAGTCTTGACGGTTATCGGCGAGCGGGGTGCCGAAGCGGTCGAGGATGCGGCCGCGTGGCGGAGCCACCAAGCGCAGGCTGATGCGGTTCTCGTCCGACAACACCTTATAGTATCGTGAATCCGTGATCTGAAGTTGATACAGGCGACCGAAAAGAGCGCCGGTCAGCGCCACCTCGGCACCGGCGAGGATCACCGCACGCCGACCGATCCGCCTGTGGCTTCGCACGTCGCGCTTCATCGCCCATCCTTCCCAACCGGACCCGCTATCGGAACATCAGCGTGTCGACATCAGTGCGCGCTGGGCACGCACCAGCAGCAAGCTCGCAATAGGAAACAGGGCAACCGTCAACACGCTTTGAAACAAGCAATTCCGGAAATCGCCCGGGCTCGACCCGAGCAGCGCATGCACGCCGCAGCGCCACCCCATCGCGGCGATGGCGAGCAGCGCGAACCCGCCCCAAACAAACAGAAAGGGCTTGCCTATAAACCTTCGCCGAGAATGCCAGGTGATCGCTCGTGCCAGCAGAAGAAACAGCGCCGTTACTCCGGGAGGTCCCCCTGATATCAGATCAAATATAGCACCAATCAGAAAGACCACCAGTGGGGGCAATAATTCTGGCCGGTATATCGTCCAATGATACACGGCCATCAGGATATAAGCAGGAGAGAGGCTGGCATGGCCTGGGATATGGAAAGGTTGTATCGCAAACCATGCGGCTACCACCGTCGTGATGCTAGGCAGTAATCCAGCGACGATATTGTCGAACCAACGGGTCGCGATCATCGTTCTGGACTGGGCGGTGGCATTCGCTGATCTCGACCGGCTACGGGAAACTTTTCTGCCGGCGCAGTCTTCTCCGCTGGTGATTTCTCCGGGCAAGAAGCGGAGCTGCCGATCGGCAGCGCATCGCCGAGGCCATAATTGACGATCCGCAGAAACGTCAATCGGGAGCTCTGCGAGAACAGCTCGACGCGAGGCACGCTGCCTGCGGCATTGGCGACAACTCCGACCGGCAGCCCCGGTGGAAAGATGCCGCCCTTGCCCAAGGTGACAATCCGGTCGCCGTGGCTGACGGCGGCGGCCGGATCGAGATAACGCAGTAGCGGGCGCGCCGAGTTGTCGCCGGACAGAATCCCGCGCTGCCCCGACCGCTCGTCGCGGACAGGAAGACGAGAGTTCAAATCGGTGATCAGCAGGATGCGTGCAGCGTGTCTGCCGACCTCCAAAACCCGTCCGACGAGACCCTCGCCGCTAATCACCGCCTGGCCGCGGGCGACGCCATCGTCGCTCCCGGCATCAACCAAGAGTTCGCGGACGTAAGTTCCGCCGGAGCTCGCTATCACGCGGGCGGTTACGTAAGAGACCGGCGATTGTGGGACCAGCCGCAAAAGTTTGCGTAACTGCTCGTTATCGGCCGCCAGTGTCAGAGCAGCCTCCTGCCAATGCAGCAATCGGCGATTCTCTTCAGAAAGACGCACATTGGCCTGATATATCAGGAACACCCTGCGGACATCCGCGATCGCGTTGTCCATTGCGGCGAGCGGGCGCGAAAATGCGTCGAGGCCGGGCGCCACCGCATCGGTCACAGAGACGCGCAATGACCGGAACGCGGTTTCGTCGACCTTCCCGATGAAAATCATGATCGCGGACAACATGACGAGCAGCGGGAGGACGATCCGCTGAAGCGCGGGTCGGCGGGGGGGGTGGCGCATACGTCGCTCAGCCGAAGGCACCAGCCGGCCGGAGCCGAGCAGCAGAGCGGAGCAGCCCGGACCTCACCGCGCATGCGCTGTTGCGGGATGCCGTCGCCTCCTTGATCATGGGTGTGATGTCGCCCGCGCCTTCAGGCCGAGATCGCTACCAGGTGTTGATCAGGACCGATCGGAGGGTCTTCATCTCCTCGAGGGTCCGTCCGGTGCCGAGCGCGACGCAGCTCAACGGATCATCAGCGATCGAAACCGGGAGCCCTGTGGCGTGTCGCAGCACGAGATCGAGATTGCCGAGCAACGCGCCGCCACCGGTCAGGACGATGCCCTTGTCGACGATATCGGCGGCGAGTTCGGGCGCGGTGTGCTCCAGCGCAACCTTGACAGCCTCGACGATCGAGCCAACCGGTTCCGCCAAGCTCTCGGAAATCTGGCGTTCGCTGATCACGATTTCTTTCGGCACACCGTTCATCAGGTCTCGTCCCTTGATCTCCATGACCCGGCCCTCGCCGTCTTCCGGCATGCAGGCCGAGCCGATCTCCTGTTTGATCCTTTCGGCACTGCTCTCACCGACCAGAAGATTATGATTTCGCCGGATGTAGGCGACGATGGCTTCATCCATCTTGTCGCCGCCGACCCGGACCGAGCGGCAGTAGACGATACCGCCGAGGGAGAGCACCGCCACCTCTGTCGTGCCGCCGCCGACATCGACCACCATCGATCCGGTGGGCTCGGTCACCGGCAGCCCGGCGCCGATTGCCGCAGCCATTGGCTCTTCGATCAGAAACACGCGCCGAGCCCCCGCGCTCTCTGCCGATTCCTGGATCGCGCGCCGCTCGACCGCCGTCGATCCCGAAGGGACGCAGACGACGATCTGCGGCGTCGCAAAGCTGCGACGGTTGTGCACCTTGCGGATGAAATGCTTGATCATCTCCTCGGTGACTTCGAAATCGGCGATAACCCCATCGCGCAACGGGCGGATTGCTTGAATATAGCCGGGCGTGCGGCCAAGCATCAGCTTGGCTTCCTCGCCGACGGCAAGCACCTGCTTCCTGCCCTTGATATTGGCGATCGCCACCACCGACGGCTCGTTGAGGACGATGCCGCGTCCCTTCACATAGACCAGCGTGTTGGCGGTGCCGAGATCGATCGCCATATCAGCCGACAAGAGCCCCAACATCCTGCCAAACATCACCGCGAACCCGAGTTTCCGGAGGAACCAACAGCCGCGCGATGAGCCGTACTACGCCGGTCCATCCGACGCGTCTGGCCCTCTGAAATCCACACGCTGCACGTTTGGAATGCTCGCCGTTCCATCCCCTGGGCGAACCTCGATCTTCGCTAATCGCAGGTCGGTTGGCAAGCCGCCCGTCCGAGACGACTGTGGCACATCCAGGTGTGGACCTATCCGCCGCACGCTCCGGTCGTAGCGTGGCTGCATCCGGAAATGTTCGACTAGCCTGGATTGGCTCGACGATACTATTCTCCCTAGAGAGACAGCCGTGCATTGTGAAATGATCGGGAGACTCATGACCATCATCAATCTCAATAAATACCGCAAGCAACGCCGGCAGATGGAAAGAGAGCGCGAAGCCGCAGAAAACCGGCTCCGGTTCGGCCGTAACAACAGGGAACGGGCCGTCGATCTGAAGGATCGCGAGCGGCTGAAGAACGAACTGGACAGTAAGCGGCTCGATTGACGGCGGGCTCGCCAAGCATCAGGGCAGCGGGTGACCGGGAAACCGGACTGCCGCCTGAATTAGGGTCTGGCCGGCCCCGGAGCAGAGCGCCAACCCATCGGCAACGCGGTGCGGCAGCGAACCTTGATCAGGCTTCCGTCAAGTCGGGACTGGTCCGAGCGTTTTCGTAAGTCGAACCACCAAGCCAATGAGTTGATGGTGTTATGCCGGCGGCATCGGGACGCTTTTGCATCGCACAACTATTAACGCTGCTTGGGCCCGTTTGACCGTCTCGGTTGGGCCGGCGGTGCCCGGAACGCCGCGATCTGGTGGACACTCCCGACCCGACCATCCCCGACCCGACCATCCCCGACCCGACCATCCCCGACCCGACCGTCCTCGTCCGGATCGTACCCCATCAGCTTGCGGAGTGCCTCGCGTCCCCGCGACAGCCGCGAACGGATGGTTCCAACCGGCACATCGAGGATTGCTGCTACTTCATCGTAGCGCATGCCTTCGAGGCCGACGAGCAGAATTGCCGACCGCTGTTCCTCCGGAAGTTTCGCGATCGCGCGGTCAAGATCACGCAATTCCAGGCGGTGACCCTGCTGCGGAGGACGTGTCAAGAAGGGTTCATTTTCGTGCAACTCGATCATCGCCCCTTCACGGACGGAACGGCGCACATAATTAACGTACTGGTTGTGAAGGATCGTAAATAGCCACGCGCGCAAATCGGTACCCTGGTTCCAGAGGTGGAGCTTGCCGAGGGCTCGGGCGAGGCAATCCTGGACCAGATCGTCGGCTACGCTCGCGTCACGGGTCAGCGCCCGCGCGTAGCGCCGAAGTCGCGGAATCTCGCCTTGGATCTCCATATAAGTGTCTGGCACAGAAGGCTCCCGATGCTGCCTGCGGCCTCGTGGAAAACCGTCGCAGGGGAGCTAGGTTAAGGTCGGGATGTAAGCTGATAATGTCGGTGGCCCGATTTTATGTAAGATTTTGTAACTATATGTATGATGCCGGTCCGGTCGTGAATCTCCTCGCCCGCCATGGGCCGGCTCGGCGCACACGCAGACAAGCGAACCGAAATGAGTGACAATGGCCATATCCTGATCGTCGATGATCAACGAGAAATCTGTGACCTGGTTCAGGATTATCTCAGCGGCGAGGGATATCGGGTCTCCACAGCCCAAGACGGCGCGGCGATGCGCCGGGTGCTGTCGCACGCCCCGGCGGATCTCGTGATCCTGGACTTGATGTTGCCGGGAGAGGACGGTTTGACCCTGGCCCGGTCGCTGCGCGACGAATCCAGCGTCGGCATTATCATTCTGACCGGTCGCGGTGAGACCGTGGATCGCATTATCGGCCTCGAAATGGGTGCCGACGACTATCTGCCCAAGCCGTTCCACCTGCGTGAGTTGCTGGCACGCGTCAAAAGCGTGCTGCGCCGGGTATCGAGCCGAACCGCGGACCGGGCGCCGTCGCCGCCGGCGAGAGCGCGGTTCGCCGGCTGGAATCTTGATCTGCTGACCCGCGCGCTGTTTTCGCCGACGGGCCGGGAGGTCCGTCTGACCACGGGCGAATTTGATCTCCTCGCCGCCTTTGTCAGCAACGCCAACCAGGTCTTGACCCGAGACCGATTGTTGGACCTGGCGCGCAATCGCGAGGCTGGGCCGTTTGACCGGACGATCGATGTCCAGGTCGGGCGGCTTCGCCGAAAGCTCGAGGACGATCCGCAACGACCATCCCTGATCAAGACCGTGCGCGGCACTGGATATATTTTCACGCCGACTGTCGACCACGGCTGATCGAGCCCAGCCAACCAACCGCGAGCGCAGCGGCTGGCGCCACGACCGCCCGGCGCCAGCTGCCGCCGGCAGCGCAAACCACCCCAAGGCGGAGGGACCCGCGATGACCGACCACGATGCGGTGCTAGCTGCCAATTTGGAATTCTATCGCGCCTTCGCAATGCGCGATCCCGCGGCCATGGACGCGCTGTGGGCGCGCCATGCGGCGGTCGCGTGCCTCCACCCTGGATGGGCGGCGCTGACCGAACGCGAGGCGATCATCTCCAGCTGGAGCGGGATTTTGGCCAGCCGCGATGCACCCCGCATCGCTTGTTTTGACGAGCGGGTAATGCTCTACGGCGATGTCGCCCTGGTGCTGTGCGAGGAGGAACTCGATGGCGGCACTCTCGCGGCAAGCAATCTGTTCGTGCGCGAAGACGGCGTCTGGCGTCTGGCTCATCACCACGCGGGCGCGATCGTCTCTCGGCCCTCCGAACGCCGCCGACCCTCGCGGCTGAATTGACGGTCCTCGCAAATTGCTCGCTGCTGGTCTATCACCGATCCCGGCCGCTCTTCGCCGAGCAAGGCAGAGGGAGATTACGCCTGCGACCGCGCATAGGCCGCGCAGACTTCACGAATCCGCATCGCGGTGTCGGCATCGAGGACACCATCGACCCGGCTCGGGCGAAAACGGCGCTGGAATGCCGTGATCGCCGGTATCGCATCGGGCAACACCGCATGGTAGCCGATTGTTTCCAGACCGGAAATGGCCCGCGCCCGATCGGCTGCCGGTAGATTCTCACGAGGGCTCGGCTCCGGCCAGATTCCTATCCCGGCGCCAGCAAGCCGAGCCCAATCGAAAAGCTCGCCCGGATCGGTCTTGCGCTCGGGCGCGATATCGGAGTGTCCGACAATGCGGGACGGCGGGATCGGATGGCGGGATAGAATGTCGCGGCAGAGAGCCTCGACCGCCATCATTTGAGCTTCCGGAAACGGGCGGTAACCCCATGCGTGTCCGGGGTTGACGATCTCGACGCCGATCGACGGGAGATTCAGGTCCCGCTCGCCCTGCCAGCAAGAGATTCCGGCATGGAAGGCTCGCCGCGCCTCCGGCACGAGCCGCCAGATGAGCCCGATCTCATCGATCAGGTAGTGGGCGCTGACCCGAGCCTGCGGATCACACAACCGCTCGAGCGCCGCCTCGGCGCTTTGCATGCCGGTATAGTGCAGCACCAACATATCGACACGCGGCGGCGTGCCGCGGCGATCATGGTTTGGCGAAGGCCGCTCACGGATCAGCAACATAGCACTGCCGCAGTTGCTCTACCCGCGGCGTCTCTTCTTCGAGATTTGCAAACCAGCTCGATACCTGGCGCCAGGCTGCGCTCGGGAAAGCCGATGCGGGCGGCAACCACCGGATCACGACGCGAACCGGAGGTTCGGGCCGGACCCGGCCACCGTCGTCGCTTCGCGAGCCGTCGGATTCGGACCACACTCGCGAAAGCTACCAACGCAAACACATCGATCTTCGCGTGCCCAAGCGGCGGACGGCTCCAGGGTACCGCCGCGGTTCTCCTCCCTGGACCGCTTATGGTACTGTTCGTCAGCCGCAACACAAGGCCGCGCCAACAAGGAAGTCTCCCGTGACACGCTATGACGCGATCGTGATTGGCGGTGGACTGGTCGGGTCGGCGATCGCCTTTGGGCTCGCGCGGGCTGGACAGCGAACCGCGATGTTGGACGAAGGCGATATCGCGTATCGCGCCGCGCGGGGCAATTTTGGGCTCGTCTGGGTGCAGGCCAAGGGCGACGGTGCGCCATCCTACCAGCGCTGGACCCGCCGCTCGGCCGACGAGTGGCCGGCGCTCGCCGCCGATCTTCTGGCGACGACCGGGATCGCGGTGGGACACCAGCGACCTGGGGGCCTGCACCTCTGCCTCGGCGAGATCGAACTGGAAGAGCGCCGCGAGCGGATGGAGCGGATGCGCCGGGAGAGCGGCAATTTCGGCTTCGAATACCGCATGCTCGAACACGGCGAGGTCGCCGACCTGCTGCCAGGGATCGGCCCCGCCGTCGCCGGCGCCTCGTTTACCCCTTACGACGGCCATGCCAATCCGCTCAACCTGCTCCATGCACTGCATAGGGGCTTCGCCCTTCATGGTGGACACTATGTGCCGGGCCTTACCGTAAAGGGAGCGACGGTGGCGCCGGCCGATTTTCGCATCCGTACCGCCAATGTCGAGATTGCTGCGCCGAAGGTGGTCCTCGCCGCCGGCCTCGGAAATGCGGATCTGGCCCCGATCTTCGCGCTCGAGGCCAAAGTGCGGCCGCAGCGGGGCCAGATCCTGGTGACCGAACCGACGCGGAGACTGATGCCGATGCCGACCACCACAATTCGCCAGACGCTCGAAGGCAGCATTCTGATCGGCGAGAGTCAGGAGGATGTCGGCCTTGATATCCGCCAGACGCCCACGGTGATGCGAGACATCGCCCGGCGCGCGGTGCTGTCGTTTCCGTGGCTCAGCGAGCTTCAGGTTGTCCGCGGATGGGCGGCGCTCCGGGTAATGCCCGCCGACGGGCTGCCGATCTACGATCAATCCGATCGCTTTCCAGGTGCATTTTCTGCCAATTGCCACAGCGGCGTTACGCTGGCGGGAGTGCACGCCAATGTTCTAGCTCCGATGATCGCCGCTGGAGAATTGGGCGCGGCGCTCGATCAGTTCTCGGCACGGCGATTCAATGTTTCGTCCCCGTTATGACCGATTCGCGGCCACGGTCAGGGTAACCATCGAGGGCCGTCAGGTGCTGGTTCCCGCGGGCGCATCCGCCGCTGCGGCGATGCTGGCAGCCGGGCTTCGTGGCTCGCCCGCGCCTTATTGCATGATCGGAGTTTGCTTCAACTGTCTTGCCGAGATCGATGGTTCGGCCAACCGTCAGAGCTGCATGGTAGCGGTCCGCCAGGGAATGCGCATTCGCAGGCAGTCTCCGGCACGGTCGCTCGACCCGGCGATATGAGATCGATCGAGCTTGCGGTCGTCGGCGCCGGTCCGGCGGGACTGGCCGCCGCTGCGCTTGCCGACGCGCTTGGCCTCGAGACCATGCTCATCGACGAGCAGGCCGGACCAGGGGGTCGCATCATCACCAATTCTCGCGCAGCTGCCAAAAAGAACCCGGTCAGCCCCGATGAGCGCCTCGGCCGGTCACTTGTCGCGGAGCTGAACTCAAGCCGTGTCGATTATCGGCCGAGCACCACCGTTTGGCATATCGAACCGGACGGCACACTCTATCTTTCAGCTTCAGGGGAGACCGAAACGGTATCCGCGCACCGGGTCGTCCTCGCTCCGGGCGCCATCGAACGCCCCGTGCCGATCCCCGGCTGGACCTTGCCGGGTGTCATGGCGGCCGGCGCTGCGCAAATCCTGTTGCATAAATCAAATCTTGTTCCCGAAGGGCCGACGGTGCTGGCTGGACAAGGCCCGCTTCTCTATGTAGTCGCTAACGAGCTGGCATGTGCCGGGGCTCCTCCTGTTATGATCCTCGACACCGCACCTCTGCCGAACTATTGCGAAGCCGTAAGCATTATGCGGAAGAACCGGCCGAGTCGGCACCTACTGCTTGCTGGCCTGAAGTCGCTCTGGGCGCTGAGGCGGGCCGGGATTCGGGTTCGACGAGCGAGTTGCGGGCTGCGTGCGATCGGCCGCGGCACGTTGCAGCGTGTTGCCTGGGGTGGAGGCGAGACTGCCGCCGATCATCTGCTGCTGCATGAAGGGATGATCCCGAACGTGCAGATCAGCCGAGCCATGGGATTGCACCATAATTGGAACGATGCGCAGCGGAGCTGGCGGCCGACGCTCGATATATGGGGTCAGACCAGCCTGCCCTGTGTCGCAGTGGCCGGAGACGCCGGCGCGATCATCGGACCCGATGCGGCGGCGTTGTCGGGAAAGCTCGCCGCACTCGATGCCGCGAACCTTCTTGGCCGCATCGGCGAAGGTGAGCGGGACCATCGGGCTCGGCCAATTCGCGCGGCATTAGATCGCCAAAATGCGGGTCGTTGTTTTTTTGATTACCTGCACCGGCCCTCAGACCCGGTACTGTTCCCGGCCGACGACGAAACGATTGTGTGCCGCTGCGAGGACGTTTCGGTTGGCCGCGTCAGGCAAGCAGCACGTCTCGGGGCATCGGGGCCAAATCAGCTCAAGGCCTTTACGCGTTGCGGAATGGGTCCGTGTCAAGGCCGCATCTGCGGCCCGATCGCGACGGCGGTCATTGCCGAAACCGTGGGCAAGCCGATTGCCGAAATCGATAGCGGCAGGCCGCGGGCTCCGTTCAAGCCGATCACCCTCGGTGCCCTCGCTGGGGTTCAGCTCCCCAATACCGAACACTGGGATCGGGGCTCAGAGACGCGAGGCACAACCGGCAGCAAAGTCTGACCCCCGCGTGGGCGATCGGGACACGACACGCGCTCCTGGTCCGGTAAGAATACATTAGCATAGAGTATCGATTATCTCCCGGTCGGCCAGCCGGCCCCAAACGGCCCGGGCTATGACGGGAGTCGGCGGAGCGATGCGCGGTTGTCAGCAGGATCGGCGGGGAGGGGGTTGCAGTCTACGCGCCGCGTCAGCGATATCCGGCTACTCGACCAGCTGAACCGACAGTTTCACAGCCAAATCACATCTTCCATCGCATCGCCCGCGGGATAGGCCATCGTGCGCGTCCCCCGTTTCATTCGCCGCCCGATTAGGCGCATCAGACCGCAGCATGCGGTGATTGCGCTGAGCATCGCGTTGATCGCCTTGCGCGGGGCAGGGACGCTGTGGGCCGAAGAGGGCTCCTATTACCGCGCGCTGGACACCGGGCGGACTGCCCTCGAACGGACCGCGCGCTCGGCCGAGTTCGGGACCGTACGTTTGCTGCACGAACTCGATCTCACGCTTAGCGGAGTGGAGCAGGTCATCGATGCGGCGCCGCCCCGAATCTCACTCCGTGATCCCTCACTGCGAAACGCCCTGGGTCAGCTCAATGCGCGGACCGGTGTGGCCAGCAATCTTCTGGTTGTCGATCTCAACGGTCGCGTGGTCAATCGGGCGAAGGCGGCAAGCGGCGACGAGGCGCCCGACGGCCTGTTCGGCGCGCGTCACCCCGCAGGAAGTGAAGGTCTCTTTCTCGGAGCCGCCGAGCGAACGCGTCCGGGTTCCGGTTGGTCGATCATCCTCGGCCGGCCGCTGATGCGCGGCGGCGCAAATGTCGGGATGATCGCCGCCAAAGTGCCGATGTCTGCCTTTGTGAAGCTATATGATGCAATCTCGCCGCCGGATGGCACCCGCATCGAATTACTGCGCGACAATGGCGCCGTGATCGCGGACAGACCGGGTCGAACCGCGATCTTCGGGGCCGCGCCAATATCTGCTGGGGCAAATCCGGCCGCAATCCCGCAACCGGGCCTGATCGAAACGCGGGAAAAGGCCAGCGGCGGCAGCGTAATCAAAGCCTTTCGCCGCGTAGCCGAATATCCGGTTGCCGTATCCGCATCCCGCGCAAAGGACGACATTCTGCAGCAATGGCGCCGGGAATGCGTTGGCCAAGCGATCGAGTTCGGCTTGTTTGCTTTGGCCATTACTGGCCTTGCGTGGGTCGCGACCCGAGCGTTGCGACGCCGACAGTTCGCGATAATCTTTCAACGACGCAGTGAAGTGCGTCTCAAACGGCAGGGTTTTTTGCTGCAAAGCACCCTCGAAAGCATCGGCGAAGGCCTCAGCGTCTTTGATAAGCATGGCCGCTTGATTGCCCGCAATCGGCGGTTTTGCGAACTGCTCGAACTGCCGCCCGATCTTCCCATGCATGCGCTGCTTCGCGACATCCTGGCCGTTCAAGCGGCTCGCGGCGATTTCGGCGACACCCTCTCACCGCAAGCGGAAGTCGCTCTTCGGCTTGAGAAATTTTTCCGCGACGTCCCAATTATTAAAGATCGCTTGGCCGCAGGTGGCCGGATCCTGCAGATCCGGCGCAGATCAATGCCGGGCGGCGCCGTGGTCTCGATATACTCTGATATCACCGAGCTGAAGGCCAGCGAACATAAATTGCTAGAAGCACGAAGTCAAGCCGAGCTTGCCAATCATTCTAAGAGTGAATTTTTGGCTAACATGAGCCACGAGCTACGCACCCCCCTCAATGCGATCATCGGTTTCACTGAAATCATTGCGCAGGAGCTGTTCGGGCCAATCGTCAACGAAAAATATCTCGAGTACGTCAAGGACGTGCATTCCAGCAGTTTGCATCTCCTGTCTATTATCAACGACGTTCTCGACATGTCGAAGATCGAAGCGGGAAAGCTCGAGCTGCAAAAAGAGGCGGTAACCTTGCAATCCGTTATCACGGATGCAACACGCATTGTGCATGAGAGAGCCAGCACCCGTGGCATCGAGTTTATCACGGGCGGTTCGGTCGATCCGGTGGTAGTCTGGGCCGACGAGCGATCGATCAAGCAGGTTCTTCTGAACCTGCTGTCAAATGCCATCAAGTTTTCGAATGAAGGCGGCAAAATTCGCGTCGGGGTCAGAGCCGAACCGCCCGATTGGGCGGTGATCGAGGTCGAGGATCACGGCATCGGCATGAATGAGGATGAGCAGGAGCGCGCTTTACAACCGTTCGGACAGGCAAAGCCGGCGACAACGCGCAGTTATGGTGGCACCGGGCTCGGGCTTCCGATCACCAAAGGGTTGATCGACGCGCATGGCGGGTCGCTGACGATCTCGAGCCGGCCCAGCGCGGGAACGACGGTCTGTCTGAGGCTGCCGATCGGCATCACCGGGCCAACCTCGATGGAGTGACCTGTCACCTCGCGACAGCCTGCACACGCCAGCTGAGGCTGGGGGCTGCGTAACCTGCCGAATAGGTCCCGATCCGCCATGGCTCTTCCGAGTGGCGGGCCCCATGCTCAGCGTGCCCGCTCGGCGGTTCGGAACAACAGCACCGCGGGAATCATTACAATCGCTGCGACCGCCAATGCTCGAAAGCAGCTGGTATAGGCGGCGAACGTGGCGACCTTTATCGCCGGAAGCGCCCCTGCCTCGAAGATTGTTCCATGCTGAACGAAACCGCTCAGCCCGCTTTCGATTCTTGCCTGCAGCGCCGCGGTCATCGCTGCGACGCCTGCGGCGCAACCTAGCTGGCGCGATAGGCTGTAGACCCCCGCGGCGTCCGTTCGTAGGTCCCCGCCTAGGGTTGAGAACGCCAGCGTCGCGAGCGGGGTGAACACGATGCCGACACCGACACCCTGGACCGCGCTCGTCGCGGCCAGCCATATTTCGCCGTCTTGCAAGGACACCCTCGCCATCAGCTCAAGCGCTGCCCCGGTCACGGTCAGTCCGATGGCAATCAGGAGCCGGTGATCGACGCGATCGATTACATACCTGACCGCGAGCATTGTCACCATTGTACCGACGCCGCGTGGCGCAATCGCCAACCCCGCTTGTGTGGCATCCCAACCGAACGGCCCCTCGCACAGCGCGGGAACAAAGACAATGGTGGTGAACAGCACGGCGCCGATCATGAATGTGTACCCAGCGGCAAGAGAAAAATTCAGGTCACGAAAGAGGTCGAATCGGAATAGCAGAAAACGGGAACGTCGGCTCAGCATCACAATCGCGGCCAGAGCCATGAGCGCGACTGCCCCTTCGCCGATGGGTTCTGGAGCGGGCGGCCACAGATGACCGATACTGCGCTGGAGAGCCACCTGGAGCGCACTGACCGCGATGACCAGCAGGGCAATCCCGATGCGATCGATCGGTTCGCCATCCGACGGCACGCGGCGCGCCGGGATCGAGCCGAGCCCAAACAGCGCGACCCCGCCGATCGGCGCATTGACTGCAAAGATCCAGCGCCACGAAGCGAGATCGGTGATGGTGCCGCCGAGTAACGGGCCGAGCATCGGACCGGCCATGATCGTTGCCCCCCAGATCGCCAGCATGCGGCCGTGCTCATGCTTTGGATAGAGATCGAGAATGATCGCCTGCGCCAGCGGCTGAATGATCCCGGCCGCTGCCCCCTGGATCAAGCGGAATGAGATCAGTTCGACCGGGGCAGTTGCAAGCGAGCACAGCAGCGAGGCTGCTACAAACAGCGCGATCGCCAGAGTAAAGACCGGTCGCGCTCCCCATCGACGCCGAAACCAGCCGGTCAGCAACGCCGTGACCGCGGCGGCGCAGAGATAGCTCGTCATGACCCAAGAGCCCAGATCGATCCCACCCCCCAGGCCTCGTTCGAGCTGAGGCAGGGCGACGTTGGCGATCGTCGCATCAAACGCCTGCATCGCCGTTGCGATCATCAGAGCCGTCGCGGCTCGGCGCCGAACGGCGCGCGGGATCTCGCTTGGCTCCGTAACCGACGCCGCTCGAATTGCGGCTCCCGTGGTCTCGCGCCCTAAAGTCACGCCTTGATTGTTTCGGACCACACCGCGCGATCGCTTCATGTGACGATCAGCGAGAGTTTGTCACGAAATACAAGATCCCGTTTGGCCGTCGCGGGATGTTGCTGCCGCCTCGCCCATCAGGCCCCTGTCCTTTTTGGCACGTTGCGCTTGGTTCTTTGCCGCGGCTCTCATAATCCCCGCGGTGTCAGAAAATCGCCCGCTCTCGTAGCAGGTCAGCGACCTCGAAATAGGCAGTTTTCAAGACGCTCCAGCACCCGACGAATCCGCTCCCGCGCCACCATTGCACGAGGCTTCTGCCAAATGCGGGTACCAGACAGGACGCCGGCTGTGACGCCGTCGGCACGATGGTCTCGATCATGGCCGGAAGGAGAACAGGGAAACGTAAACAAATGCTGTGCGCTGCAACGCTCGCGGCGGCCGCGGCCCCGCTGCTTCGATTCAGCCTTGGTTAACTTCCTGCCAATAGCATGGAAGACCGGCGAGCGACCGTTCGAGGACCGTGATGAGTGCTGCGAAGGCTGCTGTGCAACGACTGACGATGCTGGTCACACCCGACGGGCAATGGGTCGTCGAGGACAGCACCGAGTTTTTGGCCGCGATCGGCGACCCGAGCCCCGATTATGACGCCGCCGCATTCGCGGTGAAAAACCTCGGTTTTATCAAGCTACAAATTCTCGATCAATCTGTCATCGAAATCGAGCTGCACCCACGCAACGTCGAACTTCCGGCGTTGCTCGCGGTCCAACAACAGCTCCTGGTCTCCACGGTTCGCTTATTTCGTATCAAATATTTCACTACAATCTGGCAGTCTGAAATCTTGCCAGCGCCGGATTTGGCTGTATCGCGGCTGTCAGAACTCTGTGCGCCGAAATTTGCCCCGGCAACTAAAGACCGGTTTCTCGTCGAGCCACAGGACTATTCGAAGCTATACGATAGTGGCGACGGCCCGCTTCATCTCCTGGCACAAAAATGGCGGATGTCTTTTGGCCATTTCGATCCCAGCGTCATATCCTTCGCAATCAAGCAGCGAATGTTGTCGCGCATGATGATCTTTGGCGTCAGGCCCGATTGGGGTGAGCCGGTCTTCCGTTTCATCGGCGACGGATTCCGCTGGCTCCAAACCGATTATCAGTTCCACGGAATTGGCGAGAGCGTCGGAAATCAGCCAGACAAGGATTACGGAGGGTGGGTTGCGGATTTTTACAAGAGTGTGGCCAAGACCGGACAGCCCCGTCATGATCATGTCACCGCTGCCATCCAGGCGAGCCCGGGACAGCAACAGCTCTTTACGACACGTTATGAACGGTTGCTGCTCCCGTGGAAGACTTCGTCGGACGAAGTCCTCGTCTCGATGTTGTCAAAGACATTGCCCGACGATCCCGTACCCAAAGTTGAACCCGGCGACTCAGAGAAGACAGTGGTGAGAATTTTGGCGAAATCGTCGTAAGCCTCGCCAGCCGTGACGCTCACCAGAACGTTCTCGACCGCCCCGGTCGGCGCATCGGGAAAGATGATGCTGTGACTGGCATGTTTGTAGCCGTAACCCGCAGCGACCCCCTTTTCGATTAGAATGGGCGCCACGATCGAAATACCCCAGTCGAGCGGCCAGCGGGCGGCGGCATAGGCCCGACCAATTCTCGGCAGCAGCTGAGATAGGCGTTTGCCCCGGTAATCAGGGCGCACCCAAGCCGACCCGCCATATACGACAACACCCGAGATCAATTTCGCATCGGGCGCGGTTACGACGCACTTCTGCGCGGCGTCATCGCGCCCGTAGAGCATTGCATTAGCTTCTTGCTCAAGCGAGGTACCGGGCCAGAAATGAATATGACCAGCATGCGTCGAAACAATTTCTCCCGATTCATCTTCTCCGGAAATCCAGTATGAGTTTTCGGGGTTCAATTCCGAGTATTCAGGATTGAACATTTTCATCAAAGGATACCAGGTGCCGTCGGTAACCCTTTGCCTGTTTAAAAATAGCAACTCCTCGAAATCGTGGCGCAGTCTGAGATGCACGCCAATCTGCCTCGCTGCCTTGTCGCCTTCCAGCACAAAGCGTGCGAGCAACGGGGCTGGCCCATGCTTGATCGTCAGCGCATCCGGTAGACGCAAATTGTTTTCAGGAACGATGTTTGGAAAGATCAAAGTCATCTCGCGCCTCCGACATCTAAAACAACAGGCCCGGCGGTTGGCGATCGAGCCGTCTACCACCAAAACCAATAGGATATTGATAGATTATCAACATCTTTTGGTAGAGTGTCAATATAAATTGCTCGCTAGAGCAAGGTAGGATCGATTTTTTGCGGTACCGGGCGTATCCGGACGACATATGGACGTATATTGGACTTTTACAGCGGTGACGCTCGCCTCGATAGCGACGGATGACGGAAATATGACGCTTACATGACGGCTCGCCGCGCTAGCTGTGGAAGCCAAGAACGTTGTTCAGTCGGGCGGCGGGAGGTTTTCCGGCGAGGGCTGAGTGCGGTCGGTTGTGGTTGTAGTCAGCAATCCAGGGGTGCATGGCGTGGCCTCCGCTCGGCAGAGGATTGGCAGGCGCGGGCGCAGGCCCATTCGCGCAGGCTGGTCTGGATGAAGCGCTCGGCGCCTTGCCATTGGTTTGGGGTGTGCAGGGCCGGGTTCGGATGTGCCTGATCCCGGCCTCTTTGAGGCGCTTGCTGAAGTCGTGGCTGCGATAGGCCGAGCCGTTGTCGGTCATGACCCGCTCGACGCTGATGCCGAGGCGGGCATACCGGGCGAGCGGTCGAGAAAGGCGATGGCGCTTTTCCTTCTTCTCGTCGGGCAAGAGCTCGGTGCAGGCGAGCCGCGAGGCGTCGTCGATGCAGACGTGCAGCACTTCCCATCCGATGCCGCGGGCACGGTGATGGCGGGCACGGTGATGGCGGGCACGGTGACCGGTGATGCGGTGGCCGACGCCGTCGATGCGGCCGAGCTTCTTGGTGTCGAGATGCACGAGCTCGCCCGGCCGCTCGCGCTCGTAGCGCACCACCGGGGCCGGCGGATCGAGCGCCTTGAGGCGGCCCAGACCGAGCCGTCGCAGCACCGCTCCCACCGTCGAGCGCGGCAGACCGAGCCGCTGCGCGATCCGGTTGCCGGTCATCCGCTGCCGGCGCAATCGCTCGATCGCGGCATCGCGTTCGCTGGGCGCGCGGCGGCGGTATCGGCCGGGCGTCGAGCTGCGATCCTGGAGGGCAATCTCGCCCCCCGCGCGATACCGCTTGAGCCATCGCGACATGAAGGCTGCAGCCGGAGCAGCGTCGAGGAAGTAGGTCGCGAGCGCATCGTTGACGACGCCGTGCAACCCAGCCGGGCTCGTCGCCCAGCCATCGGTGCCGCAGTTCTGGTCGAGC
>JBOHME010000044.1:0-31786 GCA_050729795.1 Allostellaceae bacterium | reverse complement strand
GGCGAGCGCGGCGGCGGGGACGCCGGCGTCGCACAGCAGCGCGGCGGCGGCCGGCGCCTCGCGATCACGGCACCAAGCGGCAAGCGCGTCATCGATCACCCGAGACTGCACGGCCCGCTCACCCGGCGCGAGCGTCGCCAGCGGGGCCAGGGCCGTAACCACCCCACACAGACCCTGCCATTGCCGATCGCTGGTGATGGCGAGGCTGAGCCAGCCATCCTCTTCCGCGCAGCGATAGGCGCCATGCGGCACGAACCGGTCGCGGCGGTTGCCCCGCGGCTGCGGCGGCGCGTCGAGCTGTGTCGCCAATAGCGGCTCGGCCATCGTCCACAGCAACGCCTCGATCATCGAGAAATCGACACGCGCGACGCCGCCCTGCTGCCGCCGGTGCCACAGCGCGGCGGCGACGACAAAAGCCAGCATCAGCCCGCACATCGGATCGAGCCAGGCAAAGCCGACGCGCGGCGGCACCTCGGGATGGCGGTTGAGCCCGGCAAATCCGGCATAGCATTGCAACAGCGTGCCGTAGGCGACCGCCTGCGCCTCCGGCCCGGTCCGCCCGAGCCCCGAGGCCGAGACGTAGATCAGCTCGGGATTGGCCGCCCGCAGCGCCTCGGCGCCGAGACCGAGCCGGTCCATGACCCCGGTCGCAAAATTCTCGATCAGCACATCGGATCTGCCGGCGAGCGCCAGGGCGAGGCGGACCGCCTGCGGCTCCTTGAGATCGAGCACGATGCCGCGCTTCGCTTGGCCGAGAACACTGTGCAGGTCTGAGGCGCGCGCCGGATCACCGCGTCCGGGCGCCTCGATCTTGATCACTTCCGCACCCATTGCCGCGAGATAGCGGGTCGCGGTCGGACCGGCGATGACCCAGCTGAAATCGAGGACGCGGACACCCGAAAGCGGCAGCTCGCCGCGCGCCGGCTGCGGTTGCGCAGTCCCGAGCCCGTCGCGGATGCTCAGTCCGAAAGGCGGCCCGGGCATCGCGACGGTGCGGCCATCGACCTCGACCGGCTGGTAGAAGCGACGATGCGCGAGCTGCGGCGAGGTCAGCTGCTCGGCCGCCTCGCGCAGCGGGAAGCTCGGCACATGCGCCGCCTGGGCCCGATCGGCGATCGCCTGCTTGTCATGTTGCCGGCTCCATTGCGACATCAGCGCGTGGAGCGCGTCCCAGTTGGCCACCCGGTCGCGTTTAGCGGTAAAGCGCGGATCGCTGCCCCACTCGGGCGAGCCCATAACCTCGAGCCAGGCCGTCCATTGCCGGTCCTCGCGCGGCGAAATTGCGACATAGCCGTCGCGCGCCGGCAGGATCGTGACCGTGGCGCCATTGCCGTCGGCGACCCGCCTGCGGGGGCGGATCTTGCCGCCGAGCCCGACACTGGCAAGCTCGCCCGCGGCCATCGTCGCCAGCGCTTCCTCGATCGAGATATCGATCACCGCACCCGGTGTCGCAGCCAGCACCGCATGCATGCCGGCGCAGGCGGCGGCGAGCCCGCCGATAAACGCCGACTGCTCGCCGACCGCGCAGATCGGCGCCTCGTCGAGATCGTCCACCTGCCCGGTCAGGAGCCGGGCGATGCCGCTCGCATAGAACAGGGTCAAATCACTTGCCGGATGATCGGCCCTGGCTCCGGTCTGGCCAAACGGCGAGATCAGCACCAGCACCGCGTCGCGGTTCAGCTGCCGCACTCCGCCGGCATCGCATTGGCGAGCACGCAGATCACCCGGCCCGCCTTCGCATATGATCAGCTCCGCGCCGCCCAATGCCGCCACCGCAGCCGCGGACCCCGGGGTCAGCACCCTCTTGCCGTGATCGAGATATCGGCCGAGCCGCTCGCCCGCGCTGCCGCCGATCGCCACGATCTCGGCGCCGAGATCGGCGAGCAGCCGCCCACATACCGCGGCCGCCAGGCCGGCGCCGAGCTGCACCACGTGAACCCCGGCCAGAAGTGGCATTGCGACTTATCCGATCGAGCGAGTGTGGAGCGGTCTCGGCGCCGGGCGTGGCTCAATCCTCGGCGACGGCGCGCTGCGGGGCAGCGGGTGCGGGAACACGGGCGAGTCCCAAATGATCGCGCAGCGTCGTCCCCTCGTATTCGCGGCGATAGAGCCCGCGGCGCTGCAATTCCGGCACCACCAGATCGACAAAATCGTCAAACGCGCCGGGAAAATAGGGCGGCAGCACGTTGAACCCGTCGGCGGCACCCGCGACAAACCATTCTTCGAGCGTGTCGGCGATCCCTTTAGGCGTGCCGCAAACGACCCAATGGCCGCGTGCCGCAGCGGTCAGATTGTAGAGGTCGCGCAGGGTCATGTTCTCGCGCCGGGCCATTTCAAAGAGCACCTTCGAGAAGGTGCGGCTGGTCCCCTCGGGTGGCGGCGCCGGCACCGGCCCATCGAGCGGGTGGCCCGACACGTCGTAGCCGATCCGGCCCGACACCAGGACCGCGGCGTTCTTCGGCGTCAGCCAGCTCTGCAGCTGCCCCAGCTTGTCCCGTGCCGCGGCATCACTGTCGCCGATGACCGGCATGACCCCCGGCAACACCGCGATCGCCTCGGGCGGGCGACGGTAAGCCGCGAGCCGGCCCTTCAGCTCGGCATAGGCCCGTCTGGCGCTGTCGAGCTCCTGCACGACGGAAAACACGACATCGGCGGTGCGCGCCGCCAAATCGAGCCCCGCCGGCGAGCCGCCGGCCTGGATGATGACCGGATGGCCCTGCGGACAGCGTGCGATGTTGATCGGCCCGGCGACCTGGAAAAACCGGCCCTGATGATTGAGCGGGCGGACCCGCCGCGGCTCGATATAGCGCCCCGAAGCGCGGTCGGCCAGGATCGCACCATCATCCCAGCAATCCCATAGGCCCTTGACGACATCGACAAATTCGTTGGCGACCTCGTAGCGCCGATCGTGCTCGAGGTGCTGCTCGCGGCCGAAATTCAATGCGGCCCGCGCAGCGGCGCTGGTCACGACATTCCACGCGGCCCGGCCCTGGCTCAGATGGTCGATCGAGGCAAAGGTGCGGGCGACGTGATAGGGTTCGCCAAAGCTGGTCGAGACCGTCGCGCCGAGCCCGATATGGCGGGTCGCAGTGCTGAGCGCCGAGATCAGCGTGGTCGGCTCGAACCGGCACAGGAACGAGGGATGGTCGCCGGGGTCCATGACGAGCCCGTCGGAAATGAACAGGAGATCGAACTTGCCGCGCTCGGCGATCTGCGCGATCTGCTGCGTGACCGCGAGATCGAGGTTGCTCGTCGCGGCACCCGGATAGCGCCAGCCGGCCGAATGGTTGCCGGTGCCGAGCACAAAGACCCCAAGATGCATCTGGCGGGCGGCGGCGCACATCGGTGTGGTTCTCCTTCGATCGGACGCAGCCCAGCATAACCGGCGGACGCAGCCCAGCATAACCGGCGGACGCAGCCCAGCATAACCGGCGGACGCAGCCCAGCATAACCGGCGGACGCAGCCCAGCATAACCGGCGGACGCCGTCGCGCGGAACCTTGCCGCAAAGCTGACGGCGGGTGATGGCGCCCAAAATGTCGAGCAGCAGGCGAGCGCCGACAGCAAACGCTTTTCGCCTCTGAACTCGGGTGCAACGGGGCGCGGCACCGCAAGCTGCTTCTCGCGGGGCCGGTCGGGTGGCCTCTCTTCGCGGGGCGCGGCATGGGGCCGCAACCGCCGCAACTCCCGCCGAGACCGAGCCTTGGGAGTTGCAAATTACTTGTGCCTTCCTAATTAGATATGGGAGCTGGTCTCTCTATGTTATGGAGACAAAGCAATGCCTTACGTCGCATATGAGTGCGCGTTGACACCGGACCAAAGCAGGGTTGTACCGGTGAAGCAATTCACTCCAACGTTACAAACCGCTCTGCGGGATGCTGATGCTGTCGTCACTGCGGGTGGCTTTTTCAACTTGCGCATCGAGGCGGATGACGGCCACCTGGTCTTCAGCGAAGATGAAATCCGCGCTCGCTCGCGGGCGCGTGCCCCGTCATCGCATACCATGCCGCTTGCCGCCGCAGCGGCGCCGGTGTGATCGGACGGCGAGGCTGGGATGAACGGGCGCGAGCGGCTCTTTGAGTGTCCGAGCCGCTGAGCACCAGCATTATCCCGCATGGCCCCCCGCCGCGAGCAGCACCGCCATGGTCCGACGGCTCATCTCCCGGTGGGGGCGACCGCCCTTGAGATACGGGTCGGGCTGGCGCGCACCACCAGCCCGTATCTTGAGCTGTTCCGACGCATCGTCATTCAAACTTCACTCGCCGCCCGATGCGATGGACGGGTAACATCGCTGCCGTTCGGCGCGACGGAGCAGCAGAAATGGCGGCATCACGGCAATTGCGTCTCGGCGCGTTTATGCGCCCGGTCGGAATCCATACCGCCTGGTGGCGCTACCCCGGCGCCTGGCCGGATGCCAATTTCAACCTCGATCACCTGGTCCGCCTGGCGCAGACCTTGGAGCGCGGCCGGTTCGACGCATGGTTCATGGCCGACCATCTCTCGGTGCTCAACATGCCGATGGCCGCGCTGAAGCGCAGCGCCACGGTCACCTCGTTCGATCCGCTGACCCTGCTGCCGGCGCTGGCGATGGTGACCCGGCATCTGGGGCTGATTGCCACCGCGTCCACCACCTTCGAGCCGCCCTATTTGATCGCCCGGCGGTTTGCCTCGCTCGATCATCTGAGCGGCGGGCGCGCCGGGTGGAACCTGGTCACCACCTCAAACCCCGATGCCGCGCTCAATTTCGGCATGACCGAGGCGATGGAGCATGGCGAGCGCTATCGCCGTGCCCGCGAGTTTTTCGACGTGGTGACCGGGCTGTGGGACAGCTGGGCCGACGATGCCTTTACCCACGATGTGGATAGCGGCATCTATTTCGACCCCGAGCGGCTGCACATCCTCGACCACAAGGGCGAGTTCCTGTCGGTGCGCGGCCCCTTGAACATCGCCCGGCCGATCCAGGGCTGGCCGGTCATCGTCCAGGCCGGTGCCTCGGAGGCCGGGCGCCAGCTCGCCGCCGAAACCGCCGAGGTGATTTTTGCCAGCGGCGGCCGGCTCGCCGATGCCCAGGCATTCTATTCCGATGTTAAAACCCGCATGGAACGGGGGGGACGCGACCCTGAAGAGATGAAGATCATGCCCGGTGCGCTGGTCGTGGTCGGCGACAGTGCGGCCGAGGCCCGCGACAAGCGTGCGCTCCTCGACAGCCTCGTCCATCCGGATAGTGGTCTCGCCTCGCTGTCGATAGCACTCGGTCACGACGCCGCGCGGTTTGATCTCGATGGGCCGCTGCCCGAGATTCCCGCATCGAACGCGAGCAAGAGCGGGCGGCAGCGGGTCATCGACCGCGCCCGGAGGGATCATCTCACCGTGCGCGAGCTGGCGCGGATCGCCGGCAGCTATGGCGGGCTGGCGCTGGTCGGCACGCCCGAGATGATCGCCGACGAGATGCAGGAATGGCTCGAGAGCCGCGCCTGCGATGGTTTCAACATCATGTTTCCGTATGTACCGGGCGGTCTCGACGATTTTGTCGAGCGGGTTGTCCCCGAGCTGCAAGCGCGCGGCCTCTTCCGCCGCGAGTACGAAGGCGCAACCCTGCGCGAAAACCTCGGGCTGCGCCGCCCCGAGAATCGTTTTTTCGCCCGCCGCGGCGATTCGGAGATGGACGATTAGCGGAGATGGACGGTCGGCGCAGATGCGTGGCCCGCCGGGGCGGCGATAGCGGCGGTGACCCCCGAAGGGGGCGCTGCGGCCGCTGCGATCTTGGTCGCCGATCACGATCCTGCTATCAAGACCGGGCCCGAATGTGCGGTCGCCAAGGGTGACGCCGCAAGACCGACCCCGAATGTGCGGTCGGCAAGGGCGGCTCGCCGCCACGGGTTCAAGGGAGGAGCAGATGGCAATCTTTACCCATGTCACGGTCGGCACCAACGATCTCGCCAAGGCGCGCGCGTTTTATGACAGCGTGCTGGCGCCGCTCGGCTTGAAGCGTCTCAGCGATCTCGGCGACAACGGCTCGATCTGGGGCGACACGGCACCCGAATTCTTTGTGCTGAAGCCGGCCAACGGACAACCCGCGTGCCACGCCAATGGCGGCACGGTCAGCTTTGCCGCACCCAGCCGCGCCGCGGTCGCAGGCTTCCACAAGGCGGCGCTCGCCGCCGGCGGCAGAGACGAAGGTGCGGTCGGGCCGCGCAGCTGGCAACCGCACGCCTATGCCGGCTATGTCCGCGATCTGGACGGCAACAAGCTCGCCGCCTACTGTTTCAGCGCGGAATAGGAATCGTCCAGTCCTGAGGGAGGAGTTGATGGCATCACCCAAAAAGCTGTCGCATATCGTGCTGCAGACCAACCGCCGGCGCGAGATGATCAATTGGTATTGCGCGGTGCTCGGCGCCGAAATCCTCTATGAGGCCGAGCGGATTTCCTTCATCAGCTATGATGACGAGCATCACCGGGTCGCGTTTCTCGATCCCGGCCCGCTCGCCGAGCGCGAGCCGGAGGGGCCAAAAGCCGGCAGGGAGGCGGGACTGCACCACGTCGCTTTTACATTTGCCAGCCCCGACGAGCTGATCGGCAACTACCAGCGGCTGAAACAGCTCGGCATTGAGCCGCATCGCTGTGTCAATCACGGTGTGACCACCTCGATGTACTATTACGATCCCGACCACAACCAGGTGGAGCTGCTGATCGACAATTTCGCGACCGCGGCCGAGGGCCGGGCCTATATGCAGAGCCGTACGGCCAACGACAAGAACCCGGTCGGCATCGTCTACGAGCCGGAAGAGCTGGCCGGCCGCGTCCGTGCCGGGGTGCGCCTCGAAGAGCTCGCCGCGATCAACAACTGAGCCGCGGCGCGCCCGGACCGTTGCAGGAAAGGAGCATCGCCGCCAGGGCCGGCATCGCTGCGTTGGGGATGGCGCAAACCGCGTTTTAAGCTCTGGCGGATAGCCTCCGCGAGTGAGCTTGGCGGCCCTTCTGCTGACGTTTGGCATGATTTCGGCCATTTTGCCGACGGGTGCGGTTGTGCCGAGCGCTGCGATCGCGGTGTGCTTTGCTCCGGAAGACGACTGCGCCGGTTTCGCGACGGCGGCGATCGACCGGGCGCGGCGCCAGATCCTGGTGGATGCCTATGATCTGACGACCGGGTCCGGGATCGTCTCAGCCCTGCTGCGGGCTCGCGCGCGGGGCGTCGATATCCGCCTGATCGCCGACAAGCGCACGCCGTGCGAGCGCAAATCCGGCCTCGCCGTGCTGGCCAGCGCCGGAACCCCGATCTGGATCGATCGCTCGGTGCCGATCGCCCACGCAAAGGTCATGGTCATCGATGGCGCGCTGACCCTGATGGGCTCGTACAATTGGACCCGCAACGCGGCGCGCAATTCCGAGGATTTGAACCTCGTCGCCTCGCCGGCGCTCGCCGCCGCCTATGCCGTGCATTGGCGTCACCGCCTCGCCAGGTCGGTCCCGTATACCGGCCGTCAGGATTGGTGCCGGCCGCGCCGCCGGCGCAAACTCGCCGCGCGGGGCGGCTGATCCGCGCAACATGCGCCGCCGTCGCACACCGCCTCCATGATTACGGTGAGCCTGCGGCGATCATCACCACCGGTTCATGGGTCACGAGAGCGAGGACCGGGCGCCCTGGACCTCGATCGCAGCGCGCCCGAAGCGACCTTGTGAGCCGCGCAGATGTCCATCGCTTCACTCGTCGCCGCACCGTCCGGCAAAAGTGATGATCCAATTCTCGCCGGTGAAGCTGCCATTTTGCGCCATCACGTTGCCGTATAATTGCGAGCCATTTCCGATAAAGGTCGCCTCGGCGGCAATGGTCTTGCCTTGGGATTCTGGATAGCCTGGCACGTTGAAGTGTGTCAGCTGCTGGAGATGGCTGCCGTCGGCATCCATCAGCATGAACTCGGTTTTCAACGAGGTTGTTTTGTAGGAGTTCGGCTCGTCCCGGTAAGGATAGGAGGACATGAAGACGATCTTCTTGCCACTTGGCGAATAAAGCCCGTGCTCATCCCATACCTTGGGCGTACGGGTCAGGTTGCGCAGCTCGCCATTGTCGATGTCGAGGGTCCATTGATCCTGTCCTTCGGCGTCGGCAAGACCGATATCCATTGACAGGAGGAGATGCCGGCCGTCCGGCGAAAAGTTGCCGGGCTCGACCCATCTCGCCCCGGCCGGTGTGATGTCCCGCTGGTTTGCCAAATGCGGCGTGCCGAGCGGGTCCACATAGAAATCCGCCATGTGCAAGCGCCACACACCAAACGCATTGGCGAAAATATTGCCGTTGACGATCTCGGCCCACACCGCCTTGCGGCCATCCGGGGTAAAGGAAACGCCCACATACCCGTTGGCGGGACCGTTCTGCGGCGGGTCGAAATCCGTCATCTGGTACCAGCGGTCGCCGCTGGGGGTGGTGATCCACATGTTCAGCCAGATACCGGCGTTCATAAAGCCACGCTGCCACGTGGTCGGCAGCCACATCAGATCATGTTTGGTCTCTTCGACACCGACAAACAGCCATTTCCCGGACGGGTCCCAACTGAGCATCATCTTGTTGCGGTTGACCGCTGGCGTGCCGGGACGGGATGTGCAGGTGATGCATTTAAAGTCTTTTCCCGGCTCGGCTACGTAGATCTGGTAAACCCCGTTTCTGTCCAGCCTCATCGCGGCGGTGCGGCCCGAGGCGGGCGAGGTCGTCAGGCTCTCGAACTTCGTCGGATATCGCTTGACGGATTTGACCCGGCATGCCGGGTCGTCGGGATAATAGGTCGGGACGGGCGGAGACTGAACCGCGGGCCCGCTGCCGGCCGCGTTGCAGGCTGAGCATCCCACCGCCACAAAGACGATGGACGCCGTCAGTCTGATGAATCCAACCACAGATTTAGCTATCCTGCTACTTTGGCGACTGTGCTTCAAGGCCAACCTCTATTCTCGATACCCTAGTGTTTCTCCGCAACTCTCGGGGTTTGTCAACGCCGATAGGTTCCATTTCGTTTCAAAGACGCAGCAAAATTCTGATCTTTCTGGACAAACCTCTGGCGTTGAGGCGTGCAATGGAAAAGCGCCACCGCTCGGGCGGGCTCAACCTCGTGATCGCGCTGCACCTGCTCTGGACGCCAATCGCGCCGATAAGTTAAGGCTGACCCGTCGAAAAAGTCCGCAACCACGCGGCGCTTGGCGGTGAGGCGACACCATGTTAATCAGAAATACATGGAGTCCCTCAGCACTGCGCTAGCCGAGGTAAAAATCCTGGTGCCGGACAGGATCGGCGACAGCCGCGGCTTTTTCTCCGAGGTGTGGAATCAGCGCAGGTTTGCCGCGGCCGGGGTCGATGCCGGCTTTGTGCAGGACAATTATATCCGCAACCCGCAGCGCGGGACATTGCGCGGACTGCACTATCAGCTTCCGCCATCCGCCCAAGGAAAGCTGGTCCGTGTGACCCGCGGCGCAATCTTCGATGTCGCGGTCGATATCCGGCGCCGCTCGCCCAGCTTTGGTCGGCACGCCGCAGTCACGCTCAGCGCCGAGAACTGGCGGCAGCTCTGGGTCCCGCCGGGTTTTGCGCATGGCTACTGCACCCTCGAAGACGACACCGAGGTGCAATACAAGGTTACTGATTTCTACAGCCCGCAGCATGAACGCGGTATTGCCTGGGACGATCCCGCGCTGGCGATCGACTGGCCGGTCCGCGCCACGGATCTGATCCTGTCCGCACGCGACCGAGCTTTTCCGTACCTAGCGGTGCAACCTGATCTCTTCGAGCATGATCGATGACCGTGGTCGTGACCGGGGGCGCGGGGTTTATCGGCTCGGCCTTGGTTCGGGCGCTCGTTGGCGGTGGTGAGCGCGTGGTGACCGTGGACAAGCTGACCTATGCCGGCAACCTCGATAACCTGGCACCGATCCTCACCGCCCCCGAGCACGTTTTCGTCCACGCCGACATTTGCGATCGCGCTGCGATGACTGCGGTGCTTGCCGAGCATCAACCCCGCACCGTCTTTCATCTCGCTGCCGAGAGCCATGTCGATCGCTCGATCGACGCCCCGAGAGTGTGCATCGAGACCAACATCCTCGGTACTGCGAGCTTGCTCGAAGCTGCGCTCGCCTATTGGCGCGGCCTCGATGCCACGTCACGGGCGCAATTTCGTTTTCTCCAGGTCTCCACCGACGAGGTGTATGGCGAGCTCGGCCCGACCGGGGAGTTCGACGACCACAGCCGCTATCGCCCGCGCTCGCCCTATTCGGCCAGCAAAGCGGGTGCCGATCATCTTGCCCGTGCCTGGCACCATACTTACGGTCTGCCGGTCTTGGTCTCCAACTGCTCGAACAATTATGGCCCGTATCAGTTCCCCGAAAAGTTGATCCCGCTGGTCGTGCTGAATGCCCTGGCCGGCAAGCCGCTGCCGATCTACGGCCAGGGAACAAATGTTCGAGATTGGCTATATGTCGAGGACCATGTCGCAGCACTCCGCGATATCGCCAATCGGGGCCGCGTCGGCGATACCTATCTGATCGGCGCGCGATCCACAGCGCGCAACCTCGACCTCGTCTGCGCGATCTGCCGGCTGCTCGACGCTCAGCGCCCGAACGGCGCGCCGCACGCGCGGCTCATCACCTATGTCGCGGACCGGCCCGGTCACGACGCGCGCTACGCGATCGATCCCGCTAAAATGGAGCGCGAGCTCGGTTGGCAGCCTGCGTACGATCTGAAACGCGGACTGGCCACCACGATCGGCTGGTACATCGCCAATCAAGAGTGGTGCCGGAACGCCAGCGCCAGCTATCGGCAGGAACGCCTGGGCATTCCGGTGGAGGCGGCGTGAGCCTTGCCGTCCTGGGCGCCGGCGGACAGGTCGGACGGGCACTGACTGAACGCGCCGGTGCATCAGGAGTTGGGTTTGACCGATCGGCATGCGACATCTGTGATCGGACAGCCCTAGCGAGAGCACTGTCGGCGGCGGAGTTGTCGGTCGTGGTCAACTGCGCTGCCTACACCGCGGTCGATCGCGCCGAGCGGGAGCCTGAACGCGCCTTTGCGGTCAATGCGGCCGGTGCGGCAAATGTGGCCGAGATGGCGGCCGCGCGCAACCTGCCGGTCATTCAGCTGTCGACCGACTACGTCTATGCCGGAACTGATGCGGGACCGCACAGCGAAGCCACCCCGAGGGCGCCGCTGAACGTCTATGGCGCCTCGAAGACCGCCGGCGATCTGGCCGTGGCGGCAGCGAACCCGGCCCATCTGCTGCTGCGGGTCTCCTGGGTTTTCGGCGTCCACGGCACGAACTTTGTCAAGACCATGCTGCGATTGAGCTGTGAACGCCGGGAACTGCGCGTCGTCGACGATCAGCGAGGCGGCCCCACCGAGGCGCGCGACATCGCCGACGCCATCCTCGTTATGGCGGCCACCTGTCGGCGGCCCGGCTTCGACGCCTGGGGAGTCTATCATTTCGCCGGAGCGCCGATGACGAGCTGGCACGGCTTTGCTGAGGCGATCTTCCAGCTCAGCTGCGGACCGAAACCGTCGCTGCTCAAGATCGCCAGTCGCGACTATCCGACGCCGGCGCGGCGGCCTTTAAATTCAATGCTCGATTGCACGCGAATTCGGCAGGTCTTCGGGATTGATCAGCCGGATTGGCGAGGCTCGCTCGCCCGGGTCGTGGCCGAGCTCGAAGGGGCACAGCAATGAAAGGGATTATCCTGGCCGGCGGCACCGGCAGCCGGTTGTGGCCGATTACCAAAGCGGTCAGCAAGCAGCTGCTGCCGATCCACGACAAGCCGATGATCTACTATCCGTTAACGACGCTGATGTTGGCCGGTATCCGTGAAATTCTGATCATCACCACCCCGCACGATTCAGCGCAGTTTCGCGCGCTGCTCGGCGATGGCGGCCAGTGGGGCCTCGAGTTGCAATACGCCGTTCAACCGAGCCCGGACGGCTTGGCTCAGGCTTTCCTGATCGGCCGTGAGTTCATCGCCGGGGGGCGCTCCGCGTTGGTGCTGGGCGACAATTTGTTCTATGGGCAAGGGTTCGGGGCGACGCTGCGGCGGGCCGCGGCGAGCCGCGCCGGAGCGACAGTTTTCGGCTATCGGGTTCGTGAGCCGAGCCAATACGGCGTGATTGATCTCGGCCCCGATGGCGGCGTGCGCGGCATTATCGAAAAGCCGGCGCATCCGCCTTCCAACTACGCGGTCACCGGCCTCTACTTCTATGATGAACGAGTCTGCGATGTTGCCGCCATGCTCCGGCCTTCGGCGCGCGGCGAACTCGAAATTACCGATATCAACAATCACTACATTCGCGACGGGCGCCTTGCACTCGAAACTCTCGGCCGCGGCTTCGCATGGCTCGATACCGGGACGCCGGAAAGTCTACGTCAGGCAGCCGAGTTTGTGGCCACGATCGAGGCCCGCCAGGGCCTCAAAATCGCCTGCCCGGACGAGGTCGCGTGGCGCCAGAGCTGGATTGATGATGCCCAGCTGGAAGCGCTTGCCGCCAACTTCAATGGAAACGGCTACGGTCGCTACCTCATGGATCTGGTCCACCGCGCCGATAGGCAATGACGGGGCGGCACATCGTCAAAAGGTGAGAGGTCCGGCAACGGGTTCGCCGGCCGCTGCATGGGCGCCGGGTTGATTGAACTGGAGCGCGGCGAGGCGGGCGTAGAGACCGCCCTGGCGCAACAGCTCGGCGTGGCAGCCGGCCGCGACGACACGGCCTTCCTCCAAAACGATGATCCGATGGGCTCTAAGCACGGTCGCCAAACGATGCGCGATGACGATCGTGGCGCGACCCGCCGACAACGTGGCAAGCGCGGATTGCACGGCATGCTCGGATTCAGCATCGAGCGAGCTCGTGGCCTCGTCGAGCAGCAGAATCGCCGGGTCACGCAGGATGGCGCGGGCGATCGCGACACGCTGGCGTTGTCCACCCGAAAGGCGCACGCCCTTATCGCCAAGAAAGGTGGCGAAGCCGCGCGGCAGCAGGTCGAGGAACTCGGTCGCGTGCGCCGCTTCAGCAGCGGCTCGTATCTCCAGCTGCGTGGCCCCCGGTCGACCAAACCCGATATTTTCCCATGCATCGGCACTGAATATCACCGGGTCCTGCGGTACTAACCCGATGCGCCGCCGCAGTTCGGTCGGATCGGCGGTGCGCAGATCGACCCCATCGATCCGCACGGTGCCGTGCTGCGGGTCGTAAAATCGCAGCAGCAGTTGGAAGACTGTTGTCTTGCCGGCCCCGGAGCGGCCGACCAACGCCACCGTCTCGCCCCGCGCTACGGTGATCGTGAAATGCTGAAGCGCCGGGCGGCCACGCGATCCCGGATAGCAAAAGCCGACATTATCGAAGGCGACCAGGCCGCGCGACGGATCGGGCAAAGCTACCGGCACGGGCGGCGCCTTGATGTCGGCCACCGCATCGAGAAGCTCGGTGATCGAGGCTGCGGCGCCTGCGGCACGCTGAAGATCGCTCCAGACCTCGGAGAGCATACCCAGAGCCATCGCCACGACGACAGCGTAGAAGACAAAGGCCGACAAGTCGCCGCCGCTGATCTGCCCTTCCAGGACGTTGCGGCCGCCGATCCAGATCGCCAGAGACATGCCGCCAAAGGTGGCCAGGATGACGAGCCCGATCAGCCCGGCACGCATCGCGATCCGGCGACGCGCGACAGCAAAGGCCGCCTCGACGCGCGTTCCGAAGCGGGCGCGATCCGTCGCCTCATGGGTGAAGGCCTGCACCGTGCGGATGGCGTTGATCGCCTCTTCGGCATAGGCCCCAACCGCGGCGATCGCGTCCTGGGTGGTTCGCGACAGACGTTGCATCCGGCGTCCGGAAACCAAAATCGGCACGATCACGACCGGCACGATCAGCAACGCAAGCAGGGTCAGCTTGATGCTGGTTACGGCCAGCATGGCGAGACCGCCGACCAGAAGCAGAGCGTTGCGCAGGCCCTGCGAGACGGTCGAGCCGATCACCGTTTGCAACAGAGTGGTGTCGGTGGTGAGCCGCGATAGGATGTCGCCGGTGCGTCGGACCTCGAAATAAGCAGGGCTCAGCGCGATCACTCGGTTGAAGACGGCGCAGCGGATATCGGCGACGACCCGTTCGCCGATCCACGACACGAGATAGACGCCGCAATATGTCGAGCCGGCCAGCAGCACGACAATGCCGATAACCACGATAATGGCACGATCGAGCATCGCCAAGTTGCCGCTATCGAGCCCGTAATCGACAAGCCGACGAAACCCCTGACCCAACCCCAGAATGGCGAGCGAATTGATCAGCAGGGCTAGCAGCGCGGCGGCGATCCGCGTTCGATATATCAACATGAATGGCAGCATCCGGCGCAGTGCCGGAAAACGCCGCGAGAATCCAAAGATAGGCAGCGGACGGGGACCATTGGACTGCTTCATTCAGCGATCCTATCCGAGTTTCCTCGGACAGTTCGCCTCCGTGATCTCCCTACTTCGGGAGGGGCGGAAGCGGCGCAGTCCATCGACCCTTCGCCCGCAGGGCCCTTCGGTCATCCGGCGAAATCGCCGGTGGCGTATCATCGTCATGGCGGTGGACGCGAGCCCGTTACGAGCGGCGATGAGCACGCCGCGGCGAATGAAGAATTCAAAGCCCTCTGCCCCAGCCTCGCCTCTTGCATCATACCCGCGTAAGCAGCGTCAACCGCGGCAGCACGCGGGACATCCAAAATCGCCATCTGCCATACTGCCGGTTCTGGAGATAAACAGCGCAGATGGCTTTGCTCAGATGCCGGTGGCGGTCCCACTGGTGCGCGATTTCGCTGATCTCACCATCGGGATTGATCACCCGTCCGGAGGCGTCGCAACTTAAGCTACTCCCCGCCACCAACCCCAAAGTGGCAACTCGGGCAAAATTGGGCTTGGCCGTGGCCGAGCGAGCAAGGCCGGTGTAAAGGATGTAATTATGGACGCCTTGATCAATGCCCCAGGTCGATCCCGCCGCCTCCGACAATCCCAAGGCTAGCAGCTGCATCTGTGCCAAATAATCAAAGATACCGCGCGTCCGGCCGCTGATAGTTCCCGAGCATGAAACAAGGTTGGAGGACAAGGCTTCGACGGCTTCCCCACCGCACGCGGCCTCGATCCATTTCCTCGTCAATCCATTTTCATGAATTGTATTCGGGGTGCTCGTGCTGCGGATCAGAGGAGCCTCGAGATGAAACTCGAGCTCTTCGCACGGCGTGCCGAATAGCGGCTTCTGGAACGTGACGTCGCGCACATCGGTCATCAGGATCTGGTTGAAAACGGCGCCGGAATTCCATTGCTCACGCAGATAGTCGAAATAAGTAAAAAATCGCGCTACCCCGACCTGCGGCGCCGGTGATTTGGATGGATCGAATGCGACGGCCTCAATGTCGTGCGCGGCCAGATAGTCTGCTGTCTGCCGCGCCGCAGCGTCGACAAACAGCACAATCTTGCCGGTGAACCTGCCCTGCGTGCGGACCGATTCGACAAAAGGGGCGATCATGTGCGGCTTGTATCCCGTCGCGAATCCGAGGATCAAATCGCCTCGCGTCGGCCGAATTTCACTCGGGAGCAGAGCTACGAACTTTTCGATACTTGCACGTATTGACGCCGTTTGCGCGGCAGATTTTTTAGCAAGCGGGTTGGGATCGACCATGACCTCGGCTCCATTGCGAATGTGGCTTAGCCCAGATCGGGAGGCTTAGGCTCCGAGATACCAATGCGGCGACGGCACCGCACATTTAATGCAAAGCTCCGACATGCTCGTGAAACAGCTCTACAGCGCGCGCAACCCCGTCCTCCTTGCGGATTTGCGCACCAAGGGCCGCAGCGCGATGCCGCATCTCGCTCCCGGCGGTGGCCTGGATTGCGTCGGCCAGCGCGTCTTCCGTCAGCCGCCGCGCCGGGACCGGGCGCGGGCCGGCGCCGAGTTGAAATACCCGCTGCGCCCAGAATGGGTGGTCGCCAAACACCGGAACAACGACCGACGGGAGACCGGCGCGCAACGCTGCCGCGGTTACGCCCGCCCCGCCTTGATGGACCGCCGCGCACACTCGCGAAAAAAGCCAGTCATAGGGGACGGCATCGACTGCGAACACACCGTCAGCCAGGAGACCGGAGGCCAGTCTGCTCCCGCCAGCGACCAGGACCCCGCGTCGGCCGGCGCGCGACAGTGCTCGTAGCACTAATCCAGCGGTCGCTTCGGGGTTCGGAAGCGGAACACTCCCGAAGCCGACAAATACCGGCGGCGGGCCTGATTGCAAAAAGTCGACCAAGCCCGGTGGGGGCAGCCAGTCGGAGGCCGTATCCAAGAACCAATAGCCTGTGACGTGAATCCAATCCCCCCAATCCGGTGGCCTGGGCACCACCACCGGGCTGTAGCCATCCAACAGCGGGACGCGGAGCCGATTCAAGGTGGTGAACGGGTCTTGCATACGCAGCGGCGGCAGGCCAAGAAGCTGCGATCGGGCGCGATTTGTCGGACCGCGAAGCCCTTGCCAGAGCAGAAAACGAAACGCGGCACCGGCAAAAGCCCACCACGCACCGCGCGCCGCAATGGCAAGGCTCGTTCGACCGTTCCAATCGTAGCGGGTCGGCGCAGACGGATCATATTGGGCCCGGATCAGTGGGACGCCCATCTTCTGCGCAATGTGCACGGCCAACAGCAGCCCGGACGCCGATGCAATCAGAGCCTCGACATCTCCGCACACGCGCCAATAATTAGCGATGCTATCCTCGACCAAAGCCCGCACTACGCGGACAAAACCACGGCGAAAGCGGTTCGGTTTGTCGCGTTGCCTGATCCAATCCTGCCCTGCGGCGGTCGCGGCGATCTCCCGCGGAGCGGGGGCGATCGAGATTTGATCGAGGCCGTGGCCGCGAACGAATTCTTCGAAGCCACGCAATGTCACGAGACGCACCTTATGACCCGAAGCGCGCAGTCCGAGCCCCAATGCCACATATGGCTGGACGTCGCCGCGCGAGCCAAAGGCAAGGATATCGACGCGCAGCGGGCCGGGGCGCGTGATCACCATCGGCTATTTCTCTTTACGCCAGAAGGCGCCCGCCCAGTCGATCCGCTCGATCGGCTCGGTGATGCCATGCTGCTGTCGATATTGAGATACCGCCTTGCATGCGCCACTATGGGTGTAATAGTCGTCGATAATACAATAGCCGCCGATCGAGAGCTTAGGGTAGAGAGCATCGAGCGCTACCGTCGTCGATTCGTACATATCCGCGTCCAAGCGCACCAGCGCCAGTCTTTCGATCGGCGCGGCCGGAAGGGTGTCCTGAAACCACCCAGGAAGAAAACGCACCTGGTCATCCAAAAGACCGTAGCGGTCAAAGTTGGCGCGCACCTGATCGAGCGTCACCGCGAGCGTGGTGCCAAACTTCCACAGGCGACCCCGCTCATCGTCTCGCCAGACGCCAGGTTGCGGCTTGGGCAGACCTTTGAACGAATCCGCCGCCCAAACAAGCCGGGTCTTCTCCCCCCATGCCTTGAGCATGCCGCGCATGAAGATCGTCGCGCCGCCGCGCCACACGCCGGTCTCGATCAGATCACCTGGCACCCCGTCCTCAAGCACGCGCTCGATACAAAACTGAAGGTTGTTCAGCCGCTTTAGGCCGATCATGGTTTCGGCGTCGGCCGGCCAGTCGCGTCCCTCACTACGCAAGCTCAAATCAACCACCTGACGCCGGACGACGGTCCAACCGCGCGCCAGCAGGAATAGTTGGACAGGAAGGAGCCACCACCGCACAAAACCGAACCACGGCTCGGCCGCCGAATAGGTCTCGGCGCTGATCGTCCGGGTTAGACATTTCTTGAGCAGCTCAAGATAGAGGTCCTTAACGGAACTGTCGACGAGTTCCGCGGCGGAAGTCATGCCGACACCACCCTGGCAGTGGCGGCGGTCGAGCGACCGGCGTTCGCGGGTGCGCCGAAGTGGCGCTCGAAAGCGGCGACGGCCCGCGCGACGCCGTTCTCGGCCCGAATTCGAGTGCCGAGTTCGGCGGCGCGGTCGCGCATGCCGGGATCGGCGACCGCGATCCGGAGAGCTGTCGCCAGAGCGTCTGCATCAAGGTGCTTTCGCGGGATCGGCCGGGGCCCGGCGCCCAGCTCGAAGACCCGCTTGCTCCAAAAAAACTGGTCCAGAAAAAATGGGATCGTGATGGTCGGTGTCCCGGCGCGCAAGCCGGCGGCCGTGGTGCCGGCTCCGCCGTGATGGACGACCGCCGCCATCCGGGGAAAAAGCCAGTCGAACGGAACCCAATCGACGGCGAGGATCTCGCTCGGCAGTTCGCTGGGCCGCAGGCCGCCCCATCCGCTGAATACCACCGCGCGCTGTCCGGCTGCGGCCACGGCCCGGACCACGGTCCGTGCGAGCTCGACCGGATCTCGATTGGTCATGCGCCCAAAGCCGCCAATATATACGGGAGGCGGTCCCTCCTCCAAAAACGCGGACAAAGCTGGTGGCGGCCTCCAGTCAAGCGACTGATCCAGAAACCAGTAACCGGTGACCTCGATCCATTCGCCCCAATCCGGCGGCGACGGGGCAACCGCCGGGCTGTAGCAGTACAACAGCAATTGCCGCCGCCGATCGAGCTCACCAAACGGCTCGAAGAACGGCAGCCTTCGATCGCCGAGCACGTCGCGACAGGCGCGGCCGACCCAGGGCCGGACGATTTGCCAAAGGACCTGGCGCTGTGCGTGATAGGTCGCGAGGTTGAACCGCGCGCCAAGCCGGACCCCAGCCGGCACGAAATCCGCCGGATGCGCGCGTGTCGGCGAGACCGGGAAATAAAACGCCCGCACCAGCGGCACTTGCAATTGTTCGGCGATCGCATAGCCAAGCAGATAGGGCAGTATCGACACGATGATAATTTCTGCGTCCCGGCACGCTTCCCAGCAGTCGCGCAGCCGCTGGCGCATCAGCGGCGCATCGACATCGTTGAATGTCCGCCACCAGCGCAAAATATTGCGACTATTGTCATGCAGGTTGCGCAACTGGCGATTGTCGGCCAACTCGTGTGGATCCCCGGCCACCGGAGCGAAGTCCAGCCCGGCCCCGCGCACGAGATCGGCAAACGCCAGATGTGCGACGATCCGCACATCATGGCCGGCCGTTCGAAGCCCGACGCCCAGCGCCACATATGGCCGTACATCCCCCTCGGAACCGACCGTGATGACCCTAACGCGCATGCCGGTCTCGCATTTTATCGATCTCCGCGCGATCGCCGTGCTGCGATCACTGTTGCGGCGCATTGCAAAATTCGGTGGAAACAATTTCGGTTGGAAAGCGATGAAAGAGCTGCAGTCGCCGCACCAGCTTGGCGAGCAGGATCGCGAGATCGGTCGCGTCAGGCTCAAGGACTTCATTGTATGCTTCTTGCGGATGGAGCTCGGAAATAGCAGCGGGAATGTTGCAGGTCATCGCCGAGCGTTGGGCGTTGACGATCATCTTTTGAACCCCGGTCAACTGGGTAACCGGGTTTTTAAAGCGTTGCCGCTGATCGAGAACACCCACTTCCTGCAACAGCTGGGCAAACGTCACCGAGGGGGTCAGCAGCGGAAAGGTGACGAGGTTGGACTGATTTGGGGGATCATAAACGCTACCCAGAACCGCACCGGTCGCGGGGTCGATGATATTGACCGAGCCGGTTGTCGGAGTGGCGGAGCCGTTGCTGCCACGCTGTGCTTCGGCGACGACATAATACATGTATGACTGCCCGGGTTGCACGGTGGTATCGACGAAAACGGTGTCTGTGGTCTCCCCGACCTGCTGGTAAGGGCCGATATACATGTCCGGGAGGTTGAAGCCGGTCGACTCGCTGACATCTTCGACATTGATCTGATAGTCTTCGATGTCAGGGTTGCTGCGGATGCTGATCGGGTATCGTCCCGCGCGCCAGATCTGGTATTGCGTGGCACCCGGTGACTTCTGCCACGAAAGCAATGCATTGCCATCGTTAAGGGGCTCGATCTCGACATGACGCGGCGGACGCGGGACAGCCGGGGCATGATGGGTTCCGCGAAAAATCTCCAGCCCGTAATAGTCGTTCGTAGTGCCGAGAAACATACCGTATGGGGTTTTGGACATGGTGCGGATGCCGTAGTCGAAAATGCCGCCATACGGATCGGACGCGGTGGCGAAGCCCGTCGTCGTAACGGCGCTGTAGTACCAGCCGCCGTCATGCGATCGGTAGAGCTGGGCCCCCATATGCGGCAGAAGTAATGGTCCGGCTGTCGGGTCGAGCCGATACCCCGTGCTTGCGTTATAGGTCCCGATATAAAGGTCGTGATCGAAATCTTCCATCCACCAGGCATGATCGTTCAGGGTGTCGCCAAATCCGGCATCGAGACCACTCAGCGGATACTTCCATTCCGAACCGCCATTGGGCAACGGCACCTGGCGCGGTGCGCCGACCACCAGGTCCCAGCTATCGTCGGGATTGATGCGGATCACCTCGGTAAAGGTGGCGGTCCCGACATAGAGGCGGCCGCGATACACATGCATGCTAACGACGGATTCGCTCGGTAGCGGGGTCAGAAATGCACCGTTCGGCACGACCGTGATGAGCTGGTAGGGCGGGGTTCCTTGGGCGCGCGTCTTCATGACCGAATAGCCTTGGGTCACGCTGAAGCCGCCCAGATACAACCAACCGTCGAAGACGGCTATATCATAGAACTGCATTCCCGGCGGGCTCGCGAGAAACCACGCATTGTTCCCTTTCGCCGGATCAGCCGAGCCGATCAATGCGCCATAACCTTCTGCTGCGCCGGACAAAACAAAGAGCTTGCCCGCGAAAGACACCGGGGAGCGGAAGCTAGAATGATCGGAAGCGAACGGAAGGTCGCCCAGAAATGTTCCCGGATTCTGTGGCACCGGGGTGAAGGTCACCCCATCGGTGCTGCGCAAGATCCGCGGCGGCGGCAGGTCTATCCCGTTCCACATGATGGCGCTGTTGACGCCAAAGGCATAGAGCGCCTGCGTGCCGTCGGGCTCGGTAAACGGCTGCAGCCCCCGAAAGGTGGTGTCATATGGCAGTTTCTTGCCCTGCCACATCACCTGAGGCGGGACCGGGAGCGTCCCGACTTCGGGACCGGGGTTGTTCAGCGCAAGAGGCGATTGGAAGACTCGTGTCCAAGTGTTGTCTGCTGGCGTCCAACGCCAAATCTCCGCCTGAAGAGACAGGTCTGCGCCATCAGGGGCGCACGACAGATCGGGATCCGCCGGAGGGTAGGGAATATAGGTATCGGCAAAGTCGAGTCCAAGATTTAGAGCGGCGGCATCCCAAAGGGCAAAAACGCTCGTACACACCGTCTCGCGCGAGGTGCCGACATACAAGTGATCGCGCCACCACACCATCGATTCGGGCCAACTATTGTCGCGATCGCCAAAGCCTCGGGGTGCGGCCTGGCGAAAATCGCCAGCCCTAAGTGCTTGGTCGAGTTCTTGCGCGCGTGCGAGCGGAGCGACGAGCGCGATCCACGCGAATGTCAATCCGGCTACAGCTATGGCCGCGCAGGCGCGAGATGCGCGCCATTTATTCTTCATCGGGTCGCCTCCGGAGCGAAAAGTACAGAACTCTCCAGGTATCGAGACCGGATCCTATCCTGCCGCGTTGCCAATTCTCATCGGCAGATTGCGGCTGTGCCTGCCGCGCTCGAACACGACGACACCATCATAATAATGCATAGACAGTGTCGTGCGGGTGAATTCGGTGGGCGCCAGCGCATCACGGGCGTGGTCCGCGTTCAGTTCGTCTATCAGCTGTTTCGAAAGCTCGATAAAGCTTCCAGGCGCGCGCAGACCTCCCTCATATTCGTCCCAATAAGCAGTGTGGAGGTCTTCGACCATGTAGACGCCGCTTTGCGACAGACGGGGATACAAACAGCTGAATGTTGCGCGGACATGGCTCATGACGTGGCTGCCATCATCGAGCACGACATCCGGTGTGCCGAATTCCTCGATCAAGCGCTGCAGGAAATCCGGATCCTGTTGCGCGCCAATGCGAATCTCGATCTGGTCTTCTTCGAATGCTTTGCAGTTGGGGTCGATGTCGACGCCAACAATGCGCGCATGGGGGCCCAAATATCGTTTCCACAGCTGCAGCGAACCACCCTCTCCGCAACCGATCTCGATAAAGGTCAAGGTCTTGTTAACAAAGCGCTGAAAATGTGTCTCATAGGCCGGGAAATAGTGACTCCATTTATGGATAAACCTTTGCTCGTTTGTAAGAAACTTACTCCAAAGGCCCATTCCATTCTCTTCCTGCCCGCCTGATTGGTGATCGTAAGATCGGGCTATTTTAAATAGGTGGGCGCGAAAATGATCAATCGACGCGTGAGTCTTTTGATTAAATAAAATTGCCTCTTCTGATTCGGGATCCCGGCCAAGTATAAATCGAAAGCCGGCGATGATGTCGTCGCGCGACAATGTGCCGACGGGAGCCGAGCGAAAGCGTTCCACCGCGGTCAGCAGCCCGTCCCAAAGCAATCCCTCCGGCAGCAGCAGCGGCTTTTTGACAAACGTCACCGTGAGCTCGTCTGTTGCCTCGTCGTGGGCAAAGTCGATCACGCACTCGCCCAGCCGCGTCTGGCGCGAGGCGGTGAAGGTGCTGCCGTCGGGCGGATCGTAAACAATACCGTGCTCGACGCGACCGAACTCCTTCAGGCAGGCCAGAACTGCCGGTGTGACACCCGACAAGACGCGGGTACTGGGCATAAGCATTCCTCCGATGTTCGGTGATACCCACTTGCGGGTTGGAGGCGCGGCAACACGTCAACCTGAAGAGCGGCGCACGATTGACAACCGTCGCGGCGGTAAACAGCTGGCGGCGCCGTGCCAACCGCGCACGGTTTGAGAACTCTGCTGATGAACGCATCACGACCGGCACTTCGAGGATGGCCAAGTAATCCGGGCGATTATCGACGGCACGAGCCTGCCTGACAAGTGGATTCGAGCGCAATCGCATATCCTGTGGCAGCAAGGTGCAGATCGCCCGATGCAGTGTCGCCGAGAGCGACCGGTCTGCGCCCATTGTGGCACCCGCCTGTTTACCGTTACCTCATTGTCGGTTGAGCCCGATGCTGGTCCTTCCGCACGACAATGTTACGGTTAATTTGACCATGATGATGACATCGAAACGGATAAGAAGAGAACCGATAACGAACGCCCGCACCGTTGCGCTTTGCCGCCGATGATTGCGTATCGCCGGGCGGATTGAAACGCGGACCAACCACGCATTCAGATTGGCGGCGCCGGCGCCTGCCTCGCCAGCTGTTCGAGCAGCTCGGCGGCTCCGCGCGGGCCGGGAGCCGCCGCCAATCGCCGTCCCAGGCACCGGGCCCGTTCACGAAAGCCTGGCTCGTCGAGCAACCGCCTGACCGCGGCGCGCACTCGATCCGGAGTGCAGCGCCGAGGCGACAGGCGCAGCCCAACACCGGCCTCGACCACGCGCTGCGCGTTGTCACTTTTGTCCCAGAAGGTGGGCACCACCACCAACGGTATCCCGGCCTTGAGCGCGGCCAGCACCGTAGCCGCCCCTCCCGTCGTCACCAGCGCCGCACAACGGGGCAGCAAGTCCTCGTGGCTGATCCAGCGCTCGACATGGAGGTTCGCCGGCAGCGGATCGAGGCCGAGCGTTGCCGGATCGCGGGAAGATTGGCCGGTCGTCAGAATCACTTCCAAGGGCTCGGCGGTGAGACCTTGTGCAACGGCGCGCAGCAAAAACGGCTCCTGATACTGCGCTGTCCCTTCGGTTGCGTGGATCCACGGCCGATCGGCAGGCAGCTTCTCCAGCCAGTCCGGCAGCCGATCGCCGGCGGGCCTGGTCCAGACGCAAGGACCGATGTAATGCACATTGGGCGGCTGATCGCGGCGGTTGTAATCGAGCTCCGGCAGGCTGGGGATCAGGTAGAGCGGCAGCCGCCCGGTAAAGGCGTTGACCGAGCAACCCATTGGGCGAAGTCCATATTGGGACCTGATCCGATTGACTTGGCGGCGCATATTGTGGGCGACCACATCGACACCCAACTGCGTCGCGCGCGCCAACAGGCGGGTGCCCATGGTCCGCGGCGGTGGCAGCCCAGGGCCCCATGGCGGCGCATCCGGTCCCGGAATCATCGAGCCGATCATCTGCGACAACAGTGTCACCGGGACGCCGATCATTTCCCAGACCACCAAAATCGGCGCCCACAGGGCCGGGTCGGTGATCAGGACATCGGGCCGCCAGCCGCTGATGATCGGCCGCAAATCCGTGACCTGTTCCGGAATCGAGCCAGCCAGCATGTCGCGGTAGGCCCGCATCGCGACGGACAGCGTCCGGTGCTTTGGCTGGGTGGCCGGCACCTTGGCTTCAAGGGCGTGGATCCGCTCGTAGCGCCGCTCGTCGACATGGACGAATGGGAACAGCTCGAACCCTTCGCTCTCCACCGTCTGCCGCACCGACCCGTGGGTATAGAAAGCAACGTCATGACCGCGGTCTCGCAACGCGTGAGCCACGCTGATTTGCGGGTAAAGGTGTCCGACAAACGGCCAGCAGGTAATCAGAAAACGCGCCATCTGCGGCTACATCCCTTCGCTTCCGCCACGAGGAGCAGCTGCGGTGGCGTCGTTTGCGGATCGAGCGGCCGTGCCACCCGCGACGGTCATCGGCAGCGCCGCATTCCCGCCGCGCGAGCGATCACCTTGATCGGCGGCAAGCTGCTCGATGAGGCGGGCGGCCTGCGCGGCCCCGCCATAGCGGGCAAAGTCGGCGGCCAGGCGGCCGGCGTTGCTGCGAAATGACGGGTCGTCGAGCACCCGGGTCACCGCGCTGCGCAGCCGGTCGGGCGTGCATTGGCGCGGCGCCAAGCGAATGCCTGCGCCCGCTTCGGAAACGCGCCATGCATTCTCCGGCTGATCCCAGGCGGTGGGGACAACGACCAGCGGCACCCCAGCCGACAGGGCGGCGAGCACAGTGCCGGTACCGCCCGTGGTGACGACCACGTCGGTGCGGCAAAACAGGTCGCTATGCGGCACCCAGCGCTCCACTCTGGCATTGGCCGGAATTGCACCGAGGCCAATCTCCGTCGGGTCGCGGTGCATGCCGGTCGTGACAATTACCCGGACCGGGAGCGCCGCGAGGCCCTCGAGGGCCGCACGCAACAGAAGCGGCGGCTTGGCGTGCAAGGTCCCTTCGGTTACGTAAACCACCGGGCGATCTCGCGGCAGCTCGTCGAGCCACGGTGCGCGCGGATTGCCGGCGGGCTTGTCCCAGGTGCATGGCCCGACATAGTGAACCGACCGCGGCAGGCCGCGCCGGTCGCGGTCGAAGGCCGGGCTGCTGGGGACCAGGTAGAGAGGCATCTGCCCGGCAAACGCGGTGACCGACGTGCCGATCTTCGACAAGCCGTAGCGCCCGCGGTAGCAATTGGCGGCGCGCCGCACGTCGGCCGCGGCCAGATGCGCCAGCGCGCGCAGCACGCAGCGGCTCAATCGCGCTGGTCTGCCGCGCGGCCGCGGCAATGGAAGGCCGAGGATCGGGCCGTCCGGTCCGGGGAGCATGCAGGCTGCGACATATGACATGATCGCAAGCGGAGTTTGCGTTGCTTCCTGCAGCACCAGCAGCGGAGCCCACATCGCGGGATCGCAGACAATGACGTCGGGCCGCCAGAGCCGGAGTACCGCGGCAAGATCCTCGAGCTGAGCGTCGAGCGTCCCGAGCAGCCAGTCACGCAGCAGGGCCTTGCGACGACGCACACTCCCCCACTTCAGGCTCAGCGCGTCGAGCGCGAGGACGGCCGCCGCGATGCGTGCTTCTTCGACCCGCTGAAACGGAAAACACCGCAGCCCCTCCCCTTCGAGCGAGGCTTGCATCGAGCCTCCAGTATAAAATGCCACCTGATGGCCGCGATCGCACAGAACCCGTGCAATCGCCACATTCGGATGAATGTGACCCGGAAATGGCCATAACGTGAATAGGAGCTTTGCCATACTTTGCCGCGCCTCGAATTGAGCACGTTCCCGCGCTGCGACCTGCCGCCAGCCTCGTGAACATGGCTCCGTCACCGGAGCCCGGACTACTTGAGCAGTTGCGCGAGCTGTTTGATGTTCGTCTTGTCGCTTCAACGGCCGCAGCGGTCGTCGCAGCGGGATAAACCACCCACCCCGGCCGCTGCAGCCGGCAAAAAGAGCCGCGGCAGCTTCCACCGAGTGGCGATTCTGCCGGCTCGCCATCCCAGCGGCAAAATGGCAGCAGTTGCCACCGCTGTCGAGATATTGTACGAACACGCTAGAATGGCGCAATGATTGCTCGAAAGCCGACCAGCGGTTGCACCTTCAAGCTGTAACTGTGCGCCTATTCGCCGATGCTCTATCTGGGAAGCGGCGTCATCAATACCGGTTATATCGTCGATCCCGACTTGACGGAGATTGGTGGCCACGCCGTGCTCGGCGGCAAGTCGGTGCTCGTTTCCCACACACTGGCGGCGCGAGAGGACGGGGCCATTGTCTTCACATCTGCGCCGATCAAGATCGGGAGCCGTGTGACGCTCGGTGGCGAGGCCAATGTCGGACGGGGTTGCCAAGGAAAGCGACGCCCTCGATCGCGAACCTCGCGTGTTCACGAGCGACAACTCCGAATATATCGCCCGATCGTTGCAGCTCTCAGCCGAGTAGAGCACGCGCCGCAAGGCCGGCACCCACCAGTCGGCGATTCGATGCTGAGCTTTTATATCAACCGCGCCGGCGGCAACCTGCCGGCCGATCGCAAGTGGATCCCGACACGCGCCAAGACCGTGCTGCGGCGGCTCTTCCGGCGCGAATGACGGATGGGCAGGCTCAGACCGCGGCCGGGCGCAGCGCCGCGGCGCGGCGGGCCAGCGCGCCGAGCGCCGCGGTCATTGGCGTGGCGATGCCCACCCGATCGCCGATTTCGACCACGGCATCGACCAACGCCCCCAATTCGAGTGCGCGTCCGGCCTCGTAATCCTGCAGCATCGAGGTGCGAAAGGCGCCAAGCTCGGCATTGATCGCATAGCGTTTCTCGACCGCCATCCGCGATGGCGCGCCGATCGCCGACGCGACCGCCGCAACCTCGTGCATCGCAGCCAGCGCCACCCGACCCAGACCGTGATCGGCCATGATCTCGTCAATGCGAGCACGGGCAATCACCGAAAGCGGGTTGATCGCGGCGTTGCCAAGCAGCTTGGCCCAGACCTCGCCGCGGATGTCAGCGGTGACGGTCGCGTCAAACCCGGCGCGGCGCAGCACCGCGGCCGCCTGTTCGGCGCGCCCGCCGCCGGGCACGGTCGCCTCGCCGAGCACGAATTTGTTGCCGCTGGTCCAGCGGATCGCGCCGGGACCGCTGCGGCTGACCCCCATATAGATCACCGCGCCGATGACCCGCGATGCGGGCAGTGCCGCCAAGAGCGCGCCGTCGGGATCGACCGCCCTGATCGGCTCGGCGGCAAAGCGGCCGTCGATGCCGTCGAAATACCACCACGGCACACCGTTGATCGCCGGCAGCAGGGTGGTGCGCGGTCCGATCAGCGGGATCAGCGCCGGAAGTGCCGCGGGCCAGTCCTGCGCCTTCATCGTGCCAATCACCAGGTCCTGCGGCCCAAAATCGCGCGGATCATCGCTCGTCTCGAGCCACACGACCCCGCCGCCGCCATCCCATTTGTCAACCCGCAGCCCATCGCGGCGGATCACTGCCAAGCTCTCGCCGCGGGCAACGAGCCTCGGCGCAAAGCCGGCGACCGCGAGGGAATAGGCGACGGCGCTGCCGATCGCACCTGCGCCGACAACGGTGATCGCGGTGGCAAAATCAGCACCCGGCGCAGCCGTGCCGGGCTCACCCGTTCTGGGGTCCGTCATCTTGGCTTCTTGGATTGCACCGGGTCGGCGGCTGGGATGTTTTGCTCGCGTCGGCCGGTCAACGCAGCCGGCCCGCGTTGCGGCCAGCCTCGCCCTCGCTGGTCCGCTCGACTTCGCCCGCGAGGCGATCGTATCGGCTGATCAGCTCCTGCAGATGCTGCTTGACCCGCGGCGTCGTCGCATCCTGCGCCAGCGCCCGCGCGCGTGCCGCGGCCGCCCGATAATATTCGGCGGGCTCCTGCTTCTGTTCCCACTCGCCGCCATTGCCGGTCGCTGCCGTCGAATGCGGTTCCGCCGGCAGCTGGTGTGTAAAGGGCCGCTCAACCAAGCTATGCGACTCCGCGATTGATCGAGCATCGCCGGAAACCGGACCGTGGTGCGACCGGCGGACCTGCCGACCATACGCGCGCCCACTGCGTTGCGCAATATCAACGGGCACCATCGACCGACACCGCGGCGATGCCCGACCGTCGCGGCTGGGCGCACCCCTGACCGGACCGGCGGCAAGGCTGCAAGTGACGACGCTGTCGCGCAAAGCTGCGCTATGATCGGCGCCGCGTGCCGCAGGATCGTCGGCGACCACCGCCACGTTCATGTTGCTTCCGGCGCACGCCCCCGGGTCCGTTTGCGACTCGCCCTGTCAAGGCCGAGCAGAGATGAGTGGTTTTCCATCCGAGGTCGAGATTGCCGTGATCGGTGCCGGTTCCGCCGGGATCGGCGCGACCCGCCGCCTGATCGAGAACAGCGGTCGCAGCGTGCTGGTGCTGGAGGCACGCGACCGGGTCGGCGGCCGGGTTCATACCATTGCGCCCAAAGGTTTTGCGCTCGACCGCGGCGCCGAATGGCTGCATTCGGCCGACCGCAACCCGCTGTCGCCGATCGCTCGGGATCTCGGCTTTTCGGTTCACCGCCGGCCGCCCGAATGGACCAGCCGGCTGCGCCGCAGCGGCGAGACGGAAGAGGCCGAGGCCGATTGGCTCGCCACCCGCGAGGCGCAGGCGCGGGCGCGGCGCCGTGCCGCGGCCGAGCCGGAAGACCGCACGCTGGCGAGCGTGCTGCCGGCCGGCGGCCGCTGGAACGCGCTGCTCGACGCCACCAGCACCTGGGCCAATGGGGCCGAGCTCGACCGCGTCTCGGTCAAGGATTACGTGCACTACGAGGATAGCGGCACCAATTGGCGGCTGCGCGAGGGGTATGGGCGGCTGTTCGAGCGGCTGGCCGACGGGCTGCCGCTGGCGCTGTCCACACCGGTTTCGCGCATCGATCACGGCGGCCGGCTGATCCGGCTCGACACCGCACAGGGCACGCTGACCGCGGCGCGCGTGATCGTCACCGTGCCGACGACGATTCTGGCCGATGAGGTGATCCGTTTCGACCCGCCGCTCGCGGACAAGCTCGCCGCGGCATCGGGGCTGCCGCTCGGGGTCGACGACAAGCTGTTCATCAGCCTCTCGGGACCCGTTGACGGCGTCGGCCACGGCGAATTCCTGGTCGGCTCGACGGTGCGGCGCGAGACCATGAGCTATCAGATCCGGCCCCTGGAGCGGCCGGCGATCTACTGCTTTTTCGGTGGCCGCTTTGCCGCGGCGATGGAGCGCGAAGGCGATGCCGCGATCTTCGCCTTTGCGACCGACGAGCTGGCGAATTTGCTCGGCAGCGACATCCGCAAGCGTGTCTCGCTGTTGGCTGCCACCGCTTGGCAGCGCGATCCGTGGTCACGCGGCTCCTATTCCTATGGCAGGCCGGGAAATGCCGGGGCTCGCGAAGTGCTGGCCGCACCGGTCGATGGACGGCTGTTCTTTGCTGGCGAAGCCACCTCGCCCAATTTTTTTTCGACCGCGCACGGCGCCTTCCTCAGCGGCATCGCCGCCGCCAATGCCGCGCTCGCCAGCCTGCCACCGGGTTAGACGGGCGCCGGCCCAGACGCGTGTTATAAGCGCGGTCGCTCGTTGACTGCCGCCACGCGCATGCCGGCCTCGTCGATGCGGATCGTGCTGACCGAGGCGAGGCCGATCTCGATCCGGGCATAGAGGTCGAGCGGCATGCCCAGAGCAAACAAGAGCGCCGCGCGGATCACGTCACCATGGCTGACGATTGCGATATTGCCGGCAGGATAAGCCCGGTGCACCTCGAACAACGCGCCGACCACCCGGGCATGGACCTGGCGCATGCTTTCGCCACCGGGCAATGCAGCAATGCTGCGATGATGCTGCCATAGCGGCCAGCGCCGGTCGGCCCGGACCTCGTCGAAGGTCAGCCCGGTCCATTCGCCAAAATCGAGCTCGATCACATCCTCGCGGTAGGTGACCGGCAGATCGAGCCGCGCCGAAAGGATCTCCGCGGTTTCCCGGGTGCGCTCCAGCGGGCTCGCATAAAGCGCCGCGATCGCCTCGCCGGCGAGCCGCTCGGCCACCAGCGCGACCTCGGCACGCCCGCGTTGCGACAAGCCGATGCCGGGTGTGCGCCCATGGATGCGTCCGACGATCGCCGGCTCGCCGTGCCGCACCAGATGAAACACCGTCATCGCCGCCATCCTCCGCCGCGTTCGCAACCGGGCGACAAATCACACTCGCAAACCAGGAGCAATCGTCGCGCTGCCACCGGGCCCGGCGCCAAGCTCGGCGAGCGGCGGCGCCGGTCGATCGAGGTCGGCGGCGGATCACCCGGGTGTCGGCGCCTTCGGGTGGAGCAGCCCGGCGTTGCGCAGCTCCGCCCACAGCTCGGCCGGGATCGGATGCCGCAGCAGCGCGAGATTGGCGTGCAGCTCGGCGACGTCGCGTGGCCCGGGGATGATCGCGGCCACGATCGGATGGGCGAGCGGAAATTGCAGCGCGGCTGCCGCCAGCGGCACGCGATGGCGCTCGCAGACTGTTCTGAGCGCGGCGACCCGTGCGGTGATTTCAGGCGGGGCGGTGCGGTAGTTCCAGGTGTCGCGGCCGGCGAGGATGCCGGAGTTCAACGGGCCACCGACGATGATCGAGGTCCCGGCCGCGGCGCATTGCGGCAATAGATCGTCGAGCGGTGCCTGTTCGAGGAGGGTGTAGCGGCCGGCGAGCAGAAACGCGTCCCATTGCCCCCATTGCAGCGCTTCGAGCAGCACTTCGCGCTCATTGACCCCGATACCGATCGCCCGCACCACGCCCGCGCTGCGCAACTCGTCAAGAGCGCGATAACCGCTCTCACGCAGGGTGCGCATCAGCGCGGGATGCGCTGCCTCGCCATGCTGCATCGCGCCGATATCATGCACATAGAGGATGTCGATGCGCGCGAGGCCGAGGCGCTGCAGGCTGTCCTCGAACGAGCGCATGATCGCGTCATAGGAGTAATCGTAGACCGCCTCGAACGGCATCGCAGGCCGCTGCGGGTCGGCCCCGTTTGGCTCCGCGCGCGGTCGCAGCAGCCGGCCGACCTTGGTCGACAGCACCCATTCCGCGCGGGCAACCTGGCGCATCGCGTCGCCGACGCAGCGCTCGGCCTGGCCGTAGCCGTAATAGGGTGCAGTATCGATATAGCGCAGTCCGGCGGCCCAGGCGGCGCGCACAATCGCCTCGGCCTCCTCACGGCTGACGCGGATGCGGCTGCCGCCGAGTGTCGCACAGCCGAGACCGACGGCACCGACCGCGAGCGAGGTGCGTCCGATCCTGCGCTTCTCGGATAGGTCGACCATATTGTCCTCCGCCGATCATCACGGGTGCGACCCGCACCAAATCCCGGCGCGCCGCAACAGCGAGCATATACCGCCGCGGCAGTGGGGCGCTCGGGCGGATTCGGCAAATGGGCGTCGGGTCTGGTTCGGCGATCCGCCGACAGGCTGGCGCCATGAGACCGGGCGCGATAGCTTCGGCAGCACCGCCGCCCGGCGCCGCCCTTGGCTCGCGCGCCCGGACCGTGCGGCTGCCGCACCCGCCCGGATTCGGC
>JBOHME010000043.1:0-33095 GCA_050729795.1 Allostellaceae bacterium | reverse complement strand
TGGAATTCTGATCGGAATCGGAGCTCCATATTAGAAGAGGAATAGGGGTATTTCTTATCGACCGCTAATATTAGTACAAATGTAATATGATCATAAGCTGCTAAGAATTGGTGTATTACGTCCTTAAGAGTGTTGATCCCAAGCGACCCCGTTCGATGGAATAGCGTGGAACCACCATCGCAGACTATGATACCAACCAATGCGGTGTCAGAGGAACATTTAAGTTTCGTTCCTTTATCCCGTAACTTGGTCCATAAAGGGTTCTGCTTAGGCGATTGCCTTACATCATACGCAGGATAAGAACCACTCATGCCCCGCTGATGGCAGTTGTAGGAGATCGTGAGGTCTATTCCATCCTCTCCGACTATCGTCGCATGAGATGACAACCTACGTGCTGTAATTTCGTTCAAAAATGGGACCACGCGACCGTTGATAAATTCGGGAATTTCGGCTGACGGCGGGAGGCAAAGCGTAGTCTTCTCGTATCCGAACGAGCCAGATGTTCGACCGCGAACATCTACGCGCAGGTGATTTGCATTTAGGCCGGCAGTGCTCGCGGCCTTAGCAAGTTCTTGAGAAAAGTGGTGAAACGGGTTAGCAATGTGGAGGCCTTCGTCAGATATCGAGGTAATATCGGCCACGAAGCCCACAGAATTCTCGTTTGGATAGATAAAACTTATATCTGGTTTGCGCCCATCGGTCATCGGAGATTCGTAATGGACTTGCCCCAGACGGCGGAGGCTATGGAGTAGACATGGCTCCCAGCTGGTGGCGAAGCGATGTTTACCAACTTGATTCAATCGCTCTACCCAGCCACTGATGGCTTGCGCAGGCAGAATGTCAGAGAGTTCATCCAAACAATTTTGAATGGAGCGGCGGGAGAAAACGAACACAGTTCGGATCACCTTCCCAGGAGCGATAGCTGCAAGCGCCTCATTAGTCCTATTCGGTCATCTTCGTCGTCTCTGCATCCTCACCAAGGATAGATGGAGTGAGGTCGAGCAGGCCGGCGGCGCGCAGTTCGTCGATCGCCGGACCCGCCGCCAGCAGATTGTCGAGCGTGCCCTTGCCGAGGCCGACGCCGCGGATCTCCTCGATTTCAGCGCGAGTGATCGGCTGGTGGTAGGCAATCACCGCCAGGGTCTCGACCGCGGCGCGCGACAATTTGCGGGTGACCGGCCGCTCGCTGCGCAATGCCGGGCCGCGATCGGGGCAGCAGCAGGCGGGATTTCAGATAGGCGAGCCAGGCCGCCATGACCAGGTAATCGGCGGCGATCTTGAGCCGCAATTGCCGCCGGCGGTCGATAAAAGCGAGATATTGATCAGCCAGATCGAGGATCGAGATTTTCGCCAGATCGACCTTGTGCTCACGCGCCAGCGACAGCAAGAGATCGATCGGCCCCTCATAGCCGTCGAGGTCGAGCACCAGCTGCTCGGCTGGCGCTAGCCGCCTATCGCGGTCCTTGGCCGATCTTCGGGGTGGGCAGGAAGCGGGCCGACGGGCGGGTTCGGTCATCCGCCCTGCCCGGTCAGCATCAGCACAAACCGGATCAAGGCCTCGGTCGGCACGCCGATCACATAGGCGAGGATGTTGAGGTCGAAACCGGTGCGCGAACCGATCCAGGGCAGCACGAACAGCAGCAGCAACAGGATCGGGATGCCATAGGGCTCGATCCGGGCGAGCGGAGAGGCGAGCGCGCGCGGCAATAGCCCGACCGCGACCCGGCCGCCATCCAGGGGCGGCAACGGCAACAGATTGAACACGCACAGGATTGCGTTGATCTGCAGCGAATGGACGAGGTTGGCGGCGATCCATTCCGCCGGGCTCGGCGGAAGGAAGCCGACCCCGTAGAACAGCAGCGAGGAAGCGATCGCCAAGAGCACATTGGTCGCCGGCCCGGCCAGCGCCACCCAGACCATGTCGCGCCGCGGGTCGCGCAGCCGGCCGAAATTCACCGGCACCGGTTTCGCATAGCCGAACAAAAAACCCGAGGTCAAATAGAGCAACGCCGGCAGGATAATCGTGCCGAACGGATCGATGTGATTGAGCGGGTTGAAGGTGACGCGCCGCATCCGCATCGCGGTGTCGTCGCCGCGGTGATAGGCGATGAGACCGTGCGCCGCCTCGTGAAAGGTCACAGCGATGACGACCGGCAGAACCCAGGTGCTGGCCTGGTAGATCGTCGCCGCCAGCGATGCGCCGCCCATCACGGCAGCTCCGCCAACAGCGCATCGAAGCGGCGCTCGGCCGTGGCCCGATCGAAATCGGCGGCACCGCGGAGCTCGGCGGTCCGCATCGCCTCGCTCCGCGCCAGCCGCGTGGCCGAGATTTCGGATAGCGGCCCCGCCGCGGCAACAATCTCCTCCATCTCGTCGAGATCGCCATTGCAATGCAGCGCCAGATCGCACCCCGCATCGAGCGCCCGCCGCGTCCGCTCGCCAAGGCTGCCGCCAAGCGCGCGCATCGACAGATCATCGGAAATCAATACGCCGTCAAAGCCGATCTCGCCGCGGATGATGTCCGCCACGATCCGAGGCGATAAGGTTGCGGCCGACATCGGGTCGAGCGCGCGGTACACGATGTGCGCGGTCATCGCCCACGGCATCGCCGCCAATGTGCGAAACGGCGCGAAATCGGTGCGGGACAATTCGTCGTGGCCGGCGGTCACGATCGGGCAGGAGTAGTGGCTGTCGACGTGCGCCCGGCCATGCCCCGGAATGTGCTTGAGGACCGGGAGCACACCTCCGGCGAGGAGCCCGTTACAGACCTCTCGTGCAAGCAGCGCGACGCGCTCCGGCGCGGCGCCATAGGCACGGTCGCCGATCACCGGGTCGGCGCCGGCAACCGGCAGGTCGAGGACGGGCAGGCACGCGACGGTGATGCCGAGCCGGGCGAGGTCGTCGGCAATCAGGCGCGCGCCCGACCACGCGGTCTCCGCCGCTGCCGGATCGGGAAGCGCGGCGATCCGGGCGGCTGACGGATAGAGACGCCAAAAGGGTGGGCGCAATCGCGCCACCCGGCCCCCTTCCTGGTCGATCAGCACCGGCGCATCGTCCTGGCGGACACAGCCGCGTAATGCCGCGATGAGCGCGCGCACCTGGTCTGGGGCTCGGCAGTTGCGTCGGAACAGGATGAAGCCCGCCGGGTCGGCCGCGGTGAAAAAGCGCTGTTCATCCGCGCTCAACTCTGCGGCGGCGCAGCCGAACACGACCGCTCGCGCCCGGCGCCCGCGAGATGGTGCTGCTACCAAGTCGAGCCCCTTCTTGCCTCTAAGCGCGTTCCCACGAGCCCAGGCCAGGCGTCAGCCAACGACGACGCCAGCGCCATTCAACATGGCGAGCCAAGTCGAACCCGGCAATGGATCCCGGCAGCGGGTCCTGGCAGCGGGTCCTGGCAGCGGGTCCTGGCAGCGGATCCTGGCAGCGGATCCTGGCAGCGGATCCTGGCAGCGGATCGCGAAACCGCCCTCCTCGGGCAACGCATTTATCGGCTCAGCGAACGATGATGCAGCCGAGGTGACGTTGGCGCAGCTTGCCGCAGATTTCGTCGGCACGGGCGATGTCGCCGACGGGTGCGGTCTGGATGCGGTAATAAACCCCTTTCTCACCGAGATCGGCACGGACCGCGACGGCCGATAGCTTGCCCAGCAGATCGGCGTTGTCGCGTCGGATGCGTTCCCATTCCTGGCGCGCGACCCCCTCGCTGCGCACCGAGCCGAGCTGGAGCCGAACGAGTCCGGCACTGCCCGGTGACACGCCAGCGCGGGCCGCTTCGCGTGAGGCGTGGTGCAGATTCGCCTGCTCGGGAGCTGTGGGCCGTTCCACCTGTTTTTCCGGCTGCTCGCGGGGGCTCGATCCGGCGCTGGAAGCGGGCGTCGCTATTGCCGCCGCCACCGAGGCCGGTTCGGTCGGCAATGCCGCGGTCGTCGCTGCCGCCGGCGGGGATGCCGCAAGCGCAACCGATGGTGATGCGGCGGGTTCGGCTGGCGGTGCCGCGGGTCGGGCCATCGGCTGTTCCGGCGAGGGCAGCAAGTGCTCGACCGTCGGCCGGCTCTCGCTATAGAACAGCATGTTGCGATCGGGGATGGCCATGCCGCCCGGGTTTGCCGGCCGGACCTTGATCGGTTGGGCATCGGCACGGATCAGCGGGATGTCGTCGCCGCTGCCGGGCGATGCCGCATGGTGCAGACCCTCGACATAAGCAAACCATAGACCGCCCGCGAACAGCCCCATGACGAGGAGCGTGACGGCCGCCGTCAAGATCCGCCGAGACCCGGTCCCCGGCACCTCCTCACGCGGGTCGGCATAGAGGCCGGTCCGCTCCTCGGGGTCGATCTGTTTGAGATTGTAGGACACCGCTACATCTCCTCGACCGGCTCGACGCCGATCACGGCGAAGCCGGAGGCGATGACGATGGCGACGCCGCGGACCAGAGCCAAGCGCGCCCGGGTCAGCCCCGGATCATCGGCAAGGATAAACCGCAAGGTGGATTCGTCACGGCCCTTGTTCCACAGCATGTGGAACCGGGCTGCGACTTCCTGGAGATAGAAGGCGATACGGTGCGGCTCGTGCGTCTCGGCCGCACCCTCGACGAGCCGCGGCCACTGCGCCAGCTGGCGAATCAGCGCGAGCTCGGCCGGATCGGCGAGCCGGTCGAGCGGGGCCGCGGCCAGCGCCCGATCCGCCAAATCGTCCGGCGAAAACTCCTCTGCCGCGTGGCGCATGACCGAAGCCGCCCGCGCGTGGGCGTACTGCACATAGAAGACCGGGTTATCCCGCGATTGCTCGGTGACCTTGGCAAAATCGAAATCGAGCGCCTGATCGTTGCGCCGGGTCAGCATCATAAAGCGGAACACGTCCTTGCCGTGCCCTTCTGTGCGCTTGTCGAGCTCGTCGAGCACCTCGCGCAACGTAACAAAGGTGCCTGCCCGCTTTGACATGCGCACCGGCGCGCCCTTGTCGAACAGATTGACCAGCTGGCACAGCTTGACGTCGAGCGTCGCCTCGCCCCCGGTCAGCGCCTTGACCGCAGCCTGCATGCGCTTGACATAGCCGCCGTGATCGGCGCCCCACACATCGATCAGATTCTTAAATCCGCGGTGAAACTTGTCGCGGTGATAAGCGATGTCGGCAGCGAAATAGGTCCACGACCCGTCCGATTTTTTCAATGGCCGATCGACATCGTCGCCGAATTGCGTGGCGCGGAACAGTGTTTGCGGCCGCGGTTCCCAATCATCGGGCAGCTTGCCCTTTGGCGGCTCCAATATACCGGTATAGATCAGCCCTCGCTCGTCGAGTGCGGCGAGACATTCGCCGATCGCACCCGCATCCACCAGCGCGCGTTCCGACACGAACCGGTCGTGGCGCACACCCGAGGCGGCCAAATCCTCTCGGATCAGCGTCAGCATCGCCGCGACCGCAAACTCTCGTAAGGGCGCGATCCATTCGCATTCCGGCCGATCGAGCCATTTCTTCCCGTCGCGTCCCGCCAAGGCCCGGCCGGTCTCGATCAAATATTCGCCAGGATAGAGGCCTTCGGGTATCGATCCGATGTCCGCGCCCAAGGCCTCGCGGTAGCGCAGATGGAGTGAGCGGGCGAGGATGTCGATCTGGGCCCCGGCATCGTTGATGTAGTATTCACGCTCGACTTGAAACCCGGCCTTGGCAAGCAATGCCGCGAGCGCATCACCGACCAGCGCCCCGCGGCCGTGGCCGACATGCATCGGCCCGGTGGGGTTGGCCGAAACATATTCGATATTGACCCGCTCGCCGGCGCCCAGCGCCGAATCGCCAAAATGCGCACCGGCCTGCAGCACCGCGCGCAATTGCGCGTGCCAGCTCTCCGCTGCCAGCTCGAAGTTCAAAAAGCCCGGACGCGCTACCGTGACTGTCAGGCCGCGGCCCCGGTAATCCCCGGTGACGAGCTCTCGCTCGCCGAGGGCTCCGGCGATCCGCTCGGCGAGCGCCATCGGCGGCTCTCTGACGGCGCCGGCCAGCACCATCGCCGCGTTCGTGGCAAGATCGCCATGCGCCGGGTCGCGCGGCGGCTCTACCGCGACGCGGGACAGATCGAGCCCAGGCGGCAACGCCCCTTGCCTCGCAAGATCGCCGATCGCGGCAACGACGAGCCGGCGCACATCATGAAAAATGTTGGTCATCGCTGGAAGCCCCACCCGCCGATCCCGCGGCCGGGCTCGGCCCGGCAGTCCACATCTTCCCACGACACCGCTTGCAAGACCTGGATGCCCGGATCAAGTCCGGGCAAGACGGAAATTGCAAGGCTTCAGAAGGACGGGACTTGTCCTGCCTGCCTGTGAAACGTGATTTGCAATGGTGATCAGGTCGGCACGTAAGTGTCGAACAGGCGGTGGTGCTCGTCGAGCGCAAAGCGGTCGGTCATGCCGGCGAGATAGTCGGCGGCGACACGCGCGGTCCGCGGGTCGTCGGGGCCTGCCGTCAGCCCGCGCCACTCGCCGGGCAGGCATTCGGGCTCGGCGAGATACAGTCCGAACAGATCGCGGACGACACGGCGCGCCTTCGAGCTCATCCGGTTGACCCGGTAGTGGCGATACATCCGCTCGAACAGAAACTCCTTCAGCGCTCGGTCGTTTTGGCGCATCGCATCGGAAAAGGCGGCGACTGGGGTTTTCAGCGCGCGGATTTCGGCGACCGAGCGAGCCCGACTGTCGGCGAGCCGCCGGCCGGTCTCGGCGATCAGGTCACCGACCATACGGTCGATCACCCGGCGTATCGATTCATGGATCAGGCGCGGCTCGTCGAGCGCCGGATAGCGCGCCGTGACCTCGCCAAATACAGGGCCCACCAGCGGCACGTCGGCCAGATCGCCCACCGTAAACAAACTGGCGCGCAGCCCATCGTCGAGATCATGATTGTTGTAGGCAATGTCGTCGGCGAGCGAGGCGATCTGCGCTTCGGCGCCGGGGAAGCTGTCGAGCGCCAGCGGCTGAAGGCGATCATATTCGAGGATGGTTGGCGGCAGTGGCCGATCGCGTCCCGGCCCCATCAGCGGTCCGTTGTGCTTGACGGTGCCTTCGAGCGTCTCCCAGGTCAGGTTGAGCCCGTCGAACCCGGCATACCGGCGCTCCAGGTGGGTCAAGATGCGCAAGGTCTGGTCGTTGTGCGAGAAGCCGCCGAACCGCGCCATCTCGGTGTTGAGAGCCTCCTCACCGGCATGGCCGAACGGGGTGTGGCCGAGGTCATGGGCGAGCGCCAGCGTCTCGGTCAAATCCTCATCGAGCCGGAGCGCGCGGGCTACCGTACGCGCGATCTGCGCCACTTCGAGACTGTGCGTCAGCCGGGTTCGGTAATGATCGCCTTCATGATAGACGAAGACCTGCGTCTTGTAGGTCAGCCGGCGAAAGGCGGTCGAATGAATGATGCGATCGCGGTCGCGCTGGTAGGGTGAGCGCGTTACGTGCTCCGGTTCGGGATGGAGCCGCCCACGCGACTCGTTGGGCTTTGACGCATAGGGTGCCAAACCGCTAGCCGCAACCATGGCTCGACCCTACGCCCGGCGGCGCGGCGCGTCCATCTCGTCGCCAGCGGCTGCGGCGGTCCCGATGCGATATGCAGCGCGGATGTGATGCAGGACGCCCTTGCCCAGCCTTTGCGGCGGCGATCGCCACACTGCTCGGTTTGTGGTTAGAATGCGCGCTTGGAGGGAGCGCGCGATGGAATATGTCCGCGTCAGTTTTGTCCCGGGCGATATTCGGGACGTCATCGCCAATGGCAATGTTGTCGGCTCGACCGAGACCGAACTGGCCCTGCCGGCGAACTACTACGTCATTTCCCTATCCGGCGCAGGATACTCGCCGTCGCACCGCTATGTGCTGGTGACTGGCACGTCGCCGGCTGAGCCGCTGCCGATCCGGTTCGACAGGGTCTAGCGGCGATGCGGCGATCGGCACGATACCTGCTGCTATGCGTTCTGCTGGCTGGTGGCTGCACCAGTCTGCACGTCGAAAATACGCCATTGCGCGCCGGCGCGGAGAACCCGGACCATCGCAGCATCATCCCGGCCGGTCCCGATCGTCCGGTCGTGCTGATGGCGTTTTCGGGCGGCGGGTCGCGTGCGGCTGCACTCGCCGAAGCGGTGCTGCGGGAGATGGGCCAGACCCGATATGTCGCGGGCGACGGCTCCCATGCTCTCTCAGAGGATATCGGACTGATCTCGTCGGTGTCGGGCGGCAGCGTCACGGCCGCATGGTTCGGGCTGCATCGCGGGCCGGGCCATTGGGACGGCGATCTCGACCAGCTGCGGGCCGATTTTCTGGCCAGGGACAACATGAAGGCGCTCGAACTCGACGCGGTCAACCCGATCACCTGGTTCGGCCTGGTGACCGGCGCGAACACCCGGATCGAGGCCGAGGAGGCGCTGTTCGACGAACGGCTCTATCACGGGGCGACACTCGCCGCGCTCAACCAGCCGGGCCGGCCCTATATCGTGTTCAATGCAACCGACATGGCCGGCGGCGATTCCTTCGCGATCGTGCCGCGGCGTTTCGATGACATATGCTCCGCCTATGATGCCCTGCCGGTGGCGACCGCGGTTGCGGCATCGGCCGCGTTCCCGATCCTGCTGACCCCGGTGACGTTTGGCGACTATTCCACGGGCTGCCGCGGCCGGTTGCGCAACGGCGACTGGATCACGATCGACCTGGGCAATCCCTACACCCCCTACCTGAACCTGCCGGAATTCCGGGATGCTCGCTATTCCAACGATCTGCGTCACGGTCCAAACCCGTTTCGACAGATCGACTACCTTTATCTCCTCGATGGCGGGCTCGCAGACAATCTCGGCACGCAGTCGATCGGCAGGGCGTTGACCGCACCCTATGACGATACCGGTCTACGGCGTGCGATCAATGATGGCGACATCCGCCGGCTCGTGGTCATCGTTGTCAACGCCCGCTCCGATCCGCCGAGCCCACTTTACCAGCAGCCGCGGCAGCCGAGTCTCGTCCAGCAGATCCAGGCCGTGACCTCGGTGCCGATCGATGCCAACACCGCGAATTCACAGACGGCGATCGCGGCGCTGCTCGATGAGCTGGCGCAAGCCGCGAAAGCCGCGCAGAACTCGGCAAAATTCGCCGGTATGCAGATCTACGGTATCACGATTGATTACGATCAGCTCCCGGTCGATACGCCGGCACACCGCCGGCTGCGAGACATGGCCAAGGACGTGCCCACGCGCTGGACCCTGACCCCGGCGCAACTGCAGGTGACCGAAGAGGCTGGCCGCTTTCTGCTGCGTCGGCATCCTTGCTGGCGCGCGTTGCTGGCCGATCTGCATGCCGTCGAGCCGACCGCCACCATGGCCGATGCGGACGCGCCAACCGGCCCCTGCGCGACCGCAATCGACACGGCGACACAAACCCGCCGGACCACACCCGGCAGTTGACCGGAGCGACGCCGCGACCCATTCGACCGGCTGCTGATCGCAAAATCGCTGGCCGAGCGCATTGCCATCGTTACCAGCGACCGCGCGTTCACCGGGTGGGAAGCAGAGATCGTCTGGTAGCAAGGCTTTCAGCCGGTGCGCAATTTCTGGGTTTCTGCGCGGTCCGGGGTGCCGTCGGCGGCAAGGGCGACGCGATAGTCGCGGCGCGCGGTCTCGTCCGAAATCAGCCCGTCGGCGACATCGAGCGCCACCTGCTCGGGATCGCGGCACGCCGGGTCGCCAATACCGCCGCCGCCCGGCAGCTCGAGCCGGATCAAGTCGCCGCCTGGTACGCTCTGCCTTCCTTTGGCGCCGATCGGCCTGCCGGAGACGAGGCTGACCCGGCCCGCAGCTCCAGCCCCGCCGCCTTCGCGGCCACGCGCCGGGTTTTGGATGCGCTCGAAATTGCACAGCATTGCGATCGGCGTGCCCTCAGCTCCGCCCAGCTCGATGATCTGGCCGAGCCCGCCGCGATATTGCCCGGCGCCGCCCGAGCCCTCGCGGAATTCGCGGCGGCGAAACAGCACCGGGGCCACCGCCTCGGTCGCCTCGATCGGGATCGTGCGCACGCCCGAAGGGAACGCGGTCACGTCGAGCCCGTCCTTGCCGGGCCGCGCGCCGGTCCCGCCGCAATGAAAGATCGCGGTGCTGAACGGCCGGATTTCGGGCGGTGCCGCCCCTTCTGCCGCGCCCAGCTCGTCGAGCACGTCGGCACCGCCATAGATCTGCGGGATCCACAAGGATGATGCGCCCTCGGCCGGCACACCGCCGGGGATCACCTGCTCCAGGCAGCCAAACACCAGATCGGGCAGCATATGGCCGACCGTGTGCCGGGCGGCGACCGCCCGCGGCCGCTGCACATTGAGAAGACAGCCTTCGGGCGCCGAAACCGTGATCGGCGCCAGCGAGCCCGCATTGTTCGGCACCTCGGGGGCCACCAGGCATTTGACGCCAAAGGCGGTGTAGGCATGCGTGTAGTTGAGGACGACATTGATGCCAAAGGCGCTCGCCAGCGAGGTGCCGGTGAAATCGACATTGATGCCGCCTTCGCCGATCGTCATCAGGGCGGCGAGCGTCAGCGGCCGCTCAAACCCGTCCATCGGGAGACTGTTCGCGTACCGCCCCGGCTTCAGCCTGCCGATCGCCTCGATCGTCGCCTCGCGTGAAGTCTCGATGATGTGCTCGCCGAGCCGGTCGAGATTGGTGATGCCGAACTCCTCCATCATCTCGACGAGCCGCCGGCTGCCCTCGTCATTGCATGCGGCGAGAGCATAGACGTCGCCTTCGACCTGCAGCGGCTCGCGCACATTGGCGCGGATCACCCGCAACAGATCGTCGTTCATGCGGCCTTCGCGCGCCAATGCCAGCAGCGGGATCGAGAGCCCTTCCTCGAACACCTGTCGCCCATCCGGCCCCATGCCGAGCCCGCCGATATCGACGACATGGACCGTTGAGGCAAAGAGCCCCACCGCCTCGCCCCCCGGTTCCCGATTGAGAAAGGCCGGGCTGACCACGGTCAGATCGTGCAGATGGCCGCAGGTCAGCCACGGGTCGTTGGTGATGTAATGGTCGCCTGGCCGCATCGTCGCGAGCGGAAAGGCATCGAGAAAATGCTTGACCGCGGCCGCCATCGAATTGACGTGGCCGGGCGTGCCGGTCACCGCCTGCGCCAGCATATTGCCATCGCGGTCGAACACGCCGGCCGAGAGATCGCCCGCTTCGCGCACGGTCGTCGAGAAGGCGGTGCGCACCAGGGTCTGCGCCTGCTCCTCGACCACCGCGATCAGCCGGCTCCACATGATCTGGAGATGAAGCTGCGACAAGGCTGTGTTGGCTCGCGACAGCATCGAATCACCTCGCAAATGGCGCCGCATCGTAGATGTGCCGGGACCGCTTGTGCAACGATGCGGCGCGATCACTGCCTGCGCTCGGCCCGCGCTATCGTCGCTGCGCGCGACCGCCTATGCTGGATATGGGATTGTCGCGCGAGAGAGTGTTGGTGGACTTGCCGGCGGGATTGTCGCTGACGATCGAAGACCGGCTATCGGCCCAGGATTGGGACGGGCTCGGCATAGCTCTCGATCGCTACAACCGGGCATTTCTCGGTGAGACCGGCTATTCGCGCATGGGCTTTTTCGTTCGCGACGAACGCCGCGAAGTCAAGGCCGGGCTGGTCGGCACCACCTATGCAGCTTGGCTTTTTGTCGCCGAGCTCTGGGTGCACGAGGGTTTGCGGCGACGCGGCATCGGCAGTGGACTATTGGCGCTCGCCGAGCAGCGCGCGGTCGAGCTCGGATGTCATACGGCGTTGCTCGACACCTTTTCGTTCCAAGGCCCGGAGTTTTATCCGCGCTTTGGCTACGAGGTGTTCGGCACGCTCGACTACCCGCCGGATCACCATCGCTATTTTCTGAAGAAGCGGCTGATCGCGGAGACCCCGTGACCCGATCGATCGACCGGCTGCTGGCGATCATGATGCGGTTGCGCGACCCCGAGCGCGGCTGCCCGTGGGATCGCGAGCAGAATTTCACGACGATCGCTCCCTACACGATCGAAGAGGCTTACGAGGTCGCCGACGCGATCGCCCGCGGCGACATGGCGGCGCTGAAGGACGAGCTCGGCGACCTATTGTTCCAGGTGGTCTTTCACGCACGGATCGCCGAGGAAGCCGGCCATTTCTCGTTCGACGAGGTTGCCACGGCGATCGTGGACAAGATGGTGCGGCGCCATCCGCATGTGTTCGGCGATGCCGAGATCGCCAGCGCCGCCGCGCAAACCGAGGCCTGGGAAGCGCAGAAGGCCGCCGAACGCCGCGCGCATGCGCGAGCCGCCGGCCTGCCCGAGAGCGTGCTCGACGGCGTCGCACTGGCTCTTCCGGCGCTGCTGCGTGCCGCCAAGATCCAGATGCGGGCGGCGCGAATCGGCTTCGACTGGAGCGAAGCCGGTCCGGTGATCGCCAAGCTCGGCGAGGAAATCGCCGAACTCGAAACCGAGCTGAGCACCGAGGCCGGCGACGCACCCGATCCGGCCAGGGTCGAAGACGAGATGGGCGACATCCTGTTCGCCGCCGCCAATCTCGCGCGCAAGCTCGGGCTCGACCCGGAAGCAGCGCTGCGCCGTGCGACGGCGAAATTCGAGCGCCGTTTTCGCGCCGTCGAGAGGCTCGCCGCCGAACGCGGCATTGGCGCCGATCTCGACGCGCTCGATGTGCTGTGGAACGAGGTCAAACGCGCCGAAGACGGCGGTTGAATGCGGACGCCAAGCGGCACCGGCAACGGCCCCTTCTCGGGCAGCGCCGCGCGCCAGCTAGTGCAATCTCTGCCGGTGGCGCAGGCGGGCGAGGTCGGGCTCGGACAGTCGCACCGAGAGATGGGCGGCTTCGTCGTCGTCGCGGCGGCCGAGCACCTCGCCATGGCGGTAGAGCCAGGCGAGGGTCTTGCCGTCGCTCAACGGCACATCGAGCCGGACGGCACGAATATCGCCGGCGAGCCGGCGGTCGATCAGCTCCAAAAGTGCGGCACAGCCCTCGCCGGTCGCAGCCGACACCGGCGCCGCCACCGAACTCCGCATCGCATGATTTTCGACGCTGGCGCGCGCCGGCGGATCGAGCAGGTCGATCTTGTTCAGCGCCTCGATCAGCCCGCTCTCCGCAGCGCCGTCGAGCGCCGGGTCGGCGGGCCCGAGATCGGCCAGCACGCTCAACACATCGCGCGCCTGGCTTGCGCTTTCGGGATGATGGGCGTCGCGCACATGGACGATCAGATCGGCCTCGGTCACCTCTTCGAGCGTGGCGCGAAAGGCGGCGATGAGATGGGTCGGCAACTCGGAGATAAAGCCCACCGTATCCGACAGGATCGCCGAGCGGCCGGAGGGCAGGTCGAGCCGCCGCATCGTCGGGTCGAGGGTGGCGAACAACATGTCGCCGGCAGTCACCTCGGATCGGGTCAGGCGGTTGAACAGAGTGGATTTACCGGCATTGGTGTACCCGACCAGCGCCACCACCGGATAGGGCACGCGGCGACGCGCTTCGCGGTGCAATGCGCGGGTCCGCCGGATCGATTCGAGCTCGCGCTTCAGCCGGGCGATCCGCTCGCCGATCAGCCGCCGGTCGATTTCGAGCTGGCTCTCGCCAGGGCCGCCGAGAAAGCCGAAGCCGCCGCGCTGGCGCTCGAGATGCGTCCAGGAGCGCACCAGCCGGGAGCGCTGATATGAGAGCGCTGCCAGCTCGACCTGCAGTCGGCCCTCATGGGTGCGCGCGCGGGCGCCGAAGATTTCGAGGATCAGCCCGGTGCGGTCGATGACCTTGGCCTGCCAGCTTCTTTCGAGATTGCGCTGCTGCACCGGCGACAAGGCGCCATCGACGACGACGAGGCCGATCGCCTCGTCGCTGATCAACGTTCGAAAATTGTCCACGGCGCCGCGGCCGAGCAGGCTCGCCGGCCGGGGCCGGGCAAGCCGTGCGATTTCGGCGCGGATCACCTCGAGACGGATCGCCCGGGCAAGACCGACTGCTTCTTCGAGGCGGGCAGTCTGCGAGCGCATGTCAGCATCGCCCGCCACGCGCCCGGGTGATGATTTCGGCGCCGGATGAAGAACCAGCGCCCGGCCGGTCGTGGCGCCGGCGGCAACCGGTGGAAGATCAGCTCCCTGGCTCAGAGTTCTTCGCTCTCCTTGCCCGGCTCGAACAGCTGGATCGGCTGCGCCGGCATCACCGTCGAAATCGCGTGTTTGTATACGAGCTGCGAATGTGCATCTCGCCGCAGCAGCACGCAAAAATTATCGAACCAGGTGATGATCCCCTGCAGCTTGACGCCATTGACCAGAAATACGGTAACCGGTGTCTTGTTCTTCCGGACATGGTTGAGAAAGACGTCTTGGACGTTTTGTGCCTTCTCCGCAGACATGGGTATCCCCCATTCGATTTTTGGAGCCGAGTCGGCCCGACTCACGCCAAACCGGCACGCCCCGGTGAAGCCGCCGGGTTGCCGGTACGCAACATAGGCTCGACAGGGTGAATCACAACCCCTGAATATAGCGAAACAGTGACGCAGGATCGGAAAACACCAGTTGAGGCGGGCAGCCCAGCAGCTCCTCGGAGGCGGGTTCGCCACCGAGCAGGACCGGTACGCAGCCGCTGTTGCGGGCGCATTCCATGTCGATGCCGGTGTCTCCGACGAACCACACCGCCTCTCCGACGGCGATCCCGCTCGGTTCGAGCGCCAGCCGCACTGGTGCCGCGTCGGGCTTGTCCAGCGTTGCGTCACCGGCTCCGACCAGCCGGCCGAAATGACCGGTCCAGCCGAGCCGCTCGGCCTCGCGCCGCAGCAAAGCGCCGGTCTTGTTGCTGACGACGCTGAGAAAGATCCGTTCGGCGGCGAGCGCCCGCAGCAGGTCGCCACGGCCCGGCAGGCTCGTCAGCCGATCGAGATGGATCGCGCGAAAATGGTCGAGATAGATTTCCCGCGCTTCCTGCCAGCGCTCGCCAAAATGCAGCGGAAAGCTCTCGCGCAGGCTGAGACGGACCCGCGCGCGCGTTTCCTCGATCGACCAAGGCGGCTTGCCCATCGCCGCCATGACCAGGTTCAGCGCCTCGTGGATCGTCGCCCAGCTGTCGACGAGCGTGTTATCCCAGTCGAACAGGATGGCGCGCGGCCGCGGCAGAGTGTGGTTCATGGTCACTGAGCACCAACAGATTGACCCGGATGGGGGATCGCGTTTGCCGATAGCGCGGGGCCCCCGGCAAAACCCGTGCCGCCCGCTGCGCGGCCAATTTGCGGCAGCGCGAAACGAGGGCACCCCGATCGATTCAGGTGCCGGTCAGGTGCCGGTTTTGAGCGGCCGGTCGGTGCCGAACACACCCAGCGATTTGAGCTTGCGATGGAGAGCGGACCGTTCCATGCCGACAAAGGCGGCGGTGCGCGAAATGTTGCCGCCAAACCGCGTCACCTGCGCCAGCAGATATTCGCGCTCGAACACCTCGCGCGCATCGCGCAATGGCAGGGTCATGATTTCGCTGCCCTTGTCCCATTTGACCACGGTCGGGGCGATGGCCGTGATCTCGTTTGGCAGCATGTCGGCGTGCACCGGGTCCCGCGTGTCGCCCGGCGCCATGATCAAGAGCCAGTCGATCACGTTGCGCAGCTGGCGCACATTGCCGGGCCAGGAATAGGCCTGCAGCGCCGCCATCGCGTCCTCGCCAACCTCGCGCGGGGCGAGCCCTGCGGCCTCTGACGACCGCACCATGAAGTGACGCGCCATTAACGGGATATCTTCGCGCCGGTCGCGCAGCGGTGGCACTTTGATCGGCACCACGTTGAGGCGATAGAACAGATCCTCGCGAAAGCGGCCGCCGCCGATTTCGCCGGCGAGTTCGCGATTGGAAGAGGCGACCACCCGAACATCGACCTCGACCCGGCTCGATCCGCCGATCCGCTCGAAGGTCTGCTCCTGCAGCACGCGCACGATCTTGCCCTGGGTCTCGAGCGGCATGTCGGCGACTTCGTCGAGAAACAGGGTCCCGCCATGCGCGCGCTCGAACGTGCCGATCTTGCGCGGTCCACCATCGCTGCCCGACTCGCTGCCGAACAGCTCGATCTCGAGCCGCTCGGGCCGCATCGTCGCACAGTTGATCGGAACAAACGGCCCCTTGGCCCGGCGCGAGCGCAGATGCAGCAGCCGGCCGACCACCTCCTTGCCGGCACCCGGCGGGCCGGTGATCAGCACCCGGCTGCCGGTCGGCGCGGCCTTGTCGATCTGCTGGCGCAGCTGGTTGGCGAGCGGCGAGGTGCCGAGCAGATCGATATCACCGCCGGCGCGTAATTTCAGCTCCTCGTTCTCACGCCGCAGCTGCGCGGCCTCGATCGCCCGCTCGACGACCAGCAGCAGACGATCCGATTTGAACGGCTTTTCGAGAAAATCGTAGGCGCCGATCTTGATCGCTTCGACCGCGGTTTCGATCGTGCCATGGCCACTGATCATGACCACCGGCACCGACGGCATCTCGGTCCGCAGCTGCCGCAGGATTTCGATCCCGTCGAGCGCGCTGCCCTGCAGCCAGATATCGAGAATGACGAGGGTCGGCTGCCGCGCATGGATCGCGGCCAGCGCCTGGGTGCTGTCCGCGGCCTCGCGGGTGGCGTAGCCCTCGTCCTTCAGCACACCGGCGATCAAGAGGCAGATATCGGCTTCGTCGTCGACGATCAGGATGTCATGCGTCATGGCCGACCGCGCTCAGCTCCAACCGCTCGGCGATGGCATCCGGGCGGTCCGTCGCACGCAGCTCGGCGGCGAACACGAGACTGACCCGAGCGCCCTGCGGCTCCCCATCTTCCAGCACCAGCTCTCCCCCGTGATCTTCCATGATCTTCTTGACGATGGCGAGGCCCAAGCCGGTGCCCTTGGTGCGGGTCGTCACATAGGGCTCGGTCAAGCGCTCGCGGCCTTGGCGCGGCAAGCCCTTGCCATTGTCCTCGACGCTGACCGAGGCCTGGCCTTCAGCCTCGGCCACCCGCACCCGGATGCAGCCGGCAATCTCGTGCCCGGCTTCGGCGATTCGCGCTTCGATCGCTTCGATCGCGTTCTTGACGATGTTGATCACCGCCTGGCCGACGAGCCGCGCGTCGCAGCTGATCGGCACCGGGCACGGCGGAAAGATCGTCTCGAAGGCGATCTCGCGATGGGCGGTGCGCTGCAGAAAGACCGCGCGATGCACGATCTCGACCAGGTTCTCCGGTTTCAGCACCGGCGCCGGCATCCGCGCGAAAGCGGAAAATTCGTCGATCATGCGGCCGATGTCGCCGACATGACGGATGATCGTGTCGGTGCAGGTGGTGAACGTCTCCGGGTCTTCTTTGATCTCCTTCAGATAGCGGCGCCGCAGCCGTTCGGCGGAGAGCTGGATCGGGGTCAGCGGGTTCTTGATCTCGTGCGCGATGCGGCGCGCGATATCGGCCCAGGCCGCCTTGCGCTGCGCCGACAGCAGCTCGGTGATGTCGTCGAAGGTCACGACATAGCCGCTGATGTCGCGTTCGTCGTGCTCGGCGGCAATCCGCACCAGGAGTGTGCGGGTGCTGTTGCCGCGGTCGAGCTGAACCTGGGTCTGGGCGAGCCGGTCCGGGCGGCGCAGCGCCTCCTCGAGCAGACCAGCCATCTCCGGCGCGACGTCGGCGAGGTCCCGGCCGATCGATTGCTCGAGATCGACCCCGAGCAGCGCCGACGCCGACCGGTTGGGCAGGTTGACCCGACCGATGCGATCGAGCCCGATCACCCCGGCGGACACCCCGGTCAGCACGGTCTCGGTAAACCGGCGCCGCTCGTCGAGCTGACGATTGGCCTCGGTCAGCTCGCGCTGCTGGCTTTCGATCTGGTCGGTCATGCGGTTGAAGGCACGGCTCAGCGAAGCGAGCTCGTCATCCTTCTCCCCTTCCGGCACGCGCACCGCCAGATCGCCACCACGCACCTGCTCGGCGGCGGTCGCGAGCAGGCTGATCGGAACCGCCAGCTGGGTCGCGAAATGAATCCCGATCGCCACCGCAGCGACCAGAAACAGCATCGCCACCATCAGAAAGATCAGAGCGAAGGTGACCTGGAACCCAGACCGGCGGCTCTCCATCTCCTGATATTGCGCCGCGGCACGCTGGGTTTCCTTCATGTGATCGATGACCCGCGGCTCGATATAGCGGCCGACATAAAGATAGATCTGGCCGAACTGGTCGAGGCGGACCAGCGCGCGCACCCGGTCGTCGCTGTCGTTCGTCATGATCGCGACGTCGCCCTCGTCGGCGACGCGCATCGCGCCTTCCGGCACCGGCTCGAAGCCCAGCGTGAAGGACAGGCTCGATCGCGCCAGGACGTGACCGGCGCGGTCGAAGACCATCGCCTCGGTCAGCCCACGCAGCGCGGCCTGCGCCGAGACCACCTGCTCGAGCCGGCGCGGGTCGAGTTCGAGCTCGGCCGCGTCCCGGTTGAGGTCGTTGGCCATCGCCAGCGCATCGGCGCGGATCGCCTGCTGGTGCTCGTGCAGATAGGCTTCGGCCACGGCCAGCGATTCGGAGATCGCGGTGCTGACCTTGTCGCTGAACCACGCCTGGACGCCGTAGCTGAAGAACAGATACGAAAACACCGCAACGATGATCGTCGGCGTCACCGCGATCAGGCTGAACAGCACCACCAGCCGGATCTGCAGCCGCGAGCCGGCGAGCCCGCGCCGCCGCTCGGCCCAGAGCTGGAGCAGCCGCTTGGCGATCAGCGCGCCGAGCAACAGCAGCAGCACGAGGTCGAGGTTGAGCAGCGAGAGCACGGCGGTTGGCCGGCCCTCGAATGGCGGTGCCCCGGTCAGAGCAAGATAAGTCGCCACCCCCGAGGCCAGCGCCGCCATCGCCAACGCGAAGGCGAGCTTGTGCCGCAGCCCGATCCAGCCGGCCCACTGCCGAACCCGCCGCATCAGCTGCATGCACGACCCCTGCGGGAATTGCCGCGACCCGGGCAGGCGCCCCGCCCGCCGCGCCGGTGCCCGCAGGCCATCGCGGGCCGCAGCGGCGGCGCCCGCCGTTATTTTAGCCCGCGCACGACCGGAATGTCCAACTCGCGGATTTTCTTGCGCAAAGTGTTGCGATTGAGGCCCAGCAGGTGCGCCGCCTTGATCTGGTTGCCGCGGGTGGCGCCGAGGGTCAGCACGATCAGCGGCCGTTCGACCTCGCGCAGCACCCGGTCGTAGAGCCCGGTCGCCGGCAGCCCACCCTTGTGCGCGTCGAAATATCCGCGGATGTGACGTTCCACAGCACCGGAGAGCCCGCCGCCACCCGGCGGATCAGCGGCGCCGGCATGGTCGCCGAGCTCGGCCTCGATGACGGCGAGCCCGACCACTTCTTGCGAGTAGAGCGCTGCCAGCCGGCGCACCAGATTTTCCAGCTCGCGCACATTGCCGGGCCAGCGATAACCGCGCAGCCGCTCCATCGCCGCCTCGTCGAGCCGCTTCGGCGGCAGGCCCTCACGTGCCGCCAGCATGGAAAAATGCCGGACCAGCGCCGGGATGTCGGCGCTGCGCTCGCGCAACGGCGGCAGGCGGATCGGCGCCACGTTCAGCCGATAGAACAGATCTTCGCGAAACAGACCCTGGCGGATCAGCTGGCGCAGATCGTGGTGGGTCGCGGCGATGACCCGGACATCGCAGCGGATCGGCAGGCGGCCGCCGACCGCGGTGAACTCGCCCTCCTGGAGCACGCGCAACAGGCGGGTCTGGGCTTCGAGCGGCATATCGCCGATCTCGTCGAGAAACAGGCTGCCGCCCTGGGCCTGCTCAAACCGCCCTATGCTGCGCGCGGTGGCGCCGGTGAAGGCGCCCTTCTCATGGCCAAACAGCTCGCTCTCGATCAGCTCGCGCGGGATCGCGGCCATATTGATCGGCACGAACGGGCCGTTGCGCCGCTTGCCGAAATTATGCAGCGCGCGTGCCACCAGCTCCTTGCCGGTGCCGCTTTCGCCCATGATCGTAACGGTCAGATCGGTCGCCATCAGCCGGGCGATGACGCGGTAGATCTCCTGCATCGCCGGCGAGCGGCCGATCAGCGGCAGCTGCTCGTCGATCTCATCCTCGGCGCTGGTCGCCACGGCACCGTGCGGCGCCGTCAGCGCCCGCTCGACAATGGTGACGAGCTCGCGCAGATCGAACGGCTTGGGCAGATATTCGAACGCGCCGCGCTCGGTCGCCTTGATCGCGGTCAACAGCGTGTTCTGCGCGCTCATCACGATGATCCGCAGGTCCGGGCGGATCTTCTTGATGCGCGGGATCAGATCGAGACCGTTTTCGTCCGGCATGATCACATCGGTGATCACGAGATCGCCCTCACCATCGGCGACCCACTGCCACAGCGTGGCGGCATTACCGGTCATCCGGACCTCGTGACCGAGCCGGATCAGCGCCTGGTTCAGCACCATGCGGATCGCGCGGTCGTCGTCGGCCACCAGGATCGTCGCGGCCATCACCCGAAACCGTCTTGCGTGACCATCGGCAAAAACACCCGGAACATGGTCCGGCGGGGCCGGCTGTCGAATTCGATGACGCCGCCGTGGTCGCCGATCACCTTGGCGACCAATGCAAGACCAAGGCCAGTTCCGTGCCGCTTCGTCGTCACAAACGGGTCGAACAGATAGGGACGCATGTCCTCCGGGATGCCGGGCCCATTGTCGCCGACCGTGATCATCAGCGGCAGGTGGCGCCGCCCTTCCCCGCCCGGTCCGGCCAGTCTGAGACCGTGGCGGTAGCCGGTGGACAGGACGATCTCGCCGTCGCTGGCCGAAACCGCCTCGGCTGCATTCTTGACGATGTTCAGGAACACCTGGACAAGCAGGTCGCGATTGCCGTGCACCGGTGGCAGCGAGGGGTCGTAATCTTCGACAAACCGGGCGTGGCGGGCAAAGCCCGATTGCGCCAGCTTGCGCACCCGCTCGAGCACCTCGTGGATATTGACCGCGGCGCGTTCGATCGGGCGGCGATCGGAAAACGCCTCCATCCGATCGACGAGTGCCACGATGCGGTCGGTCTCCTCGCAGATGAGCCGGGTCAGCTCGCGCCCGGCTGCGTCGGCATCCTGCTCGAGCAACTGTGCTGCGCCGCGGATACCGGAGAGCGGGTTTTTCACCTCATGCGCCAGCATCGCGGCCATCGCGGTCATCGATCGGGCCGCGCTGCGGTGGGTCAGCTGGCGATCGACCGTATCGACCATCAGCCGCTCGTGCAGCGTCAGCACCATCAATTCGGCCGCCTCGCCCGCCGGTGCGCCGCGCAAGGTCACCGAGCGGCTGGCAAAGCGTGCGCCCTCGAGCGGCATGTCGTATTCCGAGATCGTGTTGCCGCTGCGCCAGACCGCGGCAATCAGCGACAGCATCGGGCTGTGCGGCGCCAGCAGAGCAGCAAGCGCAGCGCCGTTCAGCGCCGCCGCACTGGTGCCGAAAAACTGCTCGGCTGCCGCATTGACGAGACGAATCGTCCCGCTGCGGTCGATCACGATCAGCGGCTCGGCCAGCGCCGCCAGAATCGCCGCCGGCTCGGGTGCGGTTCCGGCGGCGGTTTGCGGATCGCCGCGCCGCCGCCGCGACGATGCCTTGATCATGCGCGATTATGGATCATGCGCGATTATGCCGCGCAACGCGCCAGCAGCGGCTCGTAGAAACCTCGGATCAGCTCGCGCACGCGGGCCGGCGCCACCGTTTGGTTGACCGCGGCGCGGAACTCCGCAGAGCCCGGCAGGCTCTTCGAGTACCACGCGACGTGCTTGCGGGCGATGCGCGAGCCGGTGTCGCTGCCGTAATGCACGAGCATGTCCTCATAGTGCTCGAGCACGATATCGCGCTGTGCTTCGAGCGGCGGGTCGGGGATCCGCCGACGGTCACGCAGCCAGCCGATGACCTGGCGCACAAACCACGGCCGGCCGTAGGCGCCGCGACCGATCATCAACCCGTCAGCGCCCGATCGGGTGAGCGCCTGATCGGCATCGGCGAGGCTCAGGATGTCGCCATTGGCGATCACCGGGATCGTCACGCTGTCCTTGACTCGGCGGATAAAGTCCCAGTCGGCGCTGCCGCCATAAAACTGGCAGCGGGTGCGGCCGTGCACGGTAATCATGCGAATGCCGCAGGCTTGGGCAATCCGCGCGAGCCGCGGCGCGTTGCGGTTTTGCTCATCCCATCCGGTGCGCATCTTCAGCGTCACCGGCACGCCGACCGCCGCGACCGTGGCTTCGAGAATGCGCGCCGCATGCAGCTCGTCGCGCATCAGTGCCGAGCCGGCATGACCGTTGACGACCTTCTTGACCGGGCAGCCGAAATTGATGTCGATCAGTCGTGCCCCACGATCGGCGTTGAGCTTCGCCGCTTCGGCCATGACCCGCGGCTCGCAGCCAGCGAGCTGCACCGCCATCGGCTGCTCCTCGGCGCAGCTCGTGGCCATCGTCATCGATTGCCGGGTGGCGCGGATCATCGCCTCGCTGGCGATCATCTCGGAGACGACGAGACCGGCGCCCAGGCGCTTGACCAACCGGCGGAACGGAAGATCGCTGACACCGGACATCGGAGCCAGCAACACCGGAGTGTCGATGGTCAGGTTTTCAACAGAAATGCTCATCATTTGTGCAAAGAGGTCCGCTGCCCAGTGATTGAGCAGATTTTACTCGTTTTTGTTTGCTGCGCAATATCAACCGAGGACGATGCCGATCATGGCGCACGATCGCCGCATCGGCTAGGTTTCGCCGATGGATCGTATCTTTGCGCTGGTTGTCGCGGCCGGCTCCGGCAACCGGTTTGGCGGCGAGGCACCCAAGCAATACCTGCCGCTCGCCGGTGCGAGCGTGCTGCGCCATGCGGTCGCGGCGTTCGCCGGACATCCCCGCATCAGCGGGGTGATCGTGGCGATCCGCCCGGAAGATCAGGTGCGGTTCGAGCGCGCCACCGCCGGGCTGCGGGTGCTGCCGCCGGTCGCGGGCGGGCCGACCCGTCAGGATTCGGTCCGCCTCGGGCTCGAGGCGCTGGCCCGGCACCGGCCGCGGCGGGTGCTGATCCATGACGGCGCGCGGCCGCTGGTCGATGCGGCGCTGATCGACCGGGTCATCGACGGGCTTGAGCGGGCGCCGGTGGCGATCCCGGCCGTGGCGGTGCGCGACACCGTCAAGGAGGCTGACGGCGGGTGGGTGCAGGGCACTCTCGATCGCAGCCGGTTGTGGCGCGCGCAAACCCCGCAGGGTTTCGATTTCGAGCAGATCCTGGCGGTCCATCGGGCCCTCTCGGAGACCGCGATGACCGATGATTCGGCGCTCGCCGAAACGGCCGGGCTGACCCCGCTGCTGGTCGCCGGCAGCGAGCACAATCTGAAAGTAACGACCGCCGACGACCTCGCCGCCGCCGAGCAGCTGATGAGCACCCGGCGCGGCGATGTTCGGGTCGGCCAGGGCTTTGATGTGCACGCGTTCGGGCCGGGCGATCACGTCGTGATCTGCGGTGTCGCAATTCCACATTCGGCCGGGCTCGTCGGGCATTCCGACGCCGATGTCGGCCTTCATGCCGCTACCGACGCGCTGCTCGGCGCGATCGGCGCCGGCGATATCGGCCTGCATTTCCCGCCGGGCGACCCGCGCTGGCGAGGTGCCGCCTCCGACCGTTTCCTCGGCCACGCCGCCGAGCTGGTGCGTGCGCGTGACGGCATCGTCGCCGCGATTGATCTGACGATCATCTGCGAGCGCCCGAAAATCGGACCGCACCGCGCGGCGATGATCGAACGCGTCGCGGGGATCCTCGGCATCGCCGCCGAGCGGGCCAGCGTCAAGGCGACGACCACCGATCGGCTGGGGTTCACCGGGCGGGCCGAAGGCGTCGCGGCGCAGGCCGTCGCCACGGTGCGCCTGCCGTTCTGAGGTGGTGCGGTCGTGCGCATCGCCAGTGGTCCGATCGCGACGCTTGGTTTCCCGGCGTGTCGTGAATGGGACCACAGGATCAAAACGTTGGTGGTGCGATTGAGGCAGCGGATGGGGACCATCCGTTGCCATCGCACCACTAGGTGCAGAGCCGAGCCGCACTGCCCCGGAGGCTGCGACACCGGCCGGGTGAGCGGGCCGCATCTGGTCCCGACAATCCCCTAGGCCGAGCGCCCCGATCACCGCGCCGCGCCAACTCGGCCTCCCATTTCGCCACCCGGCGGTCCTGCTGGCGACCTGGCTTGGTGCGGGGCTGTCGCCGCTCGCCCCGGGCAGCTGCGGATCGCTCGCAGCACTGCCCTTTGCCTGGGTGATCCGTGCTCTCTGGGGCTTGCCCGGTCTCGCCATCGCTGCCGCGATCGTCTTTGTCGCGGGCTGCCCGGCGGCGGCGCGGGTCGCCGCGGCGAGCGGCCTGGCCGACCCCGGCTTTGTCGTTGTCGACGAGGTTGCCGGCCAATGGATGGTCTTGCTCGCCGTCCCGCTCGACCCGCTTGGCTGGATCGTCGGCTTTGTGCTGTTCCGGCTTTTCGATATTCTCAAACCATGGCCGGTGGGTTGGGCAGATCGCCGCGTCAAAGGCGGCTTTGGCATCATGCTCGACGACCTTCTCGCCGCGGGCTACGCTGTTGTCGTTTTCTTGGCCCTTGCGGCGATCAGCGGAGTGTTTGGTGTTCACGGCTGAAACCCTGAGCTTGGCGCAATCGGTGCTCGACCGGTGCCGGGCGCGCGGCTGGCGCGTCGCCACGGCCGAATCATGCACCGGTGGGCTCGTCGCCGCCGCGCTGACCGCGCTCGCCGGCGCCTCCGACGTGGTCGAGCGCGGCTTTGTCACCTATTCGAACGAGGCCAAGATTGCGCTGCTCGGGGTCCCGGCGGCGATCATCGCCAGTCATGGCGCGGTCAGCGCCGAGGCCGCCGCGGCAATGGCTGGTGGCGCAGTCGCCCGTGGACCGGTCGATCTGGCGGTATCGGTCACCGGGATCGCCGGTCCCGGCGGCGGCAGCGCCGACAAGCCGGTCGGCCTGGTACATTTCGGGCTGGCGCGAAGGGACCTGTCGTGCCGGACCGAGCGGCGCGTGTTTGCGGGCGATCGCACGGTGGTGCGAGAGGCAGCACTACACGCGGCGCTGGTTCTGCTGGCGACGGCAGCAGACAGCGAATAGCGCGGGCAAGGGCGGGCCGGATGACGGCCGGGGTCGGCACCGGTCGAGCACGCGAAGGCGCGCGCCGTTTCATGGTAATCAGATCTCAACGGTTGCCCCTTACGATTGCTCGGGCCGGACATGACAGAAGGACGCCGATTGCCGATTTTCGCCGTCCGCGTTATCTAATCGGTCAGGCCAAGTAAAATTGCGGGTGCTGGTGTATTGGTGATGTCCTATCTCGTCGTGATCGAACCCGGCCAGCACGAACGGAATTACTGGCGCGATCTGTGGCGCTACCGGGAGCTGTTCTATGTGCTGGCGTGGCGCGACCTGGCGGTGCGCTACAAGCAGACCGTGATCGGCGCGGCCTGGGCGCTGATCCGACCGTTTCTGACGATGGTGATCTTTACCGTGATCTTCGGCCGGGTCGCCAAGCTGCCATCCGACGGCACTGCCCCCTACGCGCTCTTGGTATTTGCCGGCATGCTGCCTTGGACGTTCTTTTCGTCGGGTCTCGGCGACGCCTCCAACAGTCTGATCGGCAACGCCAATCTGATCAGCAAGGTATATTTTCCGCGGCTGATCGTGCCGACCTCGACGCTGGTCGTGGCATTCGCCGATCTGTTGATCGCGTTTGCCATCCTGGTCGCCATGATGGGCTGGTACCGCTTCGCCCCCGGCTGGCAGATTTTCGCCCTGCCGTTCTTTGTCGTGCTGGCCTTTCTCGCCAGCATCGGTCCGGCCTTGTGGGTCGCCGCGCTCAATGTCAAATACCGCGACTTGCGCGTCGTCGTGCCGTTCGTCGTGCAGCTTGGTCTCTATGTCTCGCCGGTCGGGTTCAGCTCAAACGTGGTGCCGGCGCATTGGCGCCTCGTCTATTCGCTGAACCCGATGGTCGGGGTCATCGACGGCTTCCGCTGGTGCATCCTCGGCGGCCAGAGCCACCTTTATCTGCCCGGTCTCGCCGCCAGCGGCGCCGTCACGCTGTTCTTCCTGTGGTTCGGCATCCACCGCTTCCGCCGGACCGAAAAAAGCTTTGCCGATATGATCTGAGAAGAAGGGCCGCACCATGCCGCCACCGGTCATCTCGGTCGAGCACGTCTCGAAGCGCTATCTCGTCGGGCACCGTGCCGAGCGCCCAATCTACGGTCACACCAATCTGCGCGACGCCATCAGCCGCGAGTTGCGCAGCGCAGCGCGCAAGGCGGCCGATGTCGCGCGCGGCCGACTGGTCGTGCAGGGCGATACGGTCGAGGAATTCTGGGCGCTCAAGGATATCGGGTTCGAGGTGCAGGAGGGCGAGGTGCTCGGCATCGTCGGCCGCAACGGCGCCGGCAAGAGCACGCTGCTAAAGATCCTGAGCCGCATCACCGAGCCAACCACCGGCCGGATCGTGCTGCGCGGCCGCGTCGCGAGCCTGCTCGAAGTCGGCACCGGATTTCACGGCGAGTTGTCGGGCCGCGAGAACATCTTTCTGAACGGCGCCATTCTCGGCATGTCACGCGGCGAGATCCGCCGCAAGTTCGACGAAATCGTCGCCTTCGCCGATGTCGAGAAATTCCTCGACACCCCGGTCAAGCGCTATTCCTCGGGCATGTATGTGCGCCTCGCCTTCGCCGTCGCCGCCCATCTCGAGCCTGAGATCCTGATCGTCGATGAGGTGCTCTCGGTCGGAGACGCCGATTTTCAGAAGAAGTGCCTCGGCAAGATGGACGACGTGTCGCGCCGCGAAGGCCGCACCGTGCTGTTTGTCAGCCACAATATGGGGGTCGTCACCAGCCTGTGCCCGACCGTGATCTGGCTCGAACGCGGCGCAATCTGCCAGAGCGGCGGTGCGCGGCAGGTGATCGCCGAATATCTGGCGCGCCGCACCGACCGCGATCGGGTCATCCGCCTGAGCGACATGCCGCGAGCCCAGTACATCGAGGAAGATCGACTTCGCCTCCAGGCGATTGAATGGCTTTGCGACCTGCCGCTGCGGCATGGCGAGCCGGTACGGGCGCGGGTTCATTTCAACACCCGGGCTCCAGTGTCGGCGATAGCGGTAGGGATCGGCTTCGCCAATCTCGAAGGCACCCGACTGCTGACCTATGATACGGATTTCCAAGGAGAAGTTCGACCGGATCTGGGCAAGCCGGGCGGATATTCCGTCGATCTCAGCATTGCTTCGCTGCCACTCGCGCCCGATACTTATTCTGTGGACATCGGGGCTCGCTCGGGTCATGGGCACGCGTTGGATTACCTGCCGGGCTGCTCTCAGATCGAGGTTATTTCAGGTCCGACGACACCTGGATATATTGTGCAAAAGGGTGCCGCGGTGCGCCTGCCGAGTGAATGGACCTGGTGCTTTTCCGAGCAGGAGAGAAAGCTGCAACTGATAGGATGAATGCCGCCATGACTGTGACCGCCCGGGGTTAGACAGTCTCGCGCGGTTCGCCCAGGTGAGCCGGTTCCCGACAAGCGGGCGACAGTCAGCGCCACCCTCCACCAATGACATGCGGGACAGCTGGGCTAGCGGCTACGCCATCGGGACGGAAGCAGCCTCTTTACCAGAGCATTTGCCGCTATCGCATAGGGGCCGAGCGTGCTTTCCTTGATCCCTAAACGCAAAAGCTCACCGGGGGTCAAAACCGGCAGGTCGGTCTCATAGAGATCGACCTCTGTTTGGAACATTCTCGAGCGTTTGAGCGGTCGAAACCGGGTCTGCAGCGCCGTGCGGTAGTAGTCGTGATTTGGCAAATCCGAGAGAAACAGCTTGTTTGGACCGATGGCGAATGGCCTCAGCTTTGATCCTCGATCGAGGAAATACTCTGCTGCCCCGGTCGCCACATCCGGCCACGAGGCATTGAAATAATCATCCAATATCACCACGCCGCGATTGTGCAAGCTCGCTTCCGCCAGCCGCAGATCGTTCACCGTGCACTCGGCCGTATGCCCGCCATCAATCGAAATAAGCCGGGCCGGGCCCAATTTCTCTACGATCTCGCCGGGTGTCACCGTCAATGACGATTTAGGGATGATCAGGATATCCTGCTCGCGACCGGAGAAGACGCGCACATTCTGGAGAAACCGCTCGCGATCCCCTCTTCCGGATCCGTCGACATTCAATTCCTGCTTCTCGAACACGTCGATTGCGAAGGCCCGTTCGTCGCGAGCGGCGGTGAGCAGCAGAAGGATCAGCAGCTTGCCGTGATGCACCCCGATCTCCCCCACGGCGCCCCGAACCAGCCCCTCATGCTGGATCTGCGAAATCGCCGCGATCAGCTCGGCGGCAAACCGGTGCAGCCATCCCTCGATCCTGGGCATCCCGGCCGCAATGTAGCGAGCGATCGCAGCGTCGGGACGATCGTCATTCCGCGCCATTTCCGGCTTCGTCCTCCCCGGCAATCGGCGGCCGGCGCAGCCGGCCAGTGCCTGTCCGAATAGCGTTAGCCGCACCCCACTCCCGTCGCACCATAAAGCAATCGAACTCGACCAGGATTGGGAAAAATCCCGCATTATTAGGAAATATGCCGCTCATCGGAAACCCATGCTGCTCGCAATGCCTGATCACCTCATCATAGCGCGGCGCCCCATCATAGATCTGTCGGACGGAAGCTTCAAATTGAAGTGCTTGTATCTTATCACGATGTTGCTCGGCACCCCTGATGACTTCGAGATCGAACCCTTGTGTGTCGAGCTTCACGTATATGTTTTCTGCGCCAAAGCGGTCGCGCACCATCGGGATCACCGTGTCGAACGTCCTGACCTCGACCTCGATCTGCTCGCAGATTTTGTTGTTGTCGCGAAACAGTGTCACCTCGCGATGACTGGGGGCCAGGAATGAGCTGAATTGGGTATCGATCATTACGTTGAGCTTGAGCGTGCCGGGCGCAGTTCCCAGCGCACACCCCTCTACCAGCCATTTCGGATCACCCCGCGCCCGATCCTTGAGAATTTGCGCATGGCTGGGGATTGGTTCGAACGAGACTGTCACGCCAGTATAGCCAACCTCGTCGCGAAGAAAGCTGCGATACTGGCCGAGGTTTGCGCCCACATCGATAACGCAATCGATCGCCAGAAGATCGAACAGGCGCCGCAGGTATCTGGCGGCATGGAAGGTGTGTTCCCGGGCAGGCGGCACGATGATGTTTTCTTGCCAGGCGGGCAGCACGATGTACCCAAGGCGACGAGCCAGCTTCTCGGCGAGCCGCTTACCCCATCTAGTCGTGCTGGTCACGGTGCCGCCCCCCCCCGCTCGCGTCTGCGGCCATCGGTGCCATTCCGCTCACACGCCACGGTCGGTGCCGTCATCCCGCCCCCTCATTGCGGTCGCTCGCCCGCCGCCCGCTATCGTTCTGCCGCGCGACGGATGCCGCTCACGGCAGAGCCCGGATCTTTGCGCCAGCGCGGCTCGCTGACAGCCCGTTGCGTCGCGTAAACGGCCTCAAGGGCCTCGACCAGCGTTGATAGACTGTATCTCGTCCGCCACAATTCGTGTCCGGCGGCGGCAATCCGCCGCCGCAAGCCATTATCCACCATAATCCGACGGCATTGTTCGGCGAAGGCCTGCGGGTCATCGCCAATCAGGATGTCGGCCTGCGGTGTCACCTCCAGCCCCTCCGCGCCGATCGTGGTGGAGACGACCGGCAGACCGTAGCTGAATGCCTCGATGATCTTGATCCGGGTGCCACTGCCGCCGCGCAGCGGCACGATCACCGCATCGGCCTGCGCGTAGTAAGGGGCGATATCGGGCGGATCGACGACGATCTGCACCTCATCGATCCCCTTCAACCGGTCGAGGTTGCCACCGGCTCGTCCGACGATCAGCACCTTGAGGCTCTCGGGTCCCGCCTGTCGCAGGACGGGCAGCACCCTTGTGCAGAAAAACAGCACCGCGTCCCAGTTTGGCAAATAGCCCAATTGGCCCACGAACAAAAAGGTGAACCCGTCATGCCCGGCGGTGTCAATTTCGGCCGGCGCGGCAACGGCATTCGGCACGACATGCCAGCGCGTGCCGGGAAACCGCCGGCGCAATCGTTGACAGTCGTCTTCGGAAGAGACGATGCCATCGTCGAAGCGCGGGATCAGCAGCGCCTCCAACACCCGCCATTTTACCGCCCTGAGCCACGTCACGACCGACAATTGCTTGCCGACCAGTCGGCGAAATGCTGCTGTCGCCCTGAACTCCGCCCGCGATTCGTAGCCGTCGAAATCGAGCACCGACCGGGCAAAGACCACACCGCCTCGCCGCAGCGAACGCAGCAACCCGCTGTTCAGGCGAAAACAGTGCACCACGGCAAAGCGTTCGCCGCGCAAACGCCGCCCCAGCTCCGCGACCGCCGGGAAATAAGGGGCGAAGATGGCCGGGGTCGGCCACAGCGCCTCGCACAAATTGTGGACGAGGAAGCCTGCTCCGGGGGTGAGCCGGCGGTGTAGGCGGGCCAGTCGGCGGTGCAGGAAGGAGGTGCGGCTGACGATGATGACGGAAGCGCAGACCTCCCGCACCTCGGGGGCAAGACGGCGGTGTGCCTCTGCTTCACCGCCGTGATCGCCGACAATCGCCAGCGTCACATCGAACCGTTCGGACAGCACTTTGATATGGCTGGCAGCGCGCATCTCGGTGCCGCCGCCGCCCTTTATCGGGATCCATGTCGAGAGGTAGAGAAGTCTCTTCCTGCCCACGATCGACCCAAAACCGCGCCCCCATTAACCTTAACGGATCACCGCGCGATCGGGAAGGAGTGAGCATGGCTGTTTCCTGTCCGATGACACCGGGTGCCATCGTCAGAAAGGGCTCCGAGGTTCGACTTGCGAGCGAATGGTCGTGGAATTATTGTCCGCGAGCGACAGACCTCCAACTAGTCTGAAAATCTCCCCGATGCCGCTCAGGCGACGGCTCTCTCGCTTTCTACGCAAGCCTTTGCCCGAGCAGTGGGCCGCCGGCAGGGCGACGCTTCGCGCGATGCTGCGCGGTGAAACCGGCCATCTCGGTGGCCTCTACAATCTGGAGATCATTCAAAGGCGCGTCCATACGTTGGCGGTTATAGAACGTGAAAGGTATGTGAAGGAACTGCTTGCAGGCCCTAGATATGACGATCCGAAACGGCTGGAGAGGCACGGTTTAAAGGTATATTCGCAGAATGACGAAGATGGCATTCTGCAAGAGATTTTCAGCCGGATCGGCACGACCTCGCGGACATTCGTCGAATTCGGGGTAGAGAATGGCTTGGAGAACAATACGCTCAAGCTGCTGCTGGAAGGCTGGCGCGGGTTGTGGATCGAAGGCGACGATGGCTGCGTGGCGCAAATCGATCAGAAATTCCGCGATGTCGTGAGCGAGGGCCGGTTACGGCTGACGGCGGCCTTCATCAACCGCGACAACATCAACCGTCTGATCGGGGCGCATTTCACCGGGGAAATCGATTTGTTGTCGATCGATATCGACGGCAACGATATTTATATTCTCGAAACGATCGACGTCATCAGTCCGCGGGTGATCATCGTCGAATACAACGGTAAATTTCCTCCGCCGCTCAGTATTGCGCAGCGCTACAACCCAGAGCACAGATGGGCTAAAACCGATTACGGTGGCGCTTCGCTGGCGGCAATCACCAAAGTTGCACACCGCCAGGGCTACAGTCTCGTTGGCTGCGGTATCGTCGGGGTCAATGCATTCTTCGTCAGAAATGACTTGGTTGGGAACAAGTTCCATGAACCGTTTACGGCAGAAAACCATTATCAGCCGGCGCGCTATTTCCTGTGGCAGACCTACGTCTCTGGCCACTCTCCAGATTGGGGGCCATATGAAGTTGTGTAGACCGCAGTCCGATTGGGGCTAACAATTTCGATGAATCCCGCTATGACACCCGTCCGAGCTCGGCTCGTGCGCTTCGCGCGGCGGCCGCTGCGCGACAAGTGGGGCGCGGTCAGGGCGACCCTGCGCCACCTGAGGCGGCAGCTGATGGCGGCGGCGCGTCGGGGCTGGGAGGCGCTTGACGAGCGCAAGCGTCGTCAGCGGGTGTTCCGCGGCGTCTACCGGAACCATCTCTGGGGCAGCGACGCGGGGTCGCAGTTTTTTTCCGGGGTCGGCTCGCGCGGCGAGTCGGCCGACATCTATGTCAAACGCCTCGCCGCGCTACTCGAACGCCACGCGGAGGAGCTCGGCCGGGCCCCGATTGTGGTCGATCTCGGCTGCGGCGATTTTGCGATCGGCCGCGCGCTGGTCGCGAGGCTCCCCGATCTCACCTATATCGGCTGCGACATCGTGCCGGAGCTGATCGCGCATCACACCCGGGCCTACGCCAGCGATCGCGTCGGCTTTCGCCGTCTCGATCTTGTCGCCGACCCACTTCCCAGCGGCGATGTGTGCCTGGTGCGCCAGGTGTTGCAGCATCTGTCCAACGCCGAGGTCATTCGCTTTTTGCGGCGCGCCGATTACCGCTATCTCTATGTGACCGAGGGGCATCCGGCGGTCCGCAGCGGCCCGTTGAACCCTGACAAGACCGCGGATTTCGACGTTCGCTTCGACTGGGCGGCGGGGCGCGGGCGCGGGCTGGAGCTCGACCAGCCGCCCTTCTCCTTGGTCACCCAGGAGATGTTCCGAACCTGCGAGCGGCCGAACGAGATCATCATCACCGAACGCGTGCTGTCGCCTTCGCCGCGCCCCGTTGCGGCGAGCCGGCCGCCGCTGGCCGCGGTGGCCGCGGTGGCCGCCAACACCGACAGCATTCCGCGCTCGATTTTCCAAACCTGGAAATCCAAAACCGATATCCCGGCGAAATTCTCGCATTGGCAGTCCACTTTCGACCGGATAAACCCGGATTTCCGGCACATCGTCTGGGACGACGACGACAACCGACAATTTATCGCCTCCTATTACGAATGGTTTCTGCCGATCTATGATTCCTATCCGCGCGAGATTTACCGGGTGGATGCGGTCCGGTATTTCTACCTTTATACGTTCGGCGGCATCTATGCCGACATGGACACCGAATGCCTGAGGCCGCTGGCGCCGCTGCTCGGCCGCGGCGACGTCCTGCTCGGGAG
>JBOHME010000042.1:0-33140 GCA_050729795.1 Allostellaceae bacterium | reverse complement strand
CCCAGCGCCGCCGCGAGCTCGGCCGAGGCCGCGGCGCACAGAGCCGCATAGGCTGGTGCCGTACGCAGCGCGCGACCGCGCGGCTGCGGCAGGTCGATGGCCAGCTCGGCGGCAATGCGGCCCGGACGCGCTGTCATCACCGCGATCCGGGTCGACAGATAGACCGATTCGAACACGCTGTGGGTGACAAACACGACGGTCGACCGGCGGCTTTCCCACAGCCGCATCAGATCGTCGTTCAGCGTCATCCGGGTGATTTCATCGAGCGCGGCGAATGGCTCGTCGAGCAGCAAGAGGTCGGGGTCGGTCACGAGCGCCCGGGCGATCGACACGCGCATGCGCATGCCGCCCGACAGCTGCCGCGGGTAGGCCCGCTCGAACCCGGCGAGCCCGACCGCGTGCAGCTCCTCGCGGGCGCGCTCACGCTCGGCCGGCCCGACCCGCCCGCCGAGGCGGAACGGCAGCAGCACATTGCCGATGACCGTGCGCCACGGCATCAGGGTCGGGTCCTGAAAGACAAAGCCGATGCGGCCCGGCGCCGCCCTTATCTTCCGGCTACCGGGATGGCCGCCACGCGCCACGACGCATTCGCCGGCGCTGGGCTGGCTCAGCCCGGCGATGATGCGCAGCAATGTCGTCTTGCCGCAGCCCGAAGGACCGAGCACGCTCAGGAACTCGCCGCGGGCGATCTCCAGATCGACCGGATCGAGTGCCGTCACACCGCCGGCAAAGCGTTTGGCGACACCGCGCAGCGAAACGATCGGCGCTGCGCGCACCGCCGGCCGGGGAAGGTCCGCGAGCGTCAGGGCTTGATCCCGAATTTCTTGGTGGTGCCGAATTTCTTGCCGACAAAGGCAAGGGTGTAGGCCTTCTGGTAGTGCATGCCCTTCGGATAGACCCCGGCCTGCGCCATCGTGTCGTAAAAATCGCGCCAGCGCGCGTCGGTCATCGCCCCGATCCCGGCGGTTTTGGCGTCACCGCTGTCGACAATGCCATATTCCTTGATCTTTTCCCGTCCATACGCCAGGAGGGCGTCGGTCATCTCCGGATTGTCACGCTTGATCAGGGCGTTGGCCGGCGCGGGATCACCGTAGAGATACCGGTACCAGCCCTCGATGCTGGCATCGACAAAGCGCTGCACCAAATCCGGATCGTCGTGAACCAGCTTTTGCGAGGTCTCGATCAGCGAGCCGTAGCTCGAATAGCCGGCGTCGGCGAGCAGCAGCACCACCGGCTTGACCCCGTGCTGCTCGATCGTGAACGGCTCGCTTGACAGATAGCCCTGCTGGATCGCCGTCGGGTTGGCGAGAAACGGCGCGACGCTGAAGGTGTAAGGCCGGATCTGCGCGTCGGTGTAGCCGAATTTCCGCTCGAGGAAGAGCCAGCTCCCGACCCTCGTATCCGAGCCGATCATGATCGGCTTGCCCTTTAGCGCGGCAAAGCTGTCGTCACCCTCGCCCGGATGCGCGATCAGCACCGACGGGTCCTTTTGAAAGAGCGCGGCGACCGCAACCATCGGGATGTCCTGATGGACGAAATTGAGCGGCACGAACGAGTTCGTGGCGATGTTGAAATCGAGCCGGCCGGCAGCGAGCAGCTGCGCATGGTTGACCTGCGGGCCGCCCTGCCGCAACTCGACCGCGATCCCGTAGCGCTGGTAGATGCCCGTCGCGATCGCCTCGTAATAGCCGCCATGCTCGGCTTCGGCCTTCCAGTCGGTGCCAAAGCGGACGAGCTGCGCGGCCCGGCCCGGTAATGCGCCACCCGCGGCAAACAGCAGTGCAGCGAGCGCCACCGCCAGCCGCATAGCGGTCATGAGCATCCAATCCTCGCTGGTTCAGGTGGCGAATCTCTGGTTCAGGTGGCGAATCTCTGGTTCAGGTGGCGAATCTAGTGGGCGCCGAATCATTCGTCGATGCCCGCTTCCGGCAGCGCCAACATCCGGAGGCGCCAACATCCGGAGGCGCCAACATCCGGAGGCGCCAACAGCCGGAGGCGCCAACATCCGGAGGCGCCAACAGCCGGCGCGGAGTGCGTCATGCGGTGTCGGCATACGTAAATGGAGATTGTGCAGGGATCAACTTTCCGCCACAAACTGTTTGCCGGTTGTCACGAAGCGGGCGGCGGGTCTGCTCGTCAGTGGCGATCGTCTCTTTTGGTGACAGTGTGCGACATGATGTGTGAACGCAGCGACAAGTTGATGCCGGCCCCGATCCCCGGATTATCTCTGTCGAGGGCTCAAGCTTCGGCAAGCTGGGCCGGCCACCGCATCGCCGCTTTTCTCTCCGACAGGTCCGATGGCAGCGACCTGCTGCACGCGCTCTATGACGACGTGCTCGACGAGCCGATCCCGCCATCGATGCTGGCGGTGCTCGGCCGCTGAACCGGTCGCCCCGCGGCGATCAGCCGGCGATAAAGCGATCGATCTTGCGATACCGGAACAGCCAGCGCCCTTCCTGCCGCACGATCCGATCGGCATAGGCGCCGCCCGAGCCGATCTGCGGCCCTTGCGAGCTGTTCTGCATGACCACCCAGTTCGAGCGCACCTCGGCTTCGGCGCCATCGAGCGTGATCACGATATTGGTGACGAGGTGTGCTGCACGCGGGCGGTTTGGCCCGGCCCGAACCCGCAGGCTGCGTGCGAGCTCGGCGATCGCCGGTCGCCCGGTCGCCTTGCCGAACGCTGTATCCCAAGTCCCGTCTTCGGTGAACAACGCCGCCATGTCGTCATAGCGGCCGTCGTCGAGGTCGAAGCAGTACTGGCCGAGCAATTCGCGAATGGCGTCCTTATCTCTGAGCGCGGTCGGGTCTTTGAGCGCGGTCGGGTCTTTGGGCGCGGTCGGCATCGGCTCCTCCGGAAATTGTGCGCGCGGCCAATCTACCGCCGCGGCTGGCGGATCAGGCAGCGGATTCGAGCGCCGGCCCGACCATCCGCCGGGCCGGCTCTTTGCCGCGGCCCACAATCGGATTATGCTCGCCGCTGGCAAGCGATTTGGAGAGCCGCCGATGACCACGCCAATTACCTTGGAGATCTTCACCGACTACGTCTGACCGTGGTGCTATCTCAGTACCGTGCGTATTGAACAGCTGAAGCGGGCATTCGAGGTCGAAACCAGGCTGGTGCATTTTCCGCTGCATCCCGAGACGCCGGCCGAGGGCCGCTCGATGGCGGAGCTTTATTCCGGGCGCGATGTCGATCCGGAGGCGATGTACCAGCGGATGAAGACGCTGATGGACGCCGAGGGTCTGCCTTACAGCCGCCGCACCCACACCTATAACAGCCGGCTCGCCCAGGAGCTCGGCAAATGGGCCGACACGCAGCCCGGCGGCGAGGCGCTGCATGATGCGCTCTATCGGGCCTATTTTGTCGCGGCACGCAATATCGGCGACCCCGACATCCTGGTCGAGCTCGCGCAGTCGGTCGGGCTTTCCGGCGAAGAGGCGCGGGCGGTCCTGAGCGAACGCCGGTTCAAGGACGCGGTCGACGCCGACTGGGCGAAATCGCACGCCTATGGCGTCACCGGGGTGCCGACCTTTGTCGCCGCGCGCTACGGGGTGGTCGGCGCCCAGCCCTACGAGGTGCTGGCGCAGCTGCTCGACAAGGCGGGGGCGCCGCACCGCGGCTAGGGCCGGCGCCGGAGTGGTGGCGTCGGCTCAGCCGGGGGCGAGACGCGGCCGGCGCGCCAAGAACGCAGCGGCGATGCTGAGGAGCGAGAGGGCGGCAAAGCATTCGAGCGGGAGCGTATAGCTGCCGGTCCAGTCGCGCAGGACGCCGGACAACAGCGGGCCGGCAGCCTGCGCCAGCACCTGCGCCAGCAGCACCACCCCGCGGATCGCGCCATAGCTGGTCCGTCCGAAATATTCGGCCCAGGCGATCGGCAGCAGGGTCAGCACACCACCGATCCCGAGACCGAATACCGCCCCGGCGACCGCTCCCTGCGCCGTGGAGGAAATACCGATCATCAGGATCGTGCCCGCGGCGAGCAGCGCGCCGGTTGTCATCATCGGGTATTTGATCGGCAGCGCTCGTGGCAGCAGGCCGCAGCCAGCGCTCGCCACCCCCGACATCAGCGAGAACAGGCTGACGATCGACGCCGCGGCGGTGGCGGAGACGCCGTGCTCGACCAGATTGGCCGCCTGGTGCAGGCTGACCCCGGCCTGCACCGGGTAGACCAGCACGGTATAGAAGAGCAGCAGCCAGAACGCCCCGGTGCGCACCGCTTGGCGCCGGGTGAAATTGGGCTGAGCCGGTGCGGCGGCGCCGCCGGGGTTAGGGGACGGCAGCACGCGGCGGTCGGGTTCGAGCCCCAGATCCTCCGGCCGGCGCACCAGCAGGAGCCACACCGGTAAGAGGCCGATCACGATCACACTCGCTCCGATCGCGAGCCAGCCGGCGCGCCAGCCGTGGTGGTGCATCGCCAGCTCGGCGATCAGCGGCATCGCCACCAGCCCGGCCATCTGCGCCACCGTCGCGATCGAGGTGGCGGCGGCGCGGCGGGTGACAAACCAGTTGTTGAGCGCGCTGTAGATGCCGAGGTCGAACGGCCCGGCCCAGTTCATTCGGGCGATGCAGAACAACAGATAAAAGACCGGCAGCGAGCCGGTCAGCGACAGCAGCAGCAGCGCGGCCCCGGTGCCGAGCACCGCCAGAGACAGCGCCGCTCGAGAACCGTGGCGGTCAACCAGCGGCCCAATCAAGGGTGCCGAGAGCGCGGCCAGCACGCCGCCGAGCGAGACCGCCCCCGAAAGTGCCGTGCGCGACCAGCCGAACTGTCGGGTCAGAGGTTCGACAAATACCGATAGGGTGGCGACCGCGCCCCCTTGCCGGGCAAAGCCGGCGCAGCACAGGCAACCGAGCACGACCCAGCCATAAAAAAACGGCAGCCGGGAGCTGAGGAGGCGCGGCAGGTCGCGCGCATGCGACCGCGCCAGGGGCGCGCCTGCGCCATTCACGTGAAAGCGCCGGACCGCCCGGAACAATCGTAATCAGCCTTTACGCGCGATCGAGCGGGTCCCGGCCGAGCCGGTGGCAGCCGCACGCGTTCGATCCAAGTCGCTGCGCCGGGCGGGACCGCATGAACATAAGCCGCATCGAGCGTCAGCTCGGAACCAGCCCGCCATCGACGTTGTAGGCCTGGCCGGTGATGTTGCGCGCTCCGGGCGAGGCGAGAAACACCGCCATCGCCGCGATGTCTTCGGGCGTGTTGGCGCGGCCCAGTGGAATCCGCGCCTCGGCTTCGGCCTGCAATTCGGCGACGGTGATACCGCGTTCGGCGGCGCGCGCCACGGCGTTGCGCTCCCCCAATTCGGTCCGCGTCACCCCGGGGCAGATCGCGTTGACATTGATGTTGTAGCGGCCCAATTGCTGCGCCGCGGTCTTGGTCAGCGCGATGACGGCACCCTTGCTCGCCGCATAGGCAGCGTTCGAGGCGCCGGGATAGCCGCGCCCGGAAATCGAGGCGATATTGACGATGCGGCCGCCGCTGCCATCGGCCCGGTGCTGCGCGATCATCGCCCTCGCGGCGCGTTGCAGACAGAAAAACACGCCTTTGGCGTTGACCCGGTGGATCCGGTCCCAATCGGCTTCGCTGAGCTCCATGATCGGCGCATAGCGGGTAACCCCGGCATTGTTGACGATCACGTCGAGGCGACCGAGTTCGGCGAGCGTGCGCGCGACCATCGCATCGATGCTGGCAACATCGCCGCAATCGGCCACGATCGCGATCGCCGGTCGATTGCCGGCGGCAGCCGCCTCGACGGTGCGTTCCGCCGCGCCGCGGTCAATATCGGCAGCAGCGATCGACGCTCCCGCCTCGACCATCGCCAGCGCGGTTGCCCGGCCGATGCCGGCGCCGGCCCCGGTGACCAGCACGACCTTGTCCCGCAATATCGCCATCGCCTCACCTCTCGCCGTCCGCGACCCCATTGTGGCACGGTCGGGCGGCCCTGTCGTCGGGCGGTCCTGTCCTTTGGTGGTGCCGTCGTCGGGCGGCGTCGGCGGGGCGCGATCTTCGGCCGGTCAGTCGGAGCGCAATTTTTTCGCAGCCCGTCCAGCCATTTTGCCGAGGCGGCGGGCATGGTCGGTCCACTCCCCGCTGGTCGCGTCGGGTGCCGTCGATTTGCCGATTTTTCGCGCCCAGCGGCCGAGCCGGAAGAGGCCATCGCTCCAATCCCCGGCAGGCGCGCCGGCCCGGCCGAGCGCCCGCTGCAGCCGAGTCCGCAGCGTTGTCGCGTTGGCCTTCTCGTGCTCGGTGGCGGCGGGGTCCTTGGCAACCGCTGCGACCGCTTCGAGCTTGCGGCGCAGATCCGCGACCGATCCTTTGCGCAACCCGTTGGCCATGACCGGCGATGCTACCACCGCAACCGGTCGCAATGCCATTGGCCTCGGGCCATCATTCGCGACCCGGTGCGCCAAGAGCGGACCCGGCTGCTATGCTGCGGCAGCAATCCTCGATGGAGCGGCCTCGATGCATGTCGGAACCCAGATCAGGCCCCGCGATGACAGCGATTATCGGGTCTGGGCGCAGCTCGGCATCACCCATGTCTGCGTCGATCCGCCCGGCAACCCGCACCATTGGAGCCGCGACGACCTCGAACGGCATCGCGAGCATGTCGAATCGTTCGGTCTCGCGCTCGACATGGTGCAATTGCCGATGTCGTCGGCGCCGATCGAGCAGCAAGAGAGCCCCAATATCCTGTTGGCCAGGGAGCCAGAGCGGCAGCGCGAGCTCGACAGCATCTGTGCCTTGATCGAGCGGCTCGCCGCTTCCGGCATCCCGGCGGCCAAGTACAATCTGACGATCCTCGGCATTCCCCGCACAGCGCGTGAACCGGGGCGGGGCGGCTCGCGCAACGCCGCCTTTCGCTGGCATCGCGCCGATCAGGCGGCGCCGCCGACCGCGGCCGGCACCGTCGCCGAGGATGAATACTGGGAGCGCATCGACCATTTTCTCGCGGCAGTCGTGCCGGTCGCGAGTGCGGCCAAGGTGCGGCTCGCCTGCCATCCGCAGGACCCCTATACACCGCCCGGCTACCGCGGGGTGACGAGCGTGCTCGGCACCGTCGCAGGGCTGAAACGCTTTGTGACGATGCATGAGAACCCCTACCATGGCCTCAATTTCTGCCAGGGGACGGTGTGCGAGATGCTCGACGACCCGGCCCGCGAAATCTTCGACGTGATCCGCTGGTTTGGCGAGCGCGGCAAATTATTCAATGTGCATTTCCGCAACATCAAGGGCCGCCGCCTCGATTTCATGGAGGCGTTTCCCGACGAAGGCGATATCGACATGGTCGCGGCCCTCGCCGCCTATCGTGATGTCGGCTACCAATACATGCTGATGCCGGATCATGTGCCGCACATCGACGGGCGCGACCCGTCCGGTGTGGCCTTCGCTTATTGCTACGGATATATCCAGGCGCTGATCGACGCGCTGGCTCGGGATGGGGCGCCTGCGGCAGCGCCATCATGATTGACCGCCGACCCCCGACCATGCCCTGATTTTCACGCCTCGATTTTCGCAATCAGCCTGATTTTCACGATTGGCGGGCGCAGCGGAGGAAAACCATGACGGCAATCGCAGCGGCAGGGGCGGCCCGGATCGCGGCCGATGAATGGCAGGTGCGGACCGATCTTGCGGCCTGCTATCGGCTCGTCGATCTGTTCGGCTGGTCCGATTTGATCAACACCCGGATCACCGCGCGCCTCCCAAACAGGAACGACCGGTTTCTGATCAATCCCTTCGGTCTCCTCTACGACGAGGTGACCGCGTCGGCGCTGGTCGAGATCGATAGCGAGGGCAACCCGGTCGAGCCCGATGCGGCCGAGGTCAACAGCGGCGGCTTCGCGATCCCCGGAACCCTCCACCGTGCCCGGCCCGAGGTGGCCTGCGTGCTGCACACCCATTCGATCGCCGGCTGCGCGGTGTCGATGCAGAAGGGTGGGCTGCTGCCGCTCAATCAGCATGCGCTGCAAGTGATCGGCGATGTCGCCTATCACGATTACGAAGGCTCGTCGCGCAGCCCCGAGGAACGCGCCCGCTTTCTCGCCGATCTTGGCGACCGCCAGATCATGGTGCTGCGCAATCACGGGCTGATCGTGGTCGGCGAGAGCGTAGGATCGGCGTTTCTCGCGACCTATCGCATGGAGCGGGCCTGCGCGATGCAGCTCGCCTTTCAGCAATCGGGCGCCGAGTTCTACCCGATCAACGCGGGCATCGTGCGCACCGCCACCGACAACGGCCGGCGGCGCGCCGCGGCCGGTGGGCGCAACGACCCGCGGCGGCTCGAATGGGCGGCGCTCTTACGCAAGCTCGACCGCATCGATTCCTCATATAAACAATAGAAGACCGGCAGATAAACAATAGAAGACCGGCAGACGGCAGAGGACCGGCAGGCGGCGGCCGAATAGGCCCCGCGCGGCGACGATCGTCGAGCTTCCCGAAGCGGTGTTGCTGCCTCGATTCGCCCTCAGTCGATGCCGAAGCGCACGATCGCGTCGCGGTCGATGTCGATGCCAAGACCCGGGCCGCTCGGGATCGCGACCCAGCCATCCTGCTGCTCGATCGGCTGGCACAGCACCGCCATCCGCATCGGGTGCTCGGACTGGTCGAATTCGAGCAATGGCGGGATCGGGTGCAGGCCCGGCGGATTGTCCGGCAGGATCGCGATCAGCTGCAGCGAGGCCGCCAGCGCGATGCCGGTGCCCCACACATGCGGATTGACCCGCACCCCAAAAGCGTTGGCCATGTCGGCGATCTTCTTGCATTCGGAGATGCCGCCGGCAGCGGCAACATCGGGCTGCAGGATGTCGATCGCGCGCCCGGCGAGGATGCGGCGAAAGCCCCAGCGGGTGAATTCCGCCTCGCCGCCGGCGACCGGGATGCGCAGCGCCGCCTTGACCTCACGATAGCCATCGAGGTCTTCGGGCGGTACCGGCTCCTCGAACCAGGTGATGTCGAGCTCTTCGATGCGGCGCCCGAGGCGGATCGCCGCGGTCGCGTCATAGGCGTGGTTGGCATCGACCATGATCGCGATGCCATCGCCGATTTCGCGGCGCACCGCCCGGCAGACCCGGATATCCTCGTCGATGCCAAAGCCGAGCTTTAGCTTGATCGCCGAAAAGCCCGCGGCGACGCGCTGCCGCGCTTCGTCGATGAGATACGGCACCGGGTCGCCAGTTCCCTTGCGGTAGAACCCGGTCGCATAGGCCTCGACCCGGCGGCGCAGCGGTCCGCCGAAGAGTCGATGCACCGGCAGGCCGAGTGCGCGGCCCTTCAGATCGAGGAGTGCGATATCGACGGCGCTCAGCGCCTCGATCGCCAGGCCTTTCTGGCCGTGATCGCGCAGCCGGTTGTAGAGGTTCTGCCAATGCAGCTCGGTCGCGAACGCGTCTTGGCCGAGCAACAGCGGCGCGTAAAAATCGACGATCGGCGCGGTCAGCCGCGGCGGGCCGAAGGCTTCGCCCCAACCGCTCAGCCCATCCTCGCCGACGATCTCGACCAGCATTGCGCCGCGGCGCTCGTACCAAGCCTGCGAATAGGCGAATGGCTCGGCGAGCGCCACCTCGAGCCGGTAGGTCTTGATTTCCAGAATTTTCATGGCCCGCGCCCGCCTTTCACCGACCGATACGACCCGGTCGCAGCCTTGCATGGATGGGCGCGCGGCAAAAGGCGATGATCGAGCGGGCCGATCGTCTATGATCCTCGCCCATGATCGACGCACGCCCGACCGTCCACGCCCCCGACGACGACCCTTATCTGTGGCTCGAAGAGATCGATGGTGCCGCGGCTCTCGCCTGGGTCGAGCGCCAGAACCGGGCGACACTGGCGCAGTACGGCGATGCCCGCTTTGCCGCCGATCGTCACCGGCTCGCCGCGATCTTCGATCGGCCCGACAATCTGCCGCTGATCGCCCGGCGCGGCGAGCGGGTGTTCAATTTCTGGAAGGATGCGGTCCATCCGCGCGGGTTGTGGCGGGCGACGACGCTCGACAGCTTCCGCAGCGACGCGCCGCAATGGGAGGTGCTGCTCGAGCTCGACACACTGGCGGCGCGGGAGGGCGAAGACTGGGTCTGGAGCGGGGCGGAGACGCTGCCGAAGAGCCATGACCGCGCCTTGCTGATGCTGTCGCGCGGTGGTGCGGACGCGCGGGTGCTGCGCGAATTCGACCTGACGACTTGCGATTTCGTGCCCGGCGGCTTTTCCCTGCCGGAGGCCAAGGGCGGCGCGGCCTGGCTCGACCGTGACACCCTGCTGCTGTCCTCGGCGCTGGGGGACGGCATGGCCACCAATTCCGGCTATGCCCGCACCGTGCGGCTGTGGCGGCGTGGCACCGACCCGCTCGCGGCACCGGTCATCTTTTCGACCGCTGCCGGGCATATGTCGGTCTGGGCCGAGCGCGATCGCGAGGCCGATGGTGTGCGCACCTGGTTCGCCGAACGCCTCGGTTTTTTCGACGCGAACGTATGGATTGGTGACCGCAGCGGACCAAAAAGCCGGATCGATCTGCCGACCGATGCGTGGTTTCGTTGGCATCGCGGCCAGCTTGCGGTCAAGCGCCGGACGGCATGGACCATCGGTGGCGAGACCCACCCGCCCGACACCCTTTTGGGGATTTCCTTTCCGGCTTTTCTCGCCGGCGATCGCCGCTTCAGCAAATTGTTCGAACCGGGCGAGCGGCGCGCGTTGCACGGATTTTTCTGGTGCGGCAACCGCCTCGTGCTGTCGATCCTCGATGATCTGAAGCCGGTATTCGAGGCGCTGGCCCCGTCCGACACCGGCTGGTCGCGCGAGCGCATCACTGGCCTTCCCGATATCGGTGTCGCTCATGTCTGGGCGCTCGATGTCCGTGAAGAGGAGACGAATGGCGACCTGCTCGCCAGCGCGCAGGACCCGCTGACCCCGGCCTCGCTGTTTCTGGTTCGCCCCGGTGCTGCACCCGAGCTATTGAAGCGGGCACCTCCGGCCTTCGATCCATCGGGGCTCGTCGTGACCCGCCACGAGGCGATCTCGGTCGACGGCACTCGCATCCCCTATACCCAGGTGGGACCGCAGGGCGAAACCGGCGAGGCGCCGGTCCATCTGTCCGGCTATGGCGGGTTCGGCGTCTCGCAGCTGCCCTATTACAATGCCGCAATCGGCAAGCTCTGGCTGGAACGAGGCGGCACCAGCGTCGTCGCAAATATCCGCGGCGGCGGCGAGTTCGGCACTCCGTGGCACGATTCCGGGCGCCGCGAAAAAAAGCGTCTATCGCACGATGATTTCGCCGCGGTCGCCGCCGATCTGGTGCGGCGCGGAGTGACCCGCCCTGGTCGCATCGCCGCCGAGGGTGGATCGAATGGCGGCATCCTGATCACCAATATGCTGACCCGCTACCCGGAGCGGTTCGGCGCGCTGTTCTGCACGATTCCGCTGATCGACATGCGCCGCTACGCGAGATTGCACGCCGGTGCCAGCTGGATCGCGGAATATGGCGACCCCGACAATCCCGACGATTGGGCTTTTCTGAAGAAGATTTCCGCTTATCACGCCGCGGTGCCTGGGCGACCCTACCCGCCGATCCTGATCGCCACCAGCCGGCGTGACGATCGCGTCCATCCCGGCCATGCCCGCAAGATGGCGGCGAAATTGCAGGTGATGGGCTACGAAGCCCATTTCTACGAGCCGGTCGCCGGCGGTCACGGCTATGGCAAGGACAATCTCGAGCGCGCATCGTTTACGGCACTCGGCTACAACTTTCTCCGGCGCATGATCGGCTGGGAGCCCGAGTAAAGGGAGCCCTGCGCGGTTCCTTCGCAGGCCTCACGACTTTGTGAGAGATGCCGGCGCGGCCGAGCATCGAGTATTTCGGCGGGGAATGGTACTTCTTCGCTCCCAATCGGCCACGAGAGCGACGACAACATGCCCAGGGAGCCGGGATCCTGGTGAGTTCCTGTCGTAGCATCCGCCTTCCACGCAGCTGTGGGCTGGTGGGATGGCGGTGGCGCGCCGGCCTCTTGCTCCTGCCCTTGCTGGGGCTGGTGAGCAGCGCGATCTCGGCACACGCCAACGTGCGCGAGTACCAGATCGACCAGCGTCACGGATCGATTGGATTTTCCGTCAGGCAGCTCGGCATCTTCACCGTCGATGGCCGTTTCACGCGCTTCACCGGGCGGCTCGCAATCGACCAGGACCATCCGACCGAAACCCGGATCGACGTGACGATCGAGGCTGGATCCGCCTCGATGGCATGGTCGGAAGCGGTTGCGATGCTGCGCTCTCCCGATTATTTCGATGTCGCGCGGTACCCGGCGATCCATTTCGTCAGCCGATCGGTCTCCGAGGTGGCAAACGGGCATTTTGTCATCAACGGAGTTCTCACCATCCGCGGGTCGGCACACCCGCAGTCCCTCGATGCCACGCTTGTCGACGAGCGGACCCTGCCCGGCGGCGCCCACATTGCCGATTTCAGCATCACCGGCGAAGTTCAGCGTTTCGCCTACGGCATGGTAGCCAACCGGGATTTCGTCGGCGACATCGTGCATCTTACGATCGCCGTCCGGTTGACCCTCGACCCTCCCAACCATGCGAACTGAGTCCCCGAAGTGGGGAAGTTGGAGCCGAGCACAGCGGGTTTTGCACTGGTGGGGCGCCGGGTTGGTGTTTGCGGCCTTTGCTATCTCCTGGGTGATGGTGGGCGTCCCACTCACCGAACTGCTGGTGAAATTCATCCTCTTCCAGGTCCACAAGACGCTCGGCATCCTTGCCTTCCTGGCGACGCTCGCCCGGCTCGTCTTACGTGCCCGCCGGCGGCGACCCGAGGACGATGCCTCGCTACCGTCCTGGCAGGTTCGCGCCGCAGCCCGCGGGCACGCGGCACTCTATGTACTCCTGGTCGCGACTCCGGTGCTCGGCTACTTCACCGCCTCGCTCGCACCGCTGCGCATTCCTACTCTTTTCTTTGGCGTGATCCCGCTGCCTGCCCTCACCGGTCCGAACCAGCAATGGTTCGTAGTCGTCTTCGCCTTGCATCGGGTATGTGCGAGCACGCTCATCCTGCTTGCCGCCGGGCACGCGGCCATGGCGATCCGCCACCATGTGCTTGGGCGCGACCTGCTCGTGCGGATGTGGAGAGGCTGAGCCCACACACTTTTGGTGGCGCGACGCGGCGTCGTCCGGTTACGGCGACATTCGCCTGCGGCAGTCGGCCGTCTTTACCACGAATTTATTTGGTATCAGAGAAAATTCTCGGTAAGCTCGCGACCATAAAGAAACACCCGAGCCACCCGGAGTAATGTTGGCTCAAATCAGGAAGGAAACGCAGTTAATCTGTCACAGCGGTCACCCGAGCGAAGATCGCTACTCTGTTTACCATGTCGAAGGGGAAAAGTCGATGCTGTCGACTGCCGATGTCTATCGCGCCGCCCATCTGATGTTGCACACGTATGGCAGCGATGCCGATCTCGCCGTCGCACATTGCGAGCGCATGATGTGGCAAGGCAGCAGTGACGAGCTGCTGACCTGGTTCAGAATCTCGCGCACGATCGCGGTGATGCGTCAGATGCCGAGCGACCTCGTCCACTGAAATGAGCGGCCGGGATGCGGACAGGCCGCCCGGCGGCGATACCCCGGTTCGCACCGGCGGTTGAGCGACGCCCCGCTCTGTCGCACCGGACCGGATCACTCCGGCTTATAGACGACGCGGTAGACCACGCCGTTGCCGTCATCGCTGAACAGCATCGATCCGTCCTTGGCAAAAGCCACATCGACCGGGCGACCCCAGACATCCTGACTGTTGGCGACAAAACCGACCACAAAATCCTGGTATTCGCCGGTCGGCCGGCCATCCTTGAACGGCAGCCGGATGATCTTGTACCCGGTGCGCAACGCCCGGTTCCACGAGCCGTGCAGCGCGACGAACGCGTCACCCTTCCAATCCGGCGGGAACTGCCCGCCGGGGTTGAAGGCGAGACCGAGCGGCGCCGAATGCGGCTGGATCAGCACGTCCGGGATCGTGATCCGGTTGGCCAAATCCGGCCGCGGTCCGCCGCCCGGGCGGATGTCAGGGTGGTCGCCGATATAAAACCAGGGCCAGCCGTAGAATGCGCCCTCTTTGACGTTGGTGACGTAATCTGGCGGCAGGTTGTTACCAAGCAGGTCGCGCTCATTGGTGGCGCAGTAGACTTGGCCGGTGCCGGGCTGCATCGCCAGCCCCGAGCAGTTGCGGATGCCGGAGGCGAACACCCGCTTGTCCTTGCCGTCGGGGGTGTAGGTCAAGACATTGGCGCGCCAGTCCTCGCGGCCCCAGGCCGAGCCAAAGGAATGGCTCTTCTCGAACGCGGCAAAATCGGCGGGCCGCTTCCCCATATCCTCGGCGACGTTGCTGGCCGAGCCAACCGCGACATACATGGTCTGGCCGTCCGGCGAAAAGGCGATGTCGCGAGTCCAGTGATTGCCGCCGGTGGCGAGATCCGAGACGACCGTCTGCGGCGCGCCGGAAGCGGTCAAATCGCCATCGTGATAGGGAAAGCGGATGACCTTGCCCCACTCGCCGACATAGACCCACTTTGGCGAAGGACCCGGCGGGTAGAATGCGATGCCATAGGGCAGGCGCAGCCCGACGGCGAAGGTGGTGAGCTTGGGGTTTTTCATGTCGGCGCCGGGACGGATCGTCACGATCTTTCCGTCGGGCCGGCTCTGCGCCAGGAAAATGTCGCCATCGGGCGCAACGCGCAGCACCCGCGCCCCGGTTACACCGGTAACGTAGGGGGCGACGGCAAACCCGGGCATGGTCCGCAGCTTGGCGCCGGCGGGTCTTGCCACGATCTGCGACCGGGCGGCGGTGGGTGGCGTGGCGAGCGGCGCCGGCAGATCGGCGGGTGTGATCCGGCGCATGATTCCGGGTGCGTCGCTCTGCCAATCGCCATAGGCGCTGGCGCCGGTGCGCACCGTCTGCGCCGGGCCTGGCGTCGTCATGCAGCAGAGCGCCAGCACCGACAAGGCGGCCACGGGGAGATGTCGGATTCGTGATGACACTGCACCAGATCTCTCGATCTTCACCCTCGAGCTCCCCCCTTTTGATCAAGGACGGCCGGCGATGGGCTAAGAAACCGCCGTCACGGCAGCCTCGCAAGGTATAGGGCGATGCTCTGCCGCTGTGCCACCGACAGGCTCCGCATCAGCGCCGCCATCTGCGCATCGTCGGCCCGTTCGCCATCGGCATAGGCGTTCATCGTCGCGACCAGATAATCCGGGTACTGGCCGGCAAGCCGCGGGGCGACACCCGCAGCACTGGCGCCGCCGGCGAGATCGGCGTGATGGCAGGTCCGGCACATCGCGATCTCGGCCGGTGCGGCCGGCGCCGGAGCGAGGGCCGGGGCGGGCGCGGGCCATCGGGCGGCGCCAAGATCATGGACGATCTGGGCCATCTGCGCGCTGCTCAGGCTCGCGGCGATCGACGACATGATTTCGCTGTCCCGTGCGCCGCTGCGGTAGTCGTCGAGCTCTTTGCGCAGATAGGCGGGCTGCTGGCCGCGGATGAGTGGGATCGTGCGATCGGACGGGCGGCCGTCGTGCCCATGGCACGACTGACATAGCGCCAGCGGTGTCGAGGCCAGCGGTGTCGAGGCCGGTGGTGGCGTGGCAGCATCCGCCGGTGCGCCCGCAGCGGCCAAAACGACGCCGCTCACCAGCCCCGCAAAGCGCGCCGCCCACCGGGTTTTCCGCAACGGCCCGACCGGTCGCCCGATCGCTCCGGTTACAGATATTTCGCCGGCCGGATCATCGCCCGCCACATATGCGCGACCGGGCTGTTGTCAAAGCCGAGCCCTTCCTTCGGTTGCCGGAAGTTGCGCCCGATCACGTCGGTGAACTCGTCGAGCGCGACGACCGCGTTCGGGTCGAAGGAATAAATATCGTGAACCGTGATCATGCGGCCCGACATGTACCATTTGTGTTTGCGCATCCGCTGATAGTCCGCCTCGATATAAGGATCGGGACGGTAATCGGCGCCGAACGTCTTGATGTAGGATTGCGGATAGTCGTAGCCGACCGACTCGTCCGGATAAAACCGCAATACCTGGTGGGCGCGGATCGCCCAGGTCACCTCCTCGGCGACATACGGCTCGACCAGCTGGGCGCCCCAATAGCCGTGATCACCGCGGATAAAGCCGATCGTCGAAATGTCGTGCAGCAGGCAGGCGAGCACCATGCTTTCCGGCAGCCCGGCATTGACCGCGTGCTTGGCGCTCTGCAACAGGTGCGCGGCGGGCCCAAAGCGGTATTTGAAGAAATCGATCAAGGTCGGCTCCGGCGGCATCGGCGGCAGCCGCGGATCGTCGCCCATCAGCACCCGCGCTTGTGGGTTCTCGGCCATCAGCGCCGCGGCGTTTGGCGCCGGGCCCATATCGCCCTCGGCCATGCTGTAGAGTCGCGACTTGATGACGATGTGGTCGAGCTCGCGGCTCATTTTTTCTTCGAGCGCATCGGCGCGCTCCGACAGCGTCATCGCATCGTTCATCGATTGTCTCCCAGTGGTCCGATCGACACGCATGGTTCCCCAGCGTGTCGTGAATCGGACGACAAGATCAAGACGTTGGTGGTGCGGTTCCGCCAACGGATGGGGCCATCCGTTGCCATCGCATCACTAGGCCAAAAACCGGGGCGAGCCTACCAGATCGCACGCCCTTGCGTCGATCGCCACGGCCCTGCCGGAGGTGCGGTTCGGTTCCGATCAGCCACCTCCCAGCGCGGTTCTAGGCATCAGCGGCCGATTGGCGATGGCGGCAATTTGGCGATGGCGGCAATTTGGCGATGGCGGCAATTCAGGCGGCGCAGAAAGTGGCGGAGGGGATGTCCGCATCTATACTGTTCGTCTCTGTCCGCTTCTGTCCAAAATGCCGGCGACTGCCTGAGATGGGGCGAACTAAACTGTTCGCTATTTTCCGCTTGTGTTCACCGGAAGCCGCGTCTATGGTATGGGAAAGTTGTTGGGAAGCCGGGCGAGGCGGAAGCAGCCGCTAAAAAACCACGGCAGCGCAAGGCAACATCTTGAATTGCCTGGATAGCGGACGGCCAGTTAGGCGGACACATGGCGCGGGTGTTCAAAAGACTAACGGCTCGGGCGGCCGAGACAGCAAAGAAACCGGGGCTCCTGGCCGATGGCGGCGGCTTATATCTGCATGTCAGCCCCGGCGGCGCGAAATCATGGATCTTCCGATGGAAGCGCGACGGGCGCCTGCGCGACATGGGGCTGGGGCCGCTCTCGACCTTCGGCTTGGCCGCCGCGCGGGACAAGGCAACGGAGTGTCGGCGGCTCGTCTATGATGGTGTAGACCCGATCGAGGAGCGCCGGGCGAAGCGTCTGGTGGCAAAGATCGACACCGCCAAGGTGATGACATTTCGACAGGCTGCCGAAGCCTATATTCGGGCGCATTCGGCCGGCTGGCGCAACCCGAAGCATGCGGCACAATGGCCGGCGACGCTCGGGACCTACGTCTACCCGGTCATGGGCGAGCTACCGGTGCAGGCGGTCGATGTCGGGCTCGTCATGAAGGCAATCGAGCCGATCTGGCAGACAAAGCCGGAAACCGCAAGCCGGGTGCGGGGGCGGATCGAAGCCGTGCTCGATTGGGCGACGGCGCGCGGTTATCGGCAGGGCGAAAACCCGGCGCGCTGGAAAGGGCATCTCGAAAACCTGCTGCCGCCCCGGTCGAAGGTTCGCCGTGTGAAACATCATGCTGCACTGCCCTTTGCCGAGCTGCCGGCGTTCATGGCCGAGCTGCGGCAGCAAGAGGGTGTCGCCGCCCGGGCGCTCGAGTTTGCGATCCTGACCGTGGCGCGCACCGGCGAAGCGATCGGCGCGCGATGGTCGGAAATCGACCTGGAGGCCCGCCTGTGGACGATCCCGCCCGAGCGCATGAAGAAAGCTGATCGGGAACACCGTGTGCCGCTTAGCGAGCCGGCGATGGCGATCCTGCGCGATGTGGCCGCGATCCGGATGAGCAACTATGTCTTCCCAGGCGGCCGTCCCGGCCGGCCGCTCAGCAACATGTCCATGCTGATGCTGCTGCGGCGCATGGGCCGGGACGACGCGACCGTCCACGGGCTCCGGTCGACGTTCTCGGATTGGGTGGCCGAGCGCACCGCGTTCCCCGCCGAAGTGCGCGAAATGGCGCTGGCGCATACGGTCGGCGACAAGGTCGAAGCCGCCTACCGGCGCGGCGATCTCTTCGCCAAGCGCCGGCAACTTGCCGAAGCATGGGGGCGGTATTGCAGCACCCCGCCGGGCGACTACAACCGCGTCGTGGCGATCGGCCGGGCTCGGTAAGAGGCAACAGGTTTTCCATCACCTGCGGCGGCGGGTGGCCGAAAAGCACCTTTGCCGCCTTCGGCGAATAGTTATCCGCGGTTCCAGGACGTGGTCAGAGTGGGTATGGCCAATCCTGCCCTATTGCGGCCCGAACCCGCGGCCGTAGAGTTTGGCGAATTCGCTCTCGGGGTAGAGCTGCACTGCGGCCTCGCGCAGCCATTCGGCTGCTTCTTCGGTGCTCGCAACGACCGCCTCGGTCTCGTATCCATTCATCGAGTCGCCGAGCTTCACCGACCAACCCCTGTCGAAAAACCATGAAACCTGGCCGTTGATCTCGCTGTCGTGCAGCGCCGTCATTATCGTAGCCAGGTTTGTCAAGGGCGACAGGGCGCGACGATCGCCCTCACGTTTGCCACGCTCGGGCGCCAGTGCCTGCCGGTACTCCTGGTCGCGCCCCTCCAACTGGGCGAGCTGACGGCGCATCGACTCGACCACATCTTGGTCTGCATCATCATCGTGCTCGACCTCGACTGCCACCCGGTGGGCGCGGGGGGATTGGTCGACCGGAGCCGGGCCGGTATCGGCCGACTGACTGGTATCGTCGTTGTCGTGTTCTGAGCGGTCTCTCTGGCTCATAGGCATCCTCCAGGCGGCGATCTCGAACCGTCAACACTCGGCTTGCCGGGTTTCATCGGCGGCTGCGGTTGGGGTCGGGGCGTTGGTGGTTTCCAACTTGCTGCGGACCGCCTTCAACAGCGCACCAACCCGATCCCCGCGGTCGTCTGGATGGACGCTACGCGGGGCGCTCCACATATCGTAACTTGGCAGACGTTGCGCGCGAGGTTGCACGGCGCTGAGCTGCGGCACGGCCGGGAATCACACCGGCTAGGCGACCGCCGCCGGCCGCGAGGCCCGAGCGTAACATCGAGCCAGGCCGAAGTCATCGTGCGACGGATCGTGGCTTCGTCGCGCCCGACCAGACGCGAGGTTTCGGCAAGGCCGGCAGCGCTGCAACCCGCTATCATAGACGCGCCGGCCTATCGCACCTTGGCTGTCATGATCGTGGTGCCGCCGCTCGCAAACGGATCGATTACCGTGTCGCCAGGTTCAGTGTAGAGCCCCAACAGGTTCGGCCTGCGGCGGCAGGTGATCGAAAAGGCACTTTCGCCACCATCAGCGAATGCTGGCTGCGTCACGCGCCTTGTCGGCGTTGTTGCGCCGCGGCCAATTTTCCCGATCGCGAGCGGCGGCAGTCTGTTGCACACATGTGTTGCGAAATCATTAAGCGTCATCACTCGTGCCGATCGACACGATGATTTCCGGCTCGCTCGGCGCCGCCCTCTTGGGCCGCAGCATCAGTAGCAAGGCTTGCTCGATCAGCACCAGCTCTTGTGCTGAGTATTGTCGCGGATCAAAGGCCGTGCGCTCTGTTGGCTCCCGTGTCGGGTCATAATCTTTTGGCCGACCCCACGCCCGCTCGCTGATCTCGCGCGCCGCCATCAACCTCACCCGGTCGTCGGGCGAGCCGAGCAGCTCGATCATTACACGGGCCGCTTGCGGCGACGCATCGCGGCAGATCTTTTGCGCCTCGAAAAAAGCGCCGCCCTTGCCGCCCGGGCAACCCGATACTCCGGGTTTGAATGCATAGGGCGCAAGACTTGCCGGCATGCGCCCGCGCCGCTCACCGTTCGCTGTCCTCAACGTGTCCGTCATAGGGCAATGTTACTACCAAGCGGGAAGGAATCCGATACCGAGGAGCTGTCCCCCGATCCATTGTTTAATGCTGCCGCTCGCGTACAGCATCTCGCCGCACCTTCCGAGCCAATGTACCCTCGACCTCTCGGCGAAAATCGCCGATACGACTCGTCAACCGGTGGGGGATAAGGTACGGCCAATTTCTAAAGGGGGGCGGTTCGCCATGGTGCTTAAGACCGGATGCACGCCGCGAAGCGAGGTGCTCGAAGGCGAATTGAACGATGCGCTGTTCGCGGCAAATTTCCGTCGACTGATCCGGGACGACGGGCCGTCGGTTTACCGCGAGCCCGGCCTGTTCTCTCACAACACCTTCCCGACGGATGCCCTCTGCAGCCTGTGTCAGCGGGTTTTCGCTCCGCGCTCGTATCCGGCCGAGGCGGGTCGGTTCGCCTATCTATTGACCGGCTTCGGTGGCGGCAAGACGCATGCGTTCATGGCGCTGTGGCATCTCACCAAGAAGGTTGCCGTCCCGCGCATGGGGGCGCATCTGCCCACGTCGGGCCGCCGCGGCTCATGTCGTCGGCGCCGAGGCCGAGGGTGCAGATATCCGATTTTCGCAGATCGCGGCGAGCCGGAGACTTGCAGCCTCGCCGCGGAGTTGGCCTTTCAGCGTGCTGGCGTGAGCGTGTTGACAGCCCTCGGCCGCTGTCTGAGGCACGTATGAACGCCGTCGAGATTGAGGAGGCTATATCGGCGCTCGCCGAGCGGCCGTTCGATGCCGGCGAATTTCCATTCGCCTTTCTCGAAGCATTCGGAAACAAGGCGACGACAATCAAGAAGCTTCGCAGAGGCGCATCAAACCGGTCCGACCGGGGCGGCGTCCTGCAGACCAACAACATCCATATCGCGGTCGCCGTCCCCGGCGAGGTCACGCAGACCTTGGCCGCGCTGAATGCCAGCCCGGCGACGGGCAGGGCAAAGGCCAAGTTTGTCCTGGCGACAGACGGCGAATGGCTCGAAGCCGAGGACCTAGCAAGCGGCGATACGGTCGCCTGCGCCTACGCTGATTTCCCGAACCATTTCGGCTTCTTCCTGTCGCTCGCCGGCATCACCACCGTCAAGCAGATCAGCGAGAACGCCTTCGACATCCGCGCCACCAGTCGGCTGAACCGACTTTATATCGAGCTGCTGAAGGACAATCCGGCGTGGGGCACGGCAGCGCGCCGCCACGACATGAACCATTTCATGGCGCGGCTGATCTTCTGCTTTTTCGCCGAGGACACCGACATCTTCAACGGCTCCGGCCTATTCACCGCGACCATCACGCAGATGAGCGATGGGTCGAACGCCGATTTCGTGATCGGCGAAATCTTCCGGGCGATGAACACGGCGACGAGGGAGCGCGCCGCGGCCGGGCTGCGGCCTTGGGCCGATGTGTTCCCGTATGTCAATGGCGGCCTCTTTTCGGGCAGCCTCGACGTGCCGTGTTTCAGCCGGATTGCGCGCTCTTACCTGCTGCATATCGGCAATCTCGACTGGACCAAGATCAACCCGGACATTTTCGGCTCGATGATCCAGGCCGTCGCCGAGGACGAGGAGCGTGGGGCGCTCGGCCTGCACTACACAAGCGTGCCGAACATCCTGAAGGTGATGAATCCGCTGTTCCTCGACGAGCTGCGGGCGCGGCTGGAGGAGGCCGGCGACAACCCGCGCATGCTGCTGAACCTGCGCCGGCGCCTGGCGCGTATCCGGGTGTTCGATCCGGCCTGCGGCTCCGGCAATTTCCTGGTGATCGCCTACAAGGAAATGCGGGAAATCGAGGCCGAGATCAACAAGCGACGGCGGGAGACCGGGCGCAAATCGGACATCCCCTTGACCAATTTCCGCGGCATCGAGCTACGCGACTTCCCGGCCGAGATCGCGCGCCTCGCGCTGATCGTCGCCGAATTCCAATGCGATGTGCTGTATCGCGGACAGAAGGAGGCGCTGGCCGAGTTCCTGCCGCTCGACGCCGAGAACTGGATTACCTGCGGCAACGCGTTGCGGCTCGATTGGCTCAGCATCTGCCCGCCGACCGGAACCGGTGTCAAGCACCACGCCGACGACCTGTTTCACACCGCGCTCGACCAGACGCAGATCGATTTCGAGAACGAAGGTGGCGAAACCTATATCTGCGGGAACCCGCCATATAAGGGCAGTAGTTATCAGACGACAGAGCAAAAAGCCGATCTAGAGGCGCTATTCACCTCTAGCACCACGAGCTGGAAGAATTTTGATTATGTTGTTGGTTGGTTCAAAAAAGCGTCGGCGCAAATAGAGAACACTACCGGGAAATTCGCATTCGTAAGTACGAACTCAATTTGCCAAGGTCAACAAGTTCCATTGCTGTGGCCTCTAATTTTGTCAAAAGGTCAAAGTATTTCGTTCGCCCACACCTCCTTCAGGTGGAGTAATCTAGCCAGTTACAATGCTGGTGTGACTGTGGTGGTTGTTGGAGTCGAAAGGTAGCTCTCGCGCCCAGCGGCGGCTATTTTCGTCTGACGAGACCGGGGCCGTAACGGCGCGAGCCGTCGAGTATATCAATCCATATCTCGTAGCTGGTGCAGAGGTTGTGGTTGCTCCGCTTCGCTATCCGCTCGGCGAACAAGCTGAGATGGTCAAAGGCAATCAACCCTCAGACGGTGGACACCTTTGCCTTGCTAGACAGGAAAAAGAACAGTTGGTAAAGAGCGCGCCGGAAGCGGCGAGTTTTGTGAAGCGCTATTTCGGTGCGGCCGACTATATCCAAGGAAAGGAGAGGTATTGCCTTTGGATCGATGATCCGAATGCCGCATTAGCTAGTACAATTGGAGCGATCGGCGAGCGCCTACTGCGGGTAGCAGAAATGCGCCATAATGCAAAAGCCCCAACCACTCGTCCTGCATCTAAATGGCCGCATAGATTTATTCAAATTCAGGGCGTGGCGAAATGTCACTCGATCGTGTTTCCTCGCATATCATCTGAAAGGCGGGAGTATCTTCCGGTTGGGATTTTGGATAACGATGCGATACTCTCCGATCAAGCATTCGCCTTGTACGACGCGCCAATTTGGAATTTGAGTGTTGGGGCGTCTCGAATTCATCTCGTGTGGATCGCCACGGTCTGCGGCAAGCTGAAAACTGATCTCCGGTATTCCAACACCTTTGGCTGGAATACCTTCCCGGTGCCGACGCTGACCGAGAAGAACAAGACCGACCTGACCCGCTGCGCCGAGGATATTCTGCTGGTGCGCGAGACACATTTCCCGGCGACGATCGCCGACCTTTACGAACCGGACGAGATGCCCGCCGATCTGCGCGAGGCGCATGAGCGCAACGACGAGGTGCTGGAGCGCATCTATATCGGCCGCCGCTTTCGCAACGACACCGAGCGGCTAGAAAAGCTGTTCGAGCTTTACACGAAGATGATCCGCGACAAGGAGAAGCCTCGCAAGAGCACGGGCCGGAAGACGGCGGCATGAGCCGGTTCGAATGGGACGAGGACAAGAACCGCGCCAATTGGCGGAAGCACGGCATCAGCTTCGAGGAGGCCGCGACGATCTTCGACGGCCCGGTGCTGTCCCTTGAAGACGACAGCGACCCGCGCGAAGTCAGGGAGCGCAGCTACGGCCTGATCGGCGGTGCTGTGGTAGCCTGCGTCATCCACACCGACCGGGACGACACGATACGGATCATCAGCGCGCGCAAAGCGACCCAGAATGAACGGAAACTTTTCGATGCCCATCTCAAAAGAGCGGTTGGCTGAGATCGCGGCGATCCCCGACCGTGACATCGATACCTCGGACATTCCCGAGGCCGATGAGGACTTCTTCGGGAAGGCCAGGCTCGTCTTGCCGGAGGGCACAGCCGCCCGGCGGCAACGGCTAGCGGTGCCCTCCTCCGTCTCGGTCACCTATGCCCGCACGGGAGCCTCCACCAGGGCCAATGCGCTCGGCATGCGGCCGATGCAGGAGCGCGCCTATGAACATCGCGGCGATCAGTACCTGCTGATCAAGTCGCCGCCGGCCTCGGGCAAGAGCCGGGCGCTGATGTTCATCGCGCTCGACAAACTGCACAATCAGGGGCTGCGGCAAGCGATCATCGTCGTCCCGGAAAAGGCGATCGGCGCCAGCTTCCATAACGAGCCTTTGCGCCAATTCGGCTTCTGGGCCGACTGGACCGTCACGCCAAGGTGGAACCTGTGCGACGCGCCCGGTCCGGACAACGGCGGCAAGGTCAATGCGGTCCGGGCCTTTCTCGACAGCGACGACAAGGTGCTGGTCTGCACGCATGCGACCTTCCGTTTCGCGGCGGACCGGTTCGGGGTCGAGGCATTCGATGACCGGCTGATCGCGGTGGACGAGTTCCATCACGTCTCGGCCAACCCCGACAACAAGCTCGGCCTGCATCTCGGCCAATTCATCGCGCGCGACCGCGCGCACATCGTCGCGATGACCGGCTCCTATTTCCGGGGCGATGCCGAAGCGGTTCTCGCACCGCAGGACGAGGCAAAGTTCGACACCGTCACCTACACCTATTACGAGCAGCTGAACGGCTACGAATATTTGAAGCAGCTCGATATCGGCTATTTCTTCTACGCTGGGTCCTATGTCGACGACATTCTGAAGGTGCTCGACCCGGCCGAGAAAACGATTGTTCACATACCAAGCGTCAATGCGCGCGAGAGCACCAAGGACAAGATCAAGGAAGTGGAGCACATCATCGAGGAACTGGGCGAATGGCAAGGGGTAGACCCTGCGACCGGCTTCCAACTGGTCAAGACGGGTGAAGACCGCGTGCTGCGGATCGCCGACCTGGTTGATGACAACCTCGCCAAGCGAGACCGGGTTGTCGCCGCGCTGAAGGACCCGGCACAGAAGAACAACCGGGATCATGTGGACATCATCATCGCCCTCGGCATGGCAAAGGAAGGCTTCGATTGGATTTGGTGCGAGCACGCACTGACGGTTGGCTATCGAGGGAGCCTGACCGAGATCGTTCAGATCATCGGCCGCGCGACCCGCGACGCGCCCGGCAAGACCCGCGCACGCTTCACCAACCTGATCGCCGAGCCGGACGCCTCCGAGGAAGCGGTCACCGAGGCCGTTAACGATACGCTCAAGGCCATCGCGGCGAGCCTGCTGATGGAGCAGGTGCTGGCGCCGCGCTTCGAGTTCAAACCGAAGAACTCAACGAGCGGTCCGGTCGAGGGGTTCGACTATGGCGAAGGCGGCTACGATCCGAACAAATCCAATGTCGGCTTCAACGAGGAAAGCGGCAAGTTCCAGATCGAGATCAAGGGGTTGGTCGAACCCAAGAGCAAGGAAGCCGCACGCATCTGCCAGGAAGATTTGAACGAGGTGATTGCCGCTTTCGTTCAGGACAGGAGGACCATCGAGCGCGGCCTATTAGATAAAGAGCTGGTGCCAGAGGAGTTGACCCAGCTCCGCATGGGCAAGATCATCAAGGACAAATACCCAGAGTTGGACGAGGAGGATCAGGAGGCGGTGCGCCAGCATGCCGTCGCCGCCCTCAATCTGACGCAACAGGCCAAGCAGCTGGCCTTGGGCGGAGCCGAGGGCGACGGCGAGAAGAGCCAGAACACCGCGTTCATCGAGGGTGTCCGCAGGTTCGCGATGGATGTGCGCGAGTTGGACATCGACCTGATCGACCGGATCAACCCCTTCGGCGAAGCCTATGCCATTCTCGCCAAGACGATGAACGAGGAAAGCCTGAAGCAGGTCGAGACCGTGATCGCCGGTAAGCGCATCAACCTCACGATCGAGGAAGCGCGGGAATTTGCCAAGCGGGCTTTGAAGTTCAAGCAGGAGCGCGGCCGGTTGCCCTCGATCACGTCGCCCGACCCCTGGGAAAAGCGCATGGCCGAGGGCGTCGCCTTCCTGGCGCGCATAAGGGCGGAGGCCGCGCGTGTCTAAGTTCACCGATGAGGATGATGCGCTTCTGGAGGAGCTTGGCGTCGAGTTTGAGCCAGAGAAGAGATCGAGCCGGACGGCGCGCGAGGAGCGGATAATTGCCGGCTTCGAGGAGATTCAGCGGTTCGTTGAACAGCACGGGCGCGCTCCGCAGCACGGCGAGGATCGAGACATCTTCGAGCGGCTGTATGCTGTGCGTCTCGATCGTCTCCGCGAGTTGCCCGACTGCCGGGCATTGCTTCAACCCCTCGATCATCAACGGCTTATTGCGGGGGAGAAGCCGGCCTCGGTCAGCGCCGTCGAGGAGATCGACGATGACGAACTTCTAGCCCAGCTCGGGGTGGACGCCGCCGCGCCGGTCGATATCACGGAACTCCGTCATGTTCGCTCTGCCGCCGAGAAGCGCGCGGCTGAAGAAATCGCCAATCGCCAGAAATGCGAAGACTTCGACAGGTTCAAGCCACTGTTTGAGCAGGTGCAGAAGGAACTTAACGCCGGCCTGCGCCAGACCAGGCGTTTCGAGCGCAAGTCCGAGATTGCAGCGGGCCGGTTCTATATTCTCGGCGGCCAGAAAGCCTATGTCGTGGTGATGGAGGAGCCTTTCACCAACGAGCACGGCAACATCGACGGACGCCTTCGGGTGATCTTCGACAATGGGACCGAGAGCAATTTGCTTATGCGATCTCTCCAAAAGGCCCTCCAACAGGACCCCGCCGGCCGGCGGATCATTGAGCCCTCGGCAGGTCCGCTCTTCGCGGATCAGAGCGAGGAAGGGGATGAGGCGAGCGGCATCGTCTATGTCCTGCGGAGCAAATCTGATCATCCGGTCGTCGCGGCGCATCGCGATGTCCTGCACAAGATCGGCGTGACCGGCGGTGATGTCGCGCGACGCATCGCGAATGCCTGTCTCGATCCGACGTTTCTGATGGCCGAGGTTGAGATTGTCGCGACTTATGAGCTGTATAACATCAACCGAACCAGACTTGAGAACCTGATCCACCGAGTTTTCGAGCCGGCCAGGCTCGATATCGAGATCAAGGACCGCTTCGGGCAACCCGTCGTCCCGCGCGAATGGTTCCTGGTCCCGCTTTTTGTGGTCGATCAGGTCATCAACAAAGTGAGGGATGGAACGATCACCGGTTACACGTACAACCCGAAAGCGGCTGCGCTGACACCCGCCGAGGCAACCTCTCAGGTTTAGGTTGCATCGGCCGAGCGGTCGGTTCGGATCCGGATACTGCGGTGCGGACGACATGTCGGCACGTCAGTCGAAATCGAGAATAATTTCGCGGGCGTGGCCAGATGTCATCAATTCGAGCCCGCCTGGCCGGCGAACTGCTCGAACCCAGGTTCAACTCAGCCAGCTTGCAGGCGGCGAGTCGGTTGCCCCCGTCAATGATGCCCTCGATAATGCCCTCGGCAAGGGCGGACAGCCCGTCGCTGTCCATCATCGGGAAGACCACAGCCAGCGAGTGCACGGGCGAGTATCTATCTTCTCGCGACCCAGCCGCTTCATCAGTGCGTGGTGAGGCGTGGGCAGATCCCCGGTGCCCATCGCGAACCGCCTGGCGCCAACCGGGTCGTCCAGCAACAGGTCGCGGCCATTTCGACGTATTTCTCGCTGACTTGGCAAAGGTATAGTCATGGTTCAGATGGACGGCGACGAGTGAGGTCATCCTCGACAAAATTTCACGCTTATTTAAAGCAATTAATGGGATAGGTCACTATACCGAGTAGCGTCGATCAGGCTGCGTAAAAATTGTTGCAGGGAATGACTTGAAAAGCACGGATTCGTTTGTCCCGCTGCTAAGCTTTACACTGCTTTCAATCAGATCGGGATTTCCATCACCGAGCGGTCGCGGATAAAGCCGACAAAGAAAAATAATGGGGATGCGGGTATCACTCGCATGCTTCCACATCGCAATTCGTTCCATGAACGCATTTACCCGGAGATCTGCGACTTCTTCCCGCGCGCCCTCACAGTAAGCAACATATATAATGCCAAATTCACCGGGAGGTATTTGATTTATCGCGCCGCCGAACAGGTTGGTCGGCGCCCAAGTTCTCTTTCTCATTGCCGCTTCGGACGTGTTGTTCCAAATCAAACCAAGTGGTTCCTGCACATCTGTCATGGTCACCGCCCGGGCGTTTCCTATCCAGCAGCATAGGCCGTCCCATTCCGGTAGGTCTGATCGCCATCCGAATACCTGGTCGAGCATCATAGGACTGTACAATCGAGTGGTATTTTGAAGCTCCAGCCGGCTTGGAAGCTCAATGAAAGCTGACCACCCCCACGGATAGGTAAGCTCTCGCTCTGGATGTGGCGCCAACCTCTGGCTAATGAGTCGGGCGACCACGTCTTCCAAGTCTATGGTGGCAGCTTCAACGCTCAGTCTTAGGCTAAATCGACCATAAAGGCCGCGCCGTCGTGCCTCCTTGCGCAGGCGCAAGAAGAGATCGCGCATGATCCCTTCCTCGGATAGCTCGTAGTCGGAAAGTGCCCGCTGGCGCTTGCATTCAATCACTAGAGGAAAGGGGTCATGGCAGCGCAGATCAGGCGACTTTTGCCCAGATTCGGATATGAATTCTACCTCTCGTCCGAGTTCGGCACATCTCGCGGCTGTTAAAAGCTCCACCAGGCTGGCGTCGACGTTTTCGCTGCGGCCGGACCACAGGCGTTGCAGACGACCTTCGACGTCTCCTCCGACCTGTGCGAGGTAATCGAACTTCGATCCTAGTTGGACGAGCGATGGGATAACAGTCGCACCCGCAAAATGATCGTAGGTCAGATGCTTGGACAGATAGTCAAGGCTCACTCTGATCGCTTGCCGGAATCGATGTACCGCAGGAAGTTCACTCTCCCGCCGCAGGCTCTTGGTGAGAGAAAGGATGCTTTCCGGTTTGGCAAGATGATCCAAACGACAGAGGTCCGCTGGCTCCTCCTCCACCCAACCGGGCGGCAAAAGGCGTTGAACCAACTCCAAAGCCTCTGGTAGATCGGCATCGAGATCACCAGTGGTCGCGATTTGATCCTCGGTTAGATTCCGTCGCGGGAGATGCTTGGGATCAATCTCGGAACCTAGCCCCTCAATTATCCGAAGAAGTTCGGGCGGCAAGTCGGCAGCCGCGATCATGGCATCGACAATTGTGTCGAGATTAGCACTCAGCGCCGATGTCTCATCCTGGATCGCTTCAAACCGGGCTCGATCAGCAGCGGTTTTTGTTACGACATAGCGCCGACGCGCTTCAGCGAGCCGCGGCAATATGAGCCTAAACTGCTGCTGCAGTCGATCTGCCTCAGCCTTTAGAGCATCAGCTTTTTCTGCGTTCATTTAGACCTCCTTTTGCTACTCAATCGGAGGTGGCAGCCTACCGGGTTAAAATCCAGCTAGCACAGGGGCGGTTTTTACCCCAATTGAGCCCGCTCCCATACTACCGCGGTGGAGTTGACCCCGTTAACACGGCGACCCTTATTGGCCAAAACAGGAACCACCACACCGCCGAGCGGGTCGGCCTTGGGATCGCACTTGACGAACCGCGACTGGACCCCCACGTTGCGGCAGGCCGCAAGCCGATTGCGACCGTCGAGGATCGTCTTGCCCTTGGCATCGAGCACGATCGGATTGACTAAGCCGTTGGCCTTGATGTCGGCCCTGTTCCATCCTGTCGTTAATCCGCCGGCGGCTCCAAGCGCATCGCCGCGAGCGCCCGCGTCGCCGCACCACGCCAGCGTGCGCCATAGGAGATCAGACAATCGAGCCCGTGGCGATCGTCGAAGTGGACCCGATTGCCGTCGCCGGTGTCGAACCGCTCACCAGCGCCGATCGGCGCGCCGCAGCCCGCGCACTGCCATTCCGGCAGCCGTGCGCCGAACAATCGATGCCAGCGGTTTTGCAATTCGCCCCAGGCCAGCGGGGCGGCTTGGCCGGGCGGATACAGCGCACACCAGTGCTCTAGCGCCTCGGCATGGCGCGCATGCCAATCGGCTGCTGGTATCGGAATAACGCGATCCGCGGAGGGCGCGGTCGCCAAGTGTTGCACTGTTGCACCGTTGCGCGGGGGGTTAAGCCCCCCACCCCCGCTGCCCTGCGGGGCATTGGGTGTTTGGCCGGGCTCTGCGAGTGCTGCGAGCAGCATCGGCTTCGCTGCCCGCACCTTCTCGGCCAGGGCGGGCATGAGCGCTGGGGGCGCGGTCAGCTTGATCCTGTCGCATGCAACGAGTTTCACATTGCCGCCCGACCGCTGGATCTCGGCGAGCAGATCGAGTGCGTCCGCCATCATATCTCGATCTCGGCGAGTTCGGCGTCGGCATCAACAGGGGGGGAGGGGGCATCGATCCCCTCCCGCAACGGTGCAAGGCTGCAACACTCGGCCACCCGGTCGGGGTGCGGCAGGATCTCGGTATCGGCCGGCAGGGGATCGCCCAGACTGATGCGTGCCGGCCGGCCCTTCCCTTTTTCCGCGTTGAGCAGGTAGCCCGCCGCTATCGCCACCGCGACCCGACGGCTGACGACGCTCCTATCGAGTTTCAGCTGCTTGGCAGTCTCGGCCAGCGACACCTCGTCCTTGTCGAGCGTCCGTTTGAGCGCGACGATCGCGGCCACCGTTTCACGTGTCTCGGGCCTCACCGTGGCGTCGACGCCTTCGGCGAACAGGTCAGCCACCAACTCTCGAACGACAGCGTAGTCATTTAATGTCGCGAGGATGCGCCCCTGATCGTCACGTTCCCGCTGTTCGCGATGCAGCAGTGCGTGCGCCTCGATCAAGGTCAGTAGCAGCCGGAAATCACGTCGCAGGCGCACCGCCACCGGCGGCACCAGCTCAGCAAGCTGCAGCGCGAACGGCACCACGACCCGGCGCTCGCCGACCTCGAGGCACCGCTGGAAGGCTTGCCAGCGGGCGAACTCGACGACGGTCGCCACGCCATTGTCGCGCGCGAGAGCACGCAGGATCGCCTGTGTCTGGGTCGGGGTATCCTTCACAGCCAGCGACAACAGCCGCGTCTCGTTCTCGGGATGCAGTTTTGCCGCAGTCGTAGTGACGATCAGCCCGGTCGGTCCTTCCTTCTCGATCAGCCGCGGCCGGATACCGTCCCTGGTCGTCTCGACCACCTCGTAGACGATGCGTCCTTCGCTCAGCAGCGAGCGGAGCAGGTAAGCTGCCATGTCGCTGGCCGCACCCGCAGCTTCATAGATGACGAGATGGCGATGCCGGAAGTCCTCTTCGCTGTAGGCGAGCGCGCGGTCGGACAAGGCCGTCCGTTCCCAATATGCCGAAGGCGAGAAGAACCTCAACGTAACCTCGACGGTGAAGGATTTCCCGCCGCTCGACGGCCCCTTGATCGCCGCCGCTACGGGCCGATCGAACAGCCGGCTCGTCAGCGTCAGGTAAAGGATTTTGGCGATCCGGTCCTCGCCGACGAGCCCGGCACGGGGCAGTTCGGCGGCGAAACGGCCGAGGATATCACGCTCGAACACCAGATCGCCGGCCGCGCACATTGATGCCTCGTTGGCGGCTTTGGCCTCGCGCTCGGCAATTGCTTGATAAGGCTCGGCTGCATCGAGCGCGCGCTGAAACGCAATGCGGAACCCCTCTGGGTCGGCGAGATAAAGCGCGCTGGGATCTTTGGCCCCCTGGAGCCGCACCAACTTCGTCCGTTGCCCGATCGAGGAGCGGCGCAGCCAGCTCATTACGGCATCGCCGCCGCGGTCAGGCTCGACGACGACAAAGATCGTCGCGATCTCGGCCAATAGCGGCGCGTCGCGGGCCTCGTCCCAGTTCCCGGCGCCGGGCAGGCCGAGCGCTGGAAAATCATGCAGCCAGAGGGTTTGGGCGTCGCTCTCGCCCTCGACGAGCACCACGTACCCGGCTTCGCGTACCGCCGGGAGCCGGTCCAGGCCATAAAGTCGGAGCCGCGATCCCTTGCGCCAGCGGAACCGATCGCCGTCGAGCCCCACGCGAAATCGGATCGCCGGCTCGGTGCCGTCCTGGGCGAAATATGGGATTCGGATCGCTGGCGCGCCCTCAAAGGTGATTTCCCGCAGACCGTTCGCCGTCAGGAAATCGACAGGAAGCCGTTTGGCCTCGGCATAGTCAACGAGCCGACAGCCTGCCGCTGACGCAGTGCCGGCGGATTTTCGGGGTGGCTTATCACCCCCGCTCGCCTTGGATTTAGTGCCGTGCCTGATCAGCTCCGGGCGGTTCAGCAATTCGGCTGCGCGGACTTTGGCGGGGTCAAAGTCGATCTGCTCGACCGTCATCACGACGTCGAGGATCGAGTGTGAGTCCCGACAGGTACAATGAGCGCGGGCGTTGCTGGCGTCCCATCGCCAGGAGGGGTTGTGATCCGCATGCCCCGGATAGGGACAGCGGATATGCGGCTTGCCGGCGCGCCAGCGAATGTCCAAACCGTCGAGGATTTCGGTCTCACGTCCCCTTACGGCAGCTCGGATTTCCTCGGTGATGACGTAGCGGGCGCCGGCGGTCATGGTGCCGCGCTCCGATGACGCGTGCCCGCGGTTTCGGTGGCGGTCCCCCCGCCGCCAGCAGCTCCGGCTTCGAGCGGTCCCTTGGGCATGACCGCGGCAGGGGACCCGTTCGCGCGACGGCGCCGAGCGCCAGCGACGGGACGAATACCGGCACCGGCATGGAGTGCTGGCAGCCCGGCGAGCCACCGGTCGTAATCGCGCCGCAGGATGAGAGTGCGTCTGCCGAGCTTCAGCGCGCGGAGCCGCCCGGCCGCGATCTCCTCGTAGAGCTTCGTCCGACCGATGGAGGCGCGGCGGCAGACGGTTGCGACATCATAGGCGTCGACATGGTCGTCGATCGCGGATGCGGGCACACTCGGCATAATGGGATAGCCTCTAGGGCCGATCCCATCAGCTCCACGCCTAGGTTATCGGTGGGGATGCGATGCCTGCCCCCGGGGGCGGGCGGGATGGACGCCGCCGATCACCAGCGGGTCTGATCTATATATGCTGCGCGCCGCGTCGGCACAACCGTCCATTCCCGCGCTGCGCCGCCCGCATACCCCGCAAGCCGGTGTTCAGATATGGGCTGTCGTATGGGAAGATGGCAGGTCTGGCTCATAACCCATTGAAAACGCGTGATAGGTGGCGGAGGGGATGAGATTCGAACTCACGATAGGGGTTTAACCCTATAACGGTTTAGCAAACCGCCGCCTTCAGCCACTCGGCCACCCCTCAACCGA
>JBOHME010000041.1:0-33287 GCA_050729795.1 Allostellaceae bacterium | reverse complement strand
CACCCGCAGCGGATGCCCCGCCCGAACCCGCTCCTCCAGGTCTACGTAGCTGAAAAGACTGCCGCAAATCTCGTCGTCGCCGCGCATCGCTCCCCCCATCCCCACCCCAAGGGAGCAGAGTACGCGAAAGCGGCAAGCCCTTTTTCAGCAGCCTGCTAGACCTTGGCTTCGCGCATGACCTCTCCACGGAAATAATGACTGACTTCTTGCGGTGTGCGTAAGTCTACTCGCCCATAAGTCCTGACAGCTCGGTTTCGATCGCCGCCAGGCTGAGCAAGCCGGGGATGCTTTTCGCCTCGAACTCGACCAGCCGATCGATGTCGCTGTCGGGCTGGTCGGTGCCTTTCAGCACCGAGCCGAACAACGACAGGCGGCAAATGCCGTGACGCCGGCACAGCGCGGCCAAGGCGTCCCTGTCATAGGGGAGGCGGTTCATCGGTCCCGTACCCTCGGTCTTGCTCAAATCGTCATGGCCGGACGTGTTCCGGCCATCCGCGCTCTGAAACCCCGGCTTCTCGTGGATCACCGGGACGAGCCCGGTGATGACGGTTCTTTTGCTTATTGATCCACGGCTCCACTTAATCTCCTAAACGATACGCCTTCTTTGCGGCGCCGCTGAAGAGCGCGCTCTTTTCGGATGCGGAGCAGCCGGCAGCGATGCGCTTGAACGCGTTCCACATGAGGGGATAGCTGCACATGCCCTTGTCGACCGGGAAGTTGCTCTCGAACATCGAGCGCTGCGCGCCAAAAGCGGCGATGCAGGTCTCGACATAGGGCCGCCATGCCTTCTCCAGATCCTGCGAGGAGGGCGGCTCGGCGTTCTCAAAAAAGGTGAAGCCCGACAATTTCATGCCGAGCCCGCCCAGCTTGACATAGGTGTTGGGCGAAGCAGCGGCGATCTCGCCGATCGACTTCTGCCACGCCGCAAACGCCTCCTCGCGCTTGCCGGCATAGGGGCCGATCGCCAGTGGGCCGCCCACATGGTTCAAGACGATCACCGCCTGCGGAAAGGCGCGAGCGAGATCGGTCACATCGTCGAGCTGGGTCTGGAACAGCCATGCGTCAAAGCTCAAGCCAAGCGAGGCGAGCCCGGCAAACCCCTCGCGGAAATTCCGGTCGCGATAAAGGCCCTGCGGCGCCCCCGAGCAATAGATTTCGAGGCTCGGGTCGGCATGCCAGGTGGCGCCGTTGCGGATCCCCTTGAAGCGCCCGCCGGAGATCGTGACGTGCTGCTCGAGAATACCCTTGGCGCGGCTGCCGATTCTGAGATCGACATTGCCGATGATCCCGGCGATGCAACGCGTCTTGCCGTATTTGCCGGCGGCGCTCATCGCCGCGATACCGTTGACGAACTCGGTTTCGCCCAGTGACTTCAGCTCCTGCGGGCCGTCGGCGCGGTACATCTCGCGGCATTCCTCGAAACAGGTCGCGGCGATGTTGTGGCCGCTGCCGACATCTTCGAGCAGGTCCGGGAACAGATAGCGGTTGCCGGGACGGTCCCACATGTGATGGTGCGGATCGACGATCGGCAGATCGGGCTCGATGATCTCTTCGCGCCGCCGGTCGAGCCAGTCGAGGCGGATCGGCGCGTGACGGCCGGGCGGGATCGCGGATTGCGGCATGGGCTGTCCCTCCGAGATGGCGATTGATCTCGGCTAACTGTGCCCCGACCGCGCCCGTGGCGCTATGGTTTTGATGGGGGCCACCCGACGCGCCCCGGCGATGACCCGCGTGGAGCCCGGTCAGCGACCGGCCGGGCCGACGTAGAGTCGTTCAGGCACCAGCACCGCAATCGGCAGAACCTCGAAAAGCTCGGCAGCCGCGAAGGCGCCGGCGCGCGCGTCGATCCGTCTCCCGTCGAACAGATCGACCCATCGATCAATGCCGGACGGTTCCGGCACGCCGCTGTCGCTCCAGCCCTCGATGCTCGTCCGGACCGGGAAAAGCGCCGCGGCGACAACCAGCGAGACCGCGTCGAGGGTACGCGAGAAGGCGCAGATGCGGTCGGCCGCGGGGCCGGTCGCATTGAGCGCCGCATAAGAGCCGATGGCGAGCAGATCGGGCTGCGCTCGACGCAGGCGCAGCAAGTCGCAGACGACGCGCAGCTTGATCCTTCCGTTGTGCCATTGCTCGAGCAGCGATGCGGGACCGTCCAAGCAGGCGGGCCGGTCGAGCAGATCGCGCCGCAGCGTAAAATCGACCGCCCGGCGATTATCCGGATCGACCAGGCTGAAATCCCACAGCTCGGCACCCTGATAGATGTCCGGCACGCCCGGCACAGTCAACTTCAGGACCAGTTGGATGAGGCTGTTGCGGATGCCGAGCGGGGCGAAATGCGCTGCGAACGTCGCGAAGGATTCGAGAAACGGGTTGGCGCGTGACGTATCGAGCGCGTAGCGGATGAACGCCAGCACGGCGTCTTCGTAGACAGTCTCGGGAGCCGCCCAGCTCGTATGAAGCTTTGCCTCGCGCATGGTTTTGACCATCGCGCCTTCGAGCCTGACCCGAAACGCGTCGACCGCCGCCGGGTCGAGCGGCGCCCCGATCGACAGCTCCGCCGGCCAGGCGCCAAACAGGAGCTGATAGAGCGCATATTCGTCATTGCGGTCGGGCGGCGCGTCATTGCCCGATCCCGAGCTGCGCGCGCGGAGGATCCGGCTCCAGGTGGCGACCTGCTGGGTCCATTCCTCGGCCGCTTCACCGAGCACGGCCAGCCGTGCACGAGTGTCCTCGCCGCGCTTTGTGTCGTGCGTCGAGGTCGCGAGCATGGCGTGTGGAAATCGCCGCGCGCGCTGCTCGTTGGCGTAATGGAAAGCTCCAAGGCTCGTTCTGAACTGGTCGGGATGGCCGCCAACCTCGTTCAGCGCCAGCAACCGATTGTAGCGGTAAAAGGCCGTATCCTCGAGGCCCTTGGCCATGACCGGACCGCTATATTGCTGCGCGCGCATCGCCGCGCGCAACACCGCGACCCGGCTAAAGCCGCTATGCGGCTCGGCCACGAGATCACAAGTCAGCAGCCGGTGCAGGAAATCGAAGACGCTCGGATCGAGCGCGGCTTCCTGGCGTCGCGCATGCGCCACCGCCCAGTCGATGTCGCGTCGATCGGCGTCGGTTGGAGCGCTGCCGTCGATAAAGGTGCGATAGACCGGAAAGCAGGCGACAACCTGCTTCAACGCGCGCTGCAGCACATTGTTGGTGAAATCGGCGGTGTGCGGGTTGGAGCGGGCGACGCGTCCGGCTTGACGCCCGAGCATCGTCAACTCGCTCGCCATCTCGTTTTCCATGATCCGCAACTTGCAATCGCGGACGATGTCGGCAAACGCCGTGTCGGCGCCGGTGAAATCCCGATAGAAGCGGGTCAGCGGCTCCTCGCCGGCAGGGTCGATCAACAGGCCGGTGACGAGGTTGGCGAACTCGTAGCCGGTGGTGCCGTCCACCTCCCAGTCCTCGCGCAGGCTTTCGTGCGGCGCCAGGATCTTCTCGACCACGAGATAAAACGGACGTGGCGCCTTCTCCCGCAGGCGCAGGCAATAGGCTTTCGGGTCGAGCAGACCGTCGATGTGATCGATGCGAAGACCGTCGAGGGTACCGTTCTCGATCAATTTGAAGATCAGTGAATGGGCGTGGTCAAAAAGCTCCGGCAGCTCCATGCGAATCCCGGCGAGATCGTTGATGTTGAAAAACCGCCGGTAATTGATGTCGTCGGATGCAACCCGGAAATGCGCCGCCCGCCAGAACTGCTGTTGGATCAGGGCGTCGAGCTCACGCCAGCTCGTCAGGTCGCCCGGCGTGCCGTTGAAGCGGGCGACCGCGTCCCAGGCCGCAGCCGCCACCTCGGGATCGCTGCGGGCGAGACCGGCAAGCTCCTCTTTCAACTCGCCGGCACGCCGGCCGATATGCGGCCGCCAGGCCGAGAGATGCGCGAACGCGTCGCCGAGCCGTTCGAGATCGGGATGCGCGATGCCCAGAATCTGCGCGTAGTGGGCCGGGTTGATCGGCAGCTTGTGGCTGTCGTAGGCCCAGACGGCAAAGCTTCCGGTCTCCGGTTCGAATTTGAGAACGAGCCCGCCCGCTTCGAGCACGGCGCCGTATTGATCGCCGAGAAACGGCACCAACAGCTTGTTCTGCAGGTAGCGCCGGTCGGGTTCCCAATCGATGTCGAACCAGCCAGAGTATTCCGATTCCGGGCCCCATTCGAGGACATCGAGCCACCAGGGATTGTCCGCACCTCCGACGCCCATGTGGTTCGGCACAAAATCGAGAATCTGCCCCAGCCCGTGCTGGCGAAAGGCTGCGACCATTTGCGCGAACGACTGCGCGGTGCCGAGCTCGGGGTTCAATTCGGTGTGGCTGACGATGTCATAGCCGTGGGTGCTGCCGGGCCGTGCCCGCAGATAGGGCGAGGCGTAGACGTGACTGATGCCGAGCTTCGCCAGATAAGGAGCGAGCCCGGCGGCCTGTGCAAACCCGAAATCCTCTGTAAATTGCAGCCGGTAAGTGGCTCGGGGGACGGGCTTTTCCGCCTCTGCGGTCATGGCCAACAGGTCCGTGCCGGCGGCAATGGGGCTGGTGTGCCGCTCCCCGACCGCGCCCACTTACGCATCGGCCAGGCTCCAGGCGACGCTCCACCCATCGAGCCTGCCATCCTCGATCGAGCCGACCAAGCAGAAAATTCGGCCGCTCCGGTTTGGGAGACCACCTTGTGGTGCAGCTGCGAGATTTGCCGTGAGGCTCAGCAGCGAGCCGTCGCCCATGCGCCAGTCGACCACGACCGCGCTATTGCCGATGATTTGATAGCGTGCCGAATGCCCCGCCATGCCGTGCAGACGCGGAACGATCTCGGTCCGCCGCAGCCGCAGCAGGTGCTGGTAAAAAGCGAGCCATTGGGGATGATCGCCGACAGCTGTCTCGTCCCATCGAAGCTTCGCCGAGAGGAAGGTCTCGGGTGCCGTCGGGTCGGGGATCCGGTCGCGCTGGTGCGGATCGTGAAACTCCGGAAATTTGGAAAATTCGGAGCGGCGCCCGTCGCGGACCGCGGTAGCCAAATCACCGGTGAAATCGCAAAAAAACGGAAAAGGCTGCGCCGCTCCCCATTCCTCACCCATGAAGATCATCGGAATCTGCGGTGCGAGCAGATAAATTGCGGCAATCGCCCGCACCGCCTCTGCCGGGGCGATCGCGGTCAGCCGTTCGCCAAAGGCGCGGTTGCCGACCTGGTCGTGGTTCTGGATAAAGCCGACAAAGGCCTGCGGCGGCAGGTGGGCGCTGGGCTCGCCGCGTGGCGCGCCACGATAGCGCATCACCTCGCCCTGAAACGCGAACCCCTCTGCCAAGGCGCGGCCGAGCTTGCCGCTGTCACCCAGATATTCGGCGTAGTAGCCGCCGCTCTCACCGCTCGCCGCCGCGTGCAGAGCGTGGTGCAGGTCGTCGTTCCACTGCGCGGTGAATTGTTTCGGCTGACCACCGCTGTTCCGGCCGAGCCGAAAGGCCTGGTTCGCATCGTTTTCCAGGATCAGATGGACGTGGCGGTCGCCGGCGGCTTGGCGAACGCGGCGGGCGATCTCGTCGAGAATATGCTCGGTGCTGGTGTCGATGATCGCGTGCACGGCATCGAGCCGCAGCCCATCGAGATTGAATTCAGTGATCCAGTAAAGAGCATTGTCCACGATCATCGCGCGCACCGTCGGCGAGCCGGCGCCATCGAAATTGACCGCGTCGCCCCACGGTGTCCTGTGCTTGTCGGTAAAGATCGGCGCGTAGGAGGGGAGATAGTGGCCATCCGGCCCGAAATGATTGTAGACGACATCGAGCAGCACCGCGATGCCGCGATGGTGGGCGGCGTCGATCAGCGCCTTCATATCTTCCGGCCGGCCATAGGAAGCATCGGGCGCGAACGGCAGCACGCCGTCATAGCCCCAGTTCCACCGGCCGGGAAAATCGGCGACCGGCATCAGCTCGATCGTGGTGACACCGAGCTCGTAGAGATAATCGAGCCGCCCGATCGCGGCGCGAAACGTGCCCTCGGGGGTGAACGCGCCGACATGCAGCTCGTAGACGATGCATTCCGCCCACGGCCGGCCACGCCACCCGGTATCGCGCCATTCGTAAGCGCCGGGGTCGATGACTTCGCTCGGGCCGTGCACATCCTGCGGCTGAAAGCGGGATGCGGGATCGGGCACGTGCAATCCATCGGGGAGCACAAACCGGTAGAGTGATCCGCGGCGAGCAGCGCCGGTCACGAGCTCGTGCCAGCCATCGCCGGCCGCGCCCATCGGGTGTGGCGGGCCGCCTGCGATCAGCTGCAGACGGATTTCCTCGTGCCTCGGCGCCCATAACCGAAAACGGACCCCTTCCGCGACGATTTCGGCGCCAAACGGCATCCGGTGGTGTCGTCTCGTTGCGGTCTCCGAAGGGTGCTGCATTGCGCAATGACCTCGGCGGCTGGTGGGGCCGCGCCTCGAACTCCCGAGTCCCAGGAACGCGCGCGCCCGATCCCCGGTTCCGGGTGATCGATGCGGCGTGCGTTCACCTTTGACCGCAAGGCCGAGCCGGTCGCCGGCCGGTCGCTCTCAAGGACGCGTACCCAGCCGGCGCATCATACCGACCGCCATAGGAGAGCCGGCAGTGCCTCGGTCATCGCGAGAGGGCGCCGCATTGCATCCAGAGTGCTCGCCGAGGCATGCTGGGTGAAGCAAAAGGACGACCGGCATGAACGATCCTGTTGATGTGCTGATCATCGGTGCCGGCGCGTCCGGCGCAGCGGTGGCCTGGAGCCTCGCCGAGACCAAGATGCATATCCTCTGCCTCGAGCAGGGCGGCTGGATGAACCCGGCGACCTATCCCAGCACGGGCCGCGATTGGGAAGCGCGGTTCTTTGGCGACTATTCGCCCAGCCCCAATATCCGTGCGCGCCCCGAGGACTACCCGATCAACGATGCCAATTCGCCGATCAAAATCGTCAACTTCAACGGTGTTGGCGGCGGCACGGTCATGTATACCGCGCATTTCCCGCGCCTGCATCCGTCCGATTTTCGGGTCAACAGCCTCGATGGCGTCGCCGAGGATTGGCCGGTCGACTACGACACGCTGGTTCCGTTCTTTGAAGAGAACGACCGTATGATGGGGGTCTCCGGGCTCGCCGGCGATCCAGCCGTTCCGTCGCGCAACCCGCCGATGCCGCCGCTGCCGCTCGGCCGCTCCGGCGCGACGTTCGCAAAAGCGATGAATCGGCTCGGCTGGCACTGGTGGCCGTCCGACACCGCTGTCGCCACGGTGGATTACGAAGGGCGCGCGCGCTGCACCAATCTCGGGCATTGCACCCCGGCCTGCGCGCAAGGGGCAAAAGCGAGCACCGACATCACCTACTGGCCGGCGGCACTGCGCGCCGGAGTTGAGCTGCGCACGCATTGCCGGGTGCGCGAGATCACGACCGACGAGCATGGCATGGCCGCCGGTGTCGTCTATTACGATGCGGACGGCGTCGAGCGGTTCCAGGCGGCGCATGTGGTGGTGCTCGCCTGCAATGGGGTCGGCACGCCACGGCTGCTGCTGAACTCGGCCTCCGGACGATTTCCCAATGGGCTCGCCAATTCGAGCGGGCTCCTCGGCCGGAACCTGATGTTCCACCCCTATGCTCAGGTCTATGGCTATGTCGCCGAGCCGACCGACAGCAACCGGGCGCCGCCGACCTGCCTGTGGAGCAAGGAGTTCTACGAAACCGACCTCTCCCGCGGCTTTGTGCGCGGCTACACGTTTCAGTTCGGCCGCGGCGTCGGGCCGGTCATGGAGGCGGTCACCAGCGAGCAAAAGGGCGTCATCCCGTGGGGTGTCGGGCACCACACCGCGTTTCGCCGGCTCAACGGTCACCGGCTGACGCTGTCGGCGATCTGCGAGGACCTGCCCGAGGAGCACAACCGCGTCACCCTCGACCCGGTATTAAAGGACAGCCACGGCATCCCGGCGCCGCGGATCGACTACCGGATCGGTGGGAACACGGCGCGGATGATGGAGCACGGCATCGCTCGCGCCAGGGAAATCCTCGGCGCGGCGGGGGCAACCGACATCTGTGTCAACAGCCCGATCCTGCAGGGCGGCTGGCACCTCTTGGGGACCGCCCGCATGGGCGCCGATCCGCGGCGCTCGGTGGTGAATGGCTGGGGCCGGTCGCACGACGTCAGAAACCTCTTTATTGTCGATGGCAGCCTGTTCGTCACCTCTGGCGGGGTAAACCCGACCTCGACGATCCAGGCCCTGGCGCTCTACGTTGCCGACCAGATGAAGCAGCGTCTGGCCAATCTGTTTGATTGAGGGCAACGATGGCGAGCGATGATCGGCTTACTGAGCGGCAGCGTGATGATCTGCGTATCATCGCGGGTATGATGATCCCCTCCAGCACCGAATACGATGTGCCGGGTGCCGATGATCGCGCGATCCAGGCCGATATCGTGGCCACGCTCGGCCGCGACACGGCCCTGGTGCGCGAGGCGCTCGACCGGGTCGCGCATCTTGCCGCGGCGCCGCTGGCGGCGCTCGACCCGGCGCAACGCGAGGCGGTGACGGCGAAGCTGCGAGCCGAGGGTGGTGCCGCGCTGGCGACGCTCGCCCGGGTTGTTCTGCAATGCTATTACCGCGACGACCGCGTTGTGCGCTCGCTCGGATTGGAGCCGCGGCCGCCTTATCCAAAGGGTCATGTCCTGGAAGATGGCGACTGGTCGCTGCTCGACCCGGTTCGGGCGCGAGCGCCGATGTGGCGCCGGGCCTAGCCGGGAATGAGCCTCGGGCCCGGAGCCGATCTATGGCATCGCAACCCGGACCCGTGATCCACCCTCCGGCCGCCGCGATCAAATGATTAGAGGAGAACGCTGATGCCGCAGCAGATCCGAGCCGTCGTCGTCGATCCGTCGGTGTCCGGCCGGTTGGCGATCCGCGAGGTCAGCCTGCGTGATCCCGACCGCGACGAGGTCGGCGTCAGGGTCACCGCGATCTCGCTCAACCGCGGCGAGACGCGGCGTGCGTTGCAGGTGGCGGAACCCGGCTGGCGGCCCGGCTGGGATTTCGCCGGCATTGTCGAGACGGAAGCGGCCGATGGCAGCGGCCCGGCTCCGGGCACCCGTGTCGTCGGCCTCCTGCCGTCGGGAGCCTGGGCCGAGCGGGTCAATTGCCGCAGCCATGCGGTGGCGGCTTTGCCGCAGACGGTCGGCGACGCCGCGGCCGCCACCCTGCCGGTCGCGGGGCTGACCGCGCTGCATGCGCTGCGCCAGGGCGGGCTGCTGCTCGGCCGCAAGGTTCTGATCGATGGCGCCTCGGGCGGGGTCGGGCACCTCGCCTGCCAGCTGGCGGTGGCGGCCGGCGCCTTTGTCTGGGGGCATGTGCGGCGCGACGAGCACCGTACCGCGGTCGCCGAATGGTGCGGCGAGCGGGTCGCCGTCGGTCGCGAGCTTGCGGCTGCTAAACCGCACGGCCCGTTCTGGCTGATCCTCGATTCGGTCGGGGGCAATGCGCTCGCCGCGGCGCTCTGCATGCTGCAGCCGAGCGGCACCTGCGTGACGTTTGGGGTTTCGGGCGCGAACAGCGCGACGATCGAAAGCCGCGAATTCTTCGCCACCGGCGGAACGCGGCTTTACGGGCTGACGCTGTTTCACGAGCTGATGAGTGTCGAGCGCGCCGGAATCGGCCTCGCTCTGCTGGCCGAGCTGATTGCTGCGCAGAAACTGCGTCCGCGGATCGCGGTCGAGGCGCCGTGGGGGGAGATCGGCGGGATTGCGCAGCGGCTGATCGACCGCGATTTCATCGGCAAGGCGGTGCTGCATATCTGAGCGGCAACCGGTGCGGTTCCCGCCGCTCGGACCGGAAGATCGCAACAGGAGATATCATGCCGGATGCGAGCCCAGACCTGTTCGAGATCATGCGGAGCACGCGATCGATGCGGCGGCTCAAACCGGACCCGGTGCCGGACGCGCTGATCGAGAAAATCCTCGAAGCCGGCACCTGCGCGCCAAGCGGTGGCAACATGCAGCGCTGGCGGTTCCTGGTCGTCAAGGACGCGGCGGTCAAGGCGACCATCGGCGCCTATTACCGGCGGGCGTGGAACGAGACGGTCGGCCCCCGCTACCGCGCCGGCGAGCCAGCCCCCGGCACCAGCCGGGAACGTTTTCGGCGCATGATCGATGCGGCGCAGCATCTCGCCGATCACATCCATGAGGCGCCGGTCTGGATCGTGCCGTGCATGGGGGGCGCCAACCCAACGCGCACCTCAGGGTCTTCGGTCTATCCGGCGGTTCAGAACATGCTGCTGGCGGCGCGGGCGCTCGGTCTCGGCGCGACCCTGACGACGCTCTATCTGAGCTTTGAGAAGGAGGTCGATGCGGCGCTGGGTCTGCCGGCCGACGTCCATACCTATGCGCTGTTGCCGATCGGCTACCCCGTCGGGCGGTTCGGACCGGTCCGCCGCGTGCCGCTCGCCGATGTCGTCTATCAGGAACAGTGGGGCCAGCCCTACGCCGATCCGCAACCCTACACCGATCCGCAACCCTACACCGATCCGCAACATTGAGGCCCGCCCCGCCGGAGCGCGCCAAAGGGGGACCTGCGGTCCTCACTCGCGCAGCATCGCCGCGACCGCGTCGAGGCTGCGGATGCGCGCATACATCTTCATCGCCTTGTCGAGGCTGTAAGCATGGGCGGCGGCGTCGCTGCTCCAGCAACATTCGCGCACGACAATGGCGGCGAGGTCGAGATTGAAGGCTTCGCGCACGCTCGTCTCGACGCCGCGATTGGTGGCGCCACCGCCGATGACAATCGTGTCACGCCGCAGCATGTGCAGCAGTTCGGCGACACCCGTCCCGTAAAAGGCGCTCGGCCGGCGCTTCAGGAAAACCTAATCCTCGGGACGCGGCGCGATCTCGTCGGGAAATCCCGCCTCTGCGCTGCCCTCGACCGCGTTGGTGAGCGGCGGCACGCCGCTCTCCGCCGAAAGATCGGTCGGCAGCAGAACCACATCGGCGCCATCGCCGCGGCTCACCGGTGTCGTGTAGATCACCGGCACCCCCGCCGCCCGCGCGACTGCGATCAGCCGCACCCAGGCCTCGAGCACCGGCCGCATCGCTGCCCGCCGCGCCGCAGCGGCGGGAATGAATGCGCGCCGGCACACATCGTAAGCGACCAGCGCCGTCCGTCGGCGATCAAGGCGTTCGGGTTCGGGCAACGCCACCTCCTCGGCTCAGCTGAGCGGGACTTCCGCCGGTGTCGTTTACGGATGCGGCGGGGCGGCGGCGCCGTCTTGCGGTTGGCTAGGCGAGCGACAACCGGCGATAGCCTTCGGCGGCGACGGCGTCGCAATGCTCGCGAAAGGCGGGGTGGCCGCCGCTGTAGCGCATGATCTTGCGGTTTTGCTTGCCTTCGACATTGCGGTTGACACCGGTCATCCACGAGTCGATCTCGTTCATCAATAGGCCCTGGCCGGCCGCCAGGACGTGCTCGGTCCAGTCTGCCACACCGGCTTGGGTGGCTTCGATCCGGGTCAGGCCGCGGTCGCGCGCGAAGCGGACGAGGCCCGTCACCCATTCGACGCTGTATTCGGCCGCGCGCGGGAAATTGCCGAGCCCGGCATGTGGGCCCATCACCATCAAAAGGTTTGGGAAGCCCTCGACCAGGATGCCGAGAAAGGTCTGCGGCCCATCCCGCCATTTGTCCTTGAGCCGTTCGCCATCGATGCCGCGCAGGTCGATGCGATCGAAGCTGCCGGTGATCGCATCAAACCCGGTCGCGTAAATGATGATGTCGAATTCGTATTCGCTGGCGCTGGTCCTGATCCCGGTCGGGGTGATGCGCTCGATCGGCATCTGGTTGATGTCAACAAGCTCAACATTGGGCTGGTTGTAGACCTCGTAATAGCCGGTTTCGAGCGGCACGCGGCGGGTGCCAAAGCCGTGGTTTTTCGGGATCAGCTTCGCGGCCACTGCCGGGTCTTTGACCCGCTCGCGGATCTTGCGAGCGATAAAATCCGAAACGAGCGCGTTGGCGTCACGGTCCACGAGAATATCACGAAAATTGCCCTGCCAGATGCCAAAGCCCGGCTCGCCATAGAGCTTTTCCCAGAACGCCTCGCGCTCCGGCGGCGTCGCTTCGTGGGTGGCGCGCGGGTCCGGAGCGTGGATAAAGCAGCCGGGGGTGTCGTTGCAGCGCGCGAAGATCTCCGGATAGCGGGCCCGGATCGCGCGCATTTCCTCGTCGCCGATCCTGTCGTTGTGCAGCGGGGCGCACCAATTGGGGGTGCGCTGGAACACGGTGAGCCGGCGGGCCGTTTTTGCCAGTTGCGGGATCAATTGCACAGCACTGGCGCCGGTGCCGATCACCGCGACGCGCTTGCCGGCGAACGCGAGCCCTTCCGTTGGCCAGTGATGGGTGTGGCAGGATTGGCCTTTGAAGGTGTCGGCACCGGGGATGCGCGGCATCGTCGCGGCCGAGAGCACGCCGACGGCGGTGATCAGAAAGCGGGTGCTGTAGCGTCGGCCGTCTTCGAGAAGAACGTCCCAGCTGCGGGTATCCTCGCGGTATTGCGCTGTCGTGACGCGGCTCTCGCACTGGATGTCGCGCCGCAGATCGAACCTGTCGGCGACATGGTTCAGATAGCGCAGGGTCTCGGGCTGCGAGGCGAAACGCTCGGCCCAATCCCATTCCTCGAGCAATTCCGGAGAAAAAGAATAACCGTAGGTATAGCTCTCGGAATCGAAGCGCGCGCCCGGATAGCGGTTCCAGTACCAGGTGCCGCCGACGCCGGTGCCGGTCTCGAACAGCCGCACCCTGAGCCCGAGCTCGCGCAGCTTGTAGAGCGTGTAGAGCCCGGACACCCCGGCACCGATGACGATCGCGTCGAAATCCGTGGCCGCCGCCGGCTGGCGCATACGGTCCGGGTGCTCGGCGGTGATCGGGTTGTGCGCGCCCATCATCGGCTCTCCCTCCGTCGGTAGATCCCCGCCGGCCGTAGGTTGATCCCCGCCGGCCGGGGCCGGCAAGCGGGTCTGCGCCGCCGGCCGGCCGAACCGCAGGACGATCAGTCGGCGGCGATTGCCGGCTGCGCGGTTTTGCCGGCGCGGGCCAGCATCGCCTCGGCGTTCCCGTGCAGGATCTGCTCGCGCGCGTCCTCGCCGATCTGCGCCTCGTCGAGCGCCTTGCGGGTCCAGTCGCAGCCGAACTCGGTCCCGTCGGTGCCGCAGACGATGCGGTCGGCGCCATAGAGACGCACCGCCGCCTCGATCGCGTGCGGGCCGAACGAGTTGCAATCGACATACACCTTCGCCTTGCCGATGCGCGACGACGGCAATTCCTCTTGCGGCGTGTCGAGCAGGCAGCGGTGATCCATCCGCTCGACCTCATAGGGCAGGTTGCCGCCGAGATTGTGCACGACAACGGTCGCGTCGGGGTAGGGGGCGAGGATGTCGGTCAGGCACAAGGTCACCATCACCGAGGAGAGGCTCGCCTGCATGTCGAGCGTGCCATTGCGCCGGCGCGCATTGTCGGTGTCGGCCGCGACCTTGGGGTAGGCATCGCCGGGGCGCGGACCGTGGTGGACGAACAGCACCGCATGCTCCCGGTTCACGACGTCGAGCAGCGGACGCATCGCCTCGGCGTCGCTGCGCGTCAAGAGGTAGTTGCCGGGAATCTGTGCGCCGATCACACCCGGCAGCCCGAGCGCCCGTTCGAGCTCGGCGGCGGCCGCCGACATGTCGGTCAGCGGCAATGCCGCGAACGCGGCGAAGCGGCCGGGATGCTTTTGACAGATCGCCGAAAGCCCGTCATTGACCTTGCGGCACAGCGGCCCCGAGACGTCGAGCGACTGCGATTCAACCCAGTTGAACGAACCGAGCAGCGACAACACGCTCGCTCCGACCCCCTGGCGATCCATCCGCGCCAGGTGAAAATCGACATCGTCGAAGGCCTCGGCGAGCGGGGCTTCGCCCATCCGTCCGGACTTCAGCACCTCGGCGCCGTCCTCTTTACGCACGATACGCGGCTCGCGGGTGCGGGCGCGCAGCGCGTCGGCGACCTCGGCGGGCCGCCAATGGGTGTGCATGTCGATCATCATGGCATTGTCCTCCAATGGCCGGCCGACAGCTTACCCCGCCCCGTGGCGCGCCGCAAAGCCGACGACCGCCGGGGACTGCTGCTCAAAGCCGGCGCAGGCGTTGCTTGCGGTCGAGCCGCACCGCACCGCGCGCAGCAATGGTTGCGCCGAGAATGAAAATGACGTGAAGAGTGAGAGATGTCGCTCGAGGGGCTTGCTGAGCCAAGAGGCGAAGTCGTAAAGCCAATCATCGACTGGAAGCCAGAGCCCTGCGGCAGGTGATACCATCGAATACGCATATGCACCGCGCCGGCGGATATGCGTAGATTGCGGATATGCGTAGATTAGGTGTCGCTGCCGCTGGGGGCCTGTGCCATGCCGAATGTCGAGCCGCATCGCCTGTCGGCGATCGAGATCGTCCGAAGCATCGAAGGCGGCACTCTGACCGCGGAAGCGGTGGTGGCGAGCTGTCTCGAACGGATCGCCGAGCGCCAGCCGGTGGTGCGCGCCTGGGCCTATGTGGCGGGCGAAAAGGCGCTGGCGCAGGCGCGGACGTTTGATCGCTCGGGCCGAAAAATGCTGCTCGGCGGCGTGCCGTTCGGGCTCAAGGATATTTTCGACGCCGCACAAATGCCGGCGACCTACGGGTCGCGCATCTATACCGGCTGGTGGCCACCCTCCGACGCCAGTGCTGCGGCGTTGCCAAAGGCGGCGGGCGGCATCCTCCTCGGCAAGACGATCACGACCGAATTCGCCAACCGTCATCCCGGCCCGACCGCGAACCCGCACAATCCGGATTTCACTCCAGGTGGCTCGTCGAGCGGCTCGGCCGCGGCGGTCGCCGATTTCATGGTGCCGTTGGCGATCGGGACCCAGACCGCGGGCTCGGTGCTCCGCCCGGCGGCCTATTGCGGCATTGTCGGCTTCAAGCCGAGCTTTGGCCTGTTCCCGCCGGCCGGCATGCGGATCAACACCGAGGCGCTCGACACGGTCGGGATCATGGCGCGCTCGGTCGCCGATATCGCGCTGTTCCGTGCGGCGATGATGGCGATCCCCTACCAGCCGCCGCCGATCCCCGAGACCGCGCCGCGCCTCGGTCTGTGCCGCGGCCCGCATTGGGACGAGGCCCGGTTCGAAGGCCGCCAAGTGCTCGAAATTGCTGCCAAACAGCTTTCCGCCGCCGGTGCCGAGATTGTCGATACCGATTTGCCGCCCGAATGCGCCCAATGCGACGAATATCAGCGGGTGCTCGGTGCGTTCGAAGCGCTGCGCAACCACATGCCCGAGCTCAACCGGTACGAAGCATTGCTGAGCCCGCAACTGCGCGAAACCAAGTTGGCACTCGGCCGCACACTGACGCTCGATCAGTATCGCGCCGCCTGCCGCGGCGCCGACAAGGCGCGTGCGGCGGCACGCGAATGGGCAGGCGGGTTCGACGCGATCCTGACCCTGCCGGCGCCGGGCGAGGCGCCACGCGGGCTCGGTGACACCGGCTCGGCGATCTTCAACGCGATCTGGACGCAGCTTCACATGCCCTGTCTGACCCTGCCGGCCGGGCATGGTGCACAGGTGCTGCCGGTCGGGATCCAGCTGGTTGGCCGCCGCCACGAGGACGCAAAACTGATCGAGGTGGGTCTGTGGACCGAGCGCGGCCTCGTGGAGGGAAGAAGGCTATGGGCGCCGAACGATTGACCGCGAGCGAGGCTGCCGCCCGCATCGACACCGGAAAATTGCGGGCCGACATACTGGTCGGCGATTGCCTCGATCGCATCAAGGCGCGCGCTGCCGTCAAGGCCTGGGCTTGGCTCGACCCGGAGCACGCGCTGATGCAGGCGGCCGCTGTCGAACGTGCCGGCCGCCCGGGGTTGCTGAAGGGCGTGCCGGTCGGGGTCAAGGACGTCATCGACACCCTCGACATGCCGACCCAGCACGGCTCGCCGATCTATCGCGGCAACCGGCCCTTTGCCGACGCCGCTTGCGTCGCGCTGACCCGAGCCGCGAGCGGTGTGATCCTCGGCAAGACGGTCACGACCGAATTCGCCAATCGCGAGCCGCGCGAGACCGTGCATCCCTTGAACCCGGCGCACACGCCCGGCGGCTCGTCGAGCGGCTCGGCCGCGGCGGTTGCCGATTTCCAGGTGCCGGTCGCCTTTGGGACGCAGACCGGCGGCTCGACGATCCGGCCCGCGGCGTTTTGCGGTGTCATCGGCTACAAGCCCAGCTTTGGCGAGTTCAGCCGGGTCGGCATCAAGATGCAGTGCCACAACCTCGACACCTTGGGCCTGATCTGTCGCAGCCTCGATGATCTGGCGCTGCTGCGTGCAGTCCTCCAGGTGCAGCCGTACCGTGCGATCGCGCGCGATGTGGCCGCACCGCGTATCGGCTTTTGCCGCACCGCCGCGTGGGCCGAGGCCAGCGCCGACACGCAGGCCTTGCTCGAACGCACCGCTGCCCGGCTCGCCGCGGCCGGTGCTGTCGTGCGCGAGGTGACCCTGACGCCGGCGAACATGCTCGAGCATCAGCGGCGCGTCTTCGCCTTCGAGGCGGCGCGCAACTATGCCTACGAATACGAAGAGCACGCCGATCTGCTGAGCCCGGGGCTGCGTGACGGGCTGTTGAAGGAGGGCCGCGAGATGCCGCTCTCCGCCTATATCGAAGCGATCGAGACCGCCGAGGGGTTCCGCCGCGGCCTCGCCGAGCTCTTCAACGAATACGATGTGCTGCTCACGCCGAGCGCCGTCGGTGAGGCGCCCGAGGGCCTCGGCTCGACCGGCGACGCGCGCTTCAACGCGATCTGGACCCTGGGGTGGGTCCCTTGCGTGACGTTGCCGGCGGGCACCGGCGCCGCTGGTCTGCCGCTCGGCGTGCAGCTCGTCGGCCCGCGCTTTGCCGATGAACAATTGCTCGACGTCGCGCGTTGGGTCGAGGCCCGGCTCGGCTGATCGGGTGGGCTTGCTTGCCATCGGCGGCGATCGCATGCTGGTCGCGCCGCCAATCGAGGAGGTGACATGATCTACGAGCTGCGCATCTACCACTGCGTGCCCGGCCGCCTGCCGGATCTGATCAAGCGCTTTGACACGATCACGCTGCCGTTGTGGGAAAAGCACCGGATCCGTCAGGCCGGGTTCTGGACCGTGGCGATCGGGCCGTCGAACCAGGACCTCTATTACATGCTGCAATGGGAATCGCTCGAGGAGCGCACCCGGAAATTCGCGGCGTTCCAGGCCGATCCCGAGTGGGTTTCCAGGCGTGCCCAGACCGAGGCCAATGGTCCGATCGTCGCCTCGATCTCCAACACGATCCTGCAACCGACCAGCTTTTCATCGGTCAAATAGCGAGAACAGGACATGCTCTACGAACTGCGCATCTACCACTGCCCGTCGGGCCGGCTCCCCGACCTGTTGAAGCGTTTCGACACGATCACGCTCGGCATTTGGAAGCGGCACGGCATCGAGCAGGCCGGGTTCTGGACGACGCTGATCGGGGAGTCGAACCAGACCCTGCATTATCTCCTCAAATGGGAGTCGCTGGCCGACCGCGAAAAGAAATGGAACGCGTTCCAGGCCGATCCCGAATGGCATCAGAAGCGCGCCCAGACCGAGGCCAATGGCCCGATCGTCGCCCGCGTCGAGAACTACATTCTGCAGCCGACCAGCTTCTCCGCGGTCAAATAGCCGCCGGCCCGGCGAACCGGCCCTTGTCCCAGCTCACGGGCAGGGCCGGCGTCCTCTTCTGAAAAACTCCGACCCCGATCGATCCGACGCCAGACGCTGCGACCCCGCGGCCGCTAGCCGGCGCGCGTGTAGCGTCGGCTGAGGATGCGCAGATGGTCGCGGAAATGCGGGCGCAGCTTCTGCGTCCACGGCGTATCGGCGGCTTTGCGCCACGCTTCGGAGCGCACCACCTCGGGCGAATTCAGGTGGTAGAGAGCGATGTAGCGCTGGGTCCCGCCGCTGCCGCGATAGCGCCGCGCGCACAGCACGCCGGGCACCGCAGCCAAGGCCAGGATATGCTCCGTATTGTACCACTCGTTGAATTCGTGCTCGTGGTCCGGGGCGACGTTCATCCCGACCATCAACAAACCGGCCGCCTCGCGGGGTGCGATGCGCTCGCCGGGCACCAGCTGTTCGCCCTCGTAGCGCAGGATTCCCTTGCGGAACTTGGCGGTGCGCTTGGTCCAGGGTGAGCCATTGTCGCCGCCGACCGCGAGATAGGCGGGGCTGTGCAGGACGCCGACATTGTCGAGATCGTAGGTCGCCACCGAGACCTTCGGGTCGTCCACCCCGATCCACCGCTCCGCGTTCAGAAAGCCCGGCACCCGCAGCCGCTCGGGCACGTGTTCGAGATCGTACCAGTCGTGGAATTCGTCCTCGGGTGCTGCCGAAAAATTCATGGCCGCGATCAGAATGCCTTTTGCCATCGCTTCCTCCCGAACGGCTTCGCGAAGCTCCAAGAGCGATCATCCCTGAGAGCGGCGCTTGTTTCCAGCAAATCCGACCGGCCTGCGCGGATCGCGCCTGACCGATATTTTCGCGGTATGCTGCTGCCGACGGCGAAAGGAGGGTCCGGCATGGATTTCGCACGCTTTCAAAGCTCGCTGGCGCAGGATGATCCGCCCGAAGGTTTGAGCATGGCAGCGCGGGCGCTGTGGTGGGAAGCCAAGGGAGATTGGCAGCAGGCGCATCAGTGCGCGCAGCAAGAGCCCGATGCCGAGGGGGCCTGGGCGCATGCCTATCTGCATCGGGTCGAAGGCGATCTGCGCAATGCCGGCGGCTGGTACGGCCGCGCCGGGCGGCCGGTATCGACGGCACCCTTGAAGGAGGAATGGGAAACGATCGCCCGCGTGTTGATCGCTTGACCCCGCGCCCTTGTCTCCCCTCGTCCTGATCGGCATCGGCGGCAATCTCGACAGCGTGCGCTGGGGACCGCCGCGCGCGACGCTTACCGCAGCACTCGCGGCGCTGGCGGCCGAGGGGGTTGTGGTTGGCGTGCGCTCGGGCTGGTATCGCACCGAGCCGGTGCCGCCCTCCGACCAGCCATGGTTCATCAACGCCGTGGCTGCGATCGAAACCGGTCTCGACGCCGGCGCGCTCTTGGCGCTGATGCAGCGAATCGAGGTGCTGCTCGGGCGCGTGCGCACGGTGCCGAACGCCGCCCGCGCGGTCGATCTCGATCTGCTCGACTACCGCGGCGAGCAAACGCAATCGCCGCATCTGGTGTTGCCGCACCCGCGGCTCCATCAGCGCCGGTTTGTGCTCGAGCCGCTCGTCGAAATCGCCCCCGACTGGCGCCACCCGGTGCTCGGGACGACGGCGCGGCAGCTTCTTGCGGCGCTCGAACCCGGCCAGCGGGTGATCCGTCTCGCTGACTGATCGGGCCCCGATTTCATCATATCGAGGTATGATCCTGCCCGGCGCCGATTGAGTTCGTGGGACCCCGGCGATATAACCCGGCGGTTCAATCACCGCAGGAGACGGGATGGCGCGGGACAACGGCGCAGCGGACAGAACGACCCGGGATGAGGCGGCCGCGGACCGGGTGAGCCGCTACGAGACGGCGCGCGCGCATATGATCGACAGCCAGCTGCGGCCCAACAAGGTCACCGACGAACGGCTGCTCGCCGCCTTCGAGCGGATCCGCCGTGAGCTGTTTGTCGCCGAGCCGCTGCGCCCGGTGGCTTATATCGACGAGGATCTGCCGCTCGGCCGCGGCCGGTATCTGATGGAGCCGATGGTGTCCGCCCGGCTGCTGCAGGCCGCTGCACCCGGTCGCAACGACACCGCTCTGGTCGTCGGCGCCGGGCCGGGATACGAGGCGGCGCTGCTGAGCCTTTTGGCACGCTCGGTTGTTGGCGTCGAGGAGGACGCGGCGCTCGCCCGGCAGGCCCGCTCGGCACTCGTCGATCATCATATCGCCTCCGCCAAAATCGTCGAGGCGCCGCTCGCCGAAGGGTGCCGGGCCAACGCGCCCTACGATGTGATCCTGTTCGGCGGGGCAATTGCCGAGCTGCCGGGGCCGATCGCGGCGCAGCTCGGTGAAGGCGGGCGGCTGGTCGCGATCGTCAAGACCGTGGGGGGAGTGGGTCGCGCCACGCTGATGACGCGGACTGGCGGAATCCTTGGCAGCCGCGTTATGTTCGACGCCGCGACCCCGTTGCTGCCGGGTTTCCGTCCCGAGCCCGCTTTTGTGTTCTGAGCCCGTCCTCGTGTTCCGAGAATGCCCGATGCTGCTACCGCCTGGCGCCCGGTGATGCGGGCGACCGCGCCGACCTCAAACCCCGACCGCTGTGCCCGCAGTGCGCTGCGGCGCCGGTCCGCCGCCGCTGCCGTCATCGGCGCCGCCGCGATCACCGCGCTGATGCTGGCGACGACGCTGCCGGCGCGGGCGCAGACTCTGACCCAGGCGCTGGCCGAAGCCTACAACACCAACCCGCAGCTCCTGGCGCAGCGCGCATTGCTGCGGGCGACCGATGAGCAGGTGCCGCAGGCGCTGTCCGGCTGGCGCCCGACCGTCAACTTCACCGGGGAGCTGGGCGGCGCCCGCAGCAGCTTTTTCACGCCGGCGACCGTGGCGACCGGGGTCCCGGTTCTGCCGCACACGACCGGCTACGACACCTTCTATCAGAACAGCCTTGGTTTGCAGGTGACCCAGCCGATCTACAGCGGCGGCCGGACGATCGCGCAGACCCGGCAGGCGCTCAACACGGTCGAGGCAACCCGGGCGCAGACGTTGGCGATCGAAACCTCGGTGTTTCAGGCGGTGGCGCAGGCCTATCTCGATGTCGTGCGCGATCAGGCCCTGGTCGAGGTCGATCGCAACAATGTCGAGGTGCTGAGCAAGCAGCTCGAAGCGACCCAGGACCGGTTCCGGGTTGGCGAAGTCACCCGCACTGATGTGGCGCAAGCGGAATCCTCGCTTGCCCAGGCGCAGGGCACGCTGACCGCAGCCGAGGGCACGCTCGCCCAAAGCCGGGCCGAATACGTGCGTGCGGTCGGTCACGACCCGGGCCGGCTGTTGCTGCCGCGCGACCGGCCGACCCTGCCGGCGACCCGCGAAGAAGCGCAGGCGCTGGCCGCCGACGACAATTACAGTGTCATTTCAGCAAATTTCGCCGAGCTCGCCTCTCGCGATAACGTCAGCGCGGTACGCGATCAGCTGCTGCCGCAAATCTCGCTGATCGGCAATCTCACCCGCCTTGTCGCGCCCTCGATCACATTGAGCGGCTCGCGGGAAGAAGAGGCGGCGATCACTGCGCAGATGACGATGCCGCTCTACGAGGCGGGGTCGATCTACTCGCAGACACGGCAGGCGGAGCAGACCGTCGGGCAGCGGCGCAGCCAGGTCGACGACGCGCGCCGTGGGGCGGTGCAGACCGCGACCGATGCCTGGGAAACGCTGAAGGCGGCGCGGGCCAGCATCGCTTCGTTCTCGGCGGCGGTGCGGGCGGCGCAAATCGCGCTCGTCGGCATCCAGCAGGAGGCCCTGGTCGGCACTGCCACGACGCTCGACGTGCTGGTGCAGAACCAGCAGCTCCTGACGACGCAGGAGCAGCTGATCGTGTCCGAGCACGATGCGGCACTCGCCGAGTTCAACCTGGCGGCGGCGATCGGCCGGCTGGTGGCGCCCGAGCTCCATCTCCCGGTCCAGCTCTACGACATGGATCGGCATTTCCGGGAGGTGAAGGACAAGTGGGCTGGGTTTGGCGGCGGTCTCAAGGAGTGAGCCCGCGCCGCACCGCGCGATCTCTGGAAAAATTGACCGCGGGCCCCTAGTCTAGCCGGCGTCTCGAATCTGATCGGTTGCTTTGATGTCGGATGTGAAATCCCAGCCGAACTTGGCAACGCCGTCGCGCCCCGTGGCGGACGCGGCGGCCCCCGACCGCTCGATGGAGGAGATCATCGCGTCGATCAGCCGCATCATTGCCGAGGACGGCCGGCCGAGCGACCCGGCGCGGCGCCCATCCTCGGCACCGAAGATCGGCGTTCTCGAATTGACCGAGGCGATTGCCGAGGACGGGTCGGTGCGAAAGCTGACACCAGCCGGCGGCCCATCTCGCGACGCCGGCCCGCGCCGGGAGGAAAGTGCGACCGGGGCCGAGCCCGAGCCGACGCAGCCTTTCGCCACGACGACGAGCGAACCTCTCGGCTCATCGGCGACACGGCCCGGACCGATCCTGTCGGCCGCGACATCGCAGGCGATGGCCACGGCCTTTGCCCGCCTTGGCGCCGTATCACGCGAACGGCGCGCGGCTGCGGACCTGCCGATCGGCGGGCCTACGCGTACCCTCGAGGATGTCGTGCGTGCGAGCCTGCAGCCCCTGCTGCAGGCTTGGCTCGAGGCACATTTGCCGGCGCTTGTCGAGCGGCTGGTGCGTGAGGAAATCGCCCGCGTCGTCACCGAGGCCGGGCTGCGCTGATCGCGGCGCCTGCCCCGCCTCGGGCTCTGCCGTCGCAGCTAATTCCTGTTAGTCGAGGACCGTTCGGCAATGCTGGACAAGACCTTCGAGCCCTCAGCCGTAGAGCGGCGCTGCTATGCGCTGTGGGAAGGATCGGGCGCCTTCGCCGCCGACCCGCAAAGCGGCAAGCGGCCATACACGATCATGATGCCGCCGCCGAATGTGACCGGCAGCCTGCATATGGGCCACGCGCTGACCTTTACCTTGCAGGATGTGCTGGTCCGCTATCAGCGCATGCGCGGGCGCGACGTCCTGTGGCAGCCGGGGACCGACCACGCCGGCATCGCCACCGAGATCGTCGTTACAGACCAGCTGGCCGCTTCGGGGCAATCGAAGCGCGATCTCGGCCGCGAGCGCTTTGTCGAGCGGGTCTGGCAGTGGAAGGAGCAGTCGGGCGGCACGATCACCCGCCAGCTGCGCCGTCTCGGTGCTTCCCCCGATTGGCGGCGCGAGCGGTTCACGATGGATCCGGGGCTCGCCGCCGCGGTGCGAAAAGTCTTTGTCGCGCTGTTTCGCCAGAAGCTGATCTACCGCGCGCAGCGGCTGGTCAACTGGGACCCGGAGATGCACACGGTGATCTCCGATCTCGAAGTCGACAACCGCGAGACCCAGGGCTCGCTGTGGCACATCCGCTATCCGATCGAAGAGCTGCCCGGTCGCTTTTTGACGGTGGCGACGACGCGGCCCGAAACCATGCTCGGCGACACAGCTGTCGCGGTCCATCCGGAGGATGCGCGCTATGCCGGGCTGGTCGGCAAAATGGTTCGTCTGCCGCTCACCGGGCGGCTGATCCCGATCATCGCCGACGCCTACGCCGATCCCGAGACCGGCAGTGGTGCGGTCAAGATTACCCCGGCGCATGATTTCAACGATTTCGAGGTCGGCCGTCGGCATAATCTGCCCTCGCTCAATATCTTCGACGCCGATGCGCGGCTCAACGACGCAGTGCCGCAGGCGTATCGCAGTCTCGACCGCTTTTCTGCGCGCGAACGCGTCGTCGCCGATCTCGATGCCGCCGGTCTTCTGGAAAAAACCGAGGACCACACGCTGATGGTGCCGCATCACGACCGCTCCGGTGTCGTGATCGAGCCGTGGCTGACCGACCAGTGGTTTTGCGACGCGAAGGTGCTGGCCGAGCCGGCGATCGCCGCGGTCGAGAGCGGCAAGACACAGTTTGTGCCAAAGCAGTGGGAGAACACGTTTTTCGAATGGATGCGCAACATCCAGCCCTGGTGCATCTCGCGCCAGCTGTGGTGGGGCCACCAGATTCCCGCCTGGTACGGTCCCGATGGCGCGGTTTTTGTCACCGAAAGTGAGGCCGAAGCCCAGGCCGAGGCGCGCGCCAAATACGGTCGGGACACCGCCTTGCGCCGCGACGAGGACGTGCTCGACACCTGGTTCTCCTCGGCGCTGTGGCCGTTCTCGACGCTCGGCTGGCCCGAGGAGACCTGCGAGCTCGCGCGCTATTATCCGGGCGACGTGCTCGTCACCGGCTTCGACATCATCTTCTTCTGGGTCGCGCGGATGATGATGATGGGGCTGCACTTCATGCACGAGGTGCCGTTTCGCACCGTCTATATCCATGCGCTGGTGCGCGACGAGCGCGGCCAGAAGATGTCGAAGTCGCGCGGCAACATCATCGACCCGCTCGCGCTGATCGACCGCTATGGCTGCGACGCATTGCGCTTCACCCTGGCGGCCTTGGCGGCACCTGGGCGCGATATCAAGCTCGCCGAGAGCCGGGTTGAAGGCTATCGCAATTTCGCGACAAAGCTGTGGAACGCAGCACGTTATGCGCAGCTGAACGGCTGCGTGCCGGTTGCAGGGTTTGCCCCTGCCCAATGCCGGCTGACCGTCAACCGCTGGATCCTGACGGCAATGGCCGACTGCGCCGCCGCAGTCACCGCCTCGCTCGATGCTTATCGCTTTGACGAAGCGGCCGGACGGCTCTATCAATTCGTCTGGGGCACTTTCTGCGACTGGTATATCGAGTTCTCGAAACCGATCCTGCAAGGCGAGGATGCAGCGCCGCGCGCGGAGACGCAGGCGATGACCGCCTGGGTGCTCGGCCAGATCCTGCGCCTATTGCACCCGATCATGCCGTTCATCAGCGAGGAGCTGTGGCAATATTTCGCCGGCGACGGCATGGGCCCGCTTATCTCGGCGCCCTGGCCCGATTTCGCGCCTGAGCTCGCCGACCGGGCGGCCGCGGCCGAGATCGAATGGGTAATTGCGGCAATCACTGCGATCCGCGCCGCCCGCACCGAGATGAATGTGCCGCCCGCGTCCCGCGTGCCGCTGTTGATCAAAGATGCCGAGCCGGCAGCAGCGCAACGCATCGAGCGCCACCGCGAGCATTTCATCCGGCTGGCGCGGGTCGAGGGGGTGGCGCCGGCGGCGGCGGTGCCAAAGGGGGCGATCCAGGCGATGGTCGATGGGGCGACGCTGGTGTTGCCGCTGGGCGATGTGCTCGATCTCGATCGCGAAGCCGCACGGCTCGCCAAGGAAATCGCCCGCCTCGACGCCGAGATCGCCAAGATCGGCGCCAAGCTCGGCAATCCCGGCTTTATCGAGAAGGCGCCGCCCGAGATCGTCGCCGCCCAGCGCCAGCGCGCCGCCGAGGCCGCCCGCGATCGCGACCGGCTGCGGGCGGCTCACGCCCGGATGTCATCGCCGCCGGAGCCGGCCTCCCGCCAAGCGGGTTAGCGGCACAAAGCGGCGGCCGGTGTCAGGGTTGCGCGCGAGCAGGCAGCGGCCAGCCGAGCCAATTACAGGCCGCCTCGCCCATGACCAAGTCGAGATCGCGGCCCTTGAGCCACGGCAATTCCTCGGTGAACAATGTCACGCATTGCCGCCACGAGCACGGCATCCGGGTGATGTCGGTGCCCCAGAACATCCGGTCGGGCCCGAACGCATCGAAGCAGCGCCGCAAATGCGGGTGCAGGCTGCGGAACGGATACTCGTCCTCGGCATAGCCGGCCTGGCCCGTCGCCTTGACCGCGATGTTCGGATGCCGGGCGAGTGCCAGCAGCTCCGGCTGGAACCGGTAGGCGGCGTCGCCCGTGCTGGCGCGCGGGACACCCATATGGTCGATGATCAATTTCAGACCGGGATGGCGCTCGGCGATCGTGCCGGCAGTCGGCAAAAACATCGCGGCACCAAGCGAGATCGGCACGCCGGCGCGCTCGGCGGCGGGCCACAGCCAGTCGAGCGTGCCATCGGTAAACCAGGATTGCGGGTGCCGGTCGTTGGTATAAAACCGCAATCCGAGCCTGCCGGGCCGTTCCTTCCAATGGGCGACGAGATCGTGCCGGTTCGGATCGTCGAGATAGAACCAGCCCATGATTGCGAAACGGTCGGGGTATTGGCGTACCGCTGCCTCGGCCAGCTCGTTCGAATCCGGGTCCCACAGGACCGGGTGGATCAGTGCCCGGTCGACACCGGCGGCGTCCATGCCGGCGATCGCCTCTTGCGCCGAATAGGGGTGCTGACGATGGTGGGCGGAGGGGGTACCCTTTTCCCAAAGATGGATCTGAGCATCGACGATCAGCATCGCATGGTGTCCCGTAGCACTCGCAGCAATCGGCGCACCCTAGCGCAATTTGGTGCCAACAGCGGAGGGTTTGATGTCACCGCGCCGGGCAGCTGACGATTTCGAGATCATTCGGGCCCGCCTCGATGAATTGCGGCGGGGGAAGCGGTCCGAGCAACCCGTGGCCCCCGGCACCGGTCCTGTCGGTCACCGCGGGCCGTGCGCCTGCGGTCTGGCCTTGTTCCCCGAGGAGTGCGACGGTTCGTGCAAGTTTCTTTGACTGTCGCCGGGCGCCTGCCGCCCCGCCGGACGCAGCCTTCGCTCGAGGTCGTCGACCCCACTGCGAGCCTGACGTGCTGGGCGCGCGGGTGACGTGATGGGCGGGGCGCAGGTCGAAGGACAGACCGATCGGCCTGCGCCGCCATGGCCTGAGAGGCGCTGCCTCGCGGGCCGATAGATTTTAGCGTACCGGTGAGAAGCTCGCCGGGATCAGGAGCTTGTTTTCCTGCCGGACCGGGCGCACCCCGGCCTGCGGCGGCCACGCGCCGCCGGGGCGCCGCGATTCCTCGCGCACCCGCACGCGCTCGTTCAAATCCTTGTACACCCAGGTATGCACGAACCTGTTGAGCCCACCGAGCTCGCTGGTCCAGCATGCTGCCAGCGGCGAGAACTTCTCACGCGCCTCGATCGCCTTGGCCCAGGCTTCGAGCACCTTGGGGATGTCGCCCGGGGCGTAGGTGTAGGTGCGCATCTCGTAGACGTTGCCGTTGCCGTAATTGCGGCTGCCGAGCGCATGCATGAACGCCGCCGGGAGCATGATCTCGGCTTCCTGGGCCACGATCAAATCCTGGCTGCCGGGCAGCGCGGCGCGCTCGCGGTCCGCAGCCATCGCCGCGCGCACCCGCGTGCGATGCTGCAGATCGTCATAGGGATAGACATGGACGACCTGGTTCAGCGGACCGAAATCGGTGTGCCAGAACGCCCCCAATTTCGAGTGCCGCTCACGCAGGGCGAGGCGCTTTTCGTAGCGCTCCTCAAATTCGGCGACGGTGCCGGGACGCAGGGTGTAGGTGCGGACTTCATAGATCATCGACGCATCCTCCAGGTGACCGGGCGCTGGCGAGACGAACCCGCCGGCGGCCCGACCCATTCTAGCGCCACCGGCAGGACCGCGGATAGCCGGTCCGGCGGCGCTCGCCGATGTGGCTGAGGCGTCTGCGCAAACCCGCGCTTATCGGTCGAGCGTGCGCGGGTCGTCGATCGCAAACGTCAGATGCTCGGTCGGCTGGGGCGTCGTGGTCATCAGGCTGACGCCGTCCGGTGCCTCGAAGCGGTGCCATTTGCCTTGCGGCACGACCACCACCATCCCCGGTTCGAGGCGGAATGATTGCGGCCCGTCATCAAACATCACATGCAGGGTCGTGGCCCCGTCCATGATCTGCACGATCTCGTCGCCGCTCGGATGGCGCTCCCAAGGCCCCTCGCCGGAAAACTTCGCGAGATTGATCGCGCTGTCGCGGTAGGGCGCCAGCCGGGCAAACGCCCCCTCGCGCTCGGCCGGCGGCGTCTCGGGGGTGCGTCCGCGCAGCATTCTGAGCCGCCCGAGCTCGCTGTTGATGTCGAGGATCGTCAGCATGAGCGCCTCCCTTTTGGTTGGTCATGAGCTGCGTTTACCGCCGGCGCCAGTCATCTTGTTGGCGGACCTGGTCTGGGCAGCGTTGATTCGGCCGCATCAAACGATCTTGCGCTCGCGCAAATCCTCGATCTCGGCCGGGCTGTAGCCGAGCCTGCCGAGGATCTCGTCATTATGCGCGCCGAGCTCGGGGGCGATGCCGATCCGGGCCGGCGTCTCGGAAAACCGCCACGGCGAGCCGTGGACCTTCAACCGCTTGCCGTATTGCGGATAACCGATTTCGGTCACATAGCCGTTGGCGAGGACGTCGGGGTCGTTCGAGGCTTCGAGCAGGGTGTTGATCGGCGCCGAGACGATATCCGCGCCGCGCAGCCGTGCCACCCAATCGTCGCGCGACCCGGTCGCAAACAGCTCGTCGAGCGTGCGCAGCAGGCTCGCGCGCTGTTCCTGCGACGCTATGACGACCCCGAGATCGCCAAAGCCGGCATGTTCCAGCCGTTCGTAAAAGCCGAGCGCCGTCATCGCCTCGCGCCATTTGCGCGCACCATTCAGCTGGAACACCAGCGGCTTGCCGTCGCGGTCGTTGAAGCTGGCACTGAGACCGGGGCGTTCTGGGGTTCCGGTGATGCGCGCCTGGCCGGTGACCGGATCGCGGTCGCGCCACATCGCCGTCGTCAGGGTCCAGCCCATCAACCGGATCTGGCCGCCGAGCAGCGAGCAATCGACCTTCTGGCCGATGCCGGTGGCGCGCGCATGGGTCAAGGCCGCAAGCGCCCCGCCAAAGGCAAGGATGGCGCAGGTCTCGTCGGCGACCGAGACGATGCCGGTCTTTAAGGGCTGACCCGGTGTCGCATAGGCCTGGGCGATGCCGCCCAGCGCCTGGGCCATCGAATCGGTCCCTGGCAGACCGGCATTCGGCCCCTGCGGTCCATAGCCCGACACCGACACATAGACGAGGCGCGGGTTGACCCGATGCAGCTCGTCGTAGCCAAAGCCGTTTTTCTCGGCCGCGCCCGGGCGAAAATTCTGCCCGAAAACCTCCGCGGTGGCGACGAGCCGGTGCAGGATCTGTCGGCCTTCCGTGGTTTTGAGGTTCAGCGTGACGCTCTTGACGCCGCGATTGTTGGTCTCGAAATAGGTGCTCGGCAGACCCGGCAGCACGGTCGAGCCGCGTGAATTGTCGCCCGTCCCGGGCACCTCGATCTTGATCACCTCGGCGCCGAGATCGGCCATCAGCATATAGGGCACAGTGCCCGCCTGCGCCGTCGAGCAGGCGACGACCGTGACACCCTGCAGCGGACCATGCGGTTCAGCCATGTCGAGCGACCTCCCATCCTCTTCCGGGATTATGCGCTCAGCGCGCGCAGGCCGCCATGCTCCAGCCCGACCGGGCCGATCTCGGGCCGAGCGCCGCGATCGGCAGCCGTTGCGGTATGCCGATCGGGTGGCGTCCCCCCGATACCCGGAATGTCGACTGCGTCAGGATCTATTGGCCGCCGGCTCGCGGCAGACAAGAGTCAAATATCATCCGGTGTTTTGCCGCGGTTTTTCAGATGCCCGAGAACGAGGGGTTAGGCCATTCCTGGTCTAACCCCTCCTTGTGGATGGCTCCCCGGGCCGGACTCGAACCAGCGACAAGGCGGTTAACAGCCGCCTGCTCTACCAACTGAGCTACCGGGGATCAGAGCGCCCGAACTGGCCGGACGCGATCCCACCTGGAGGCCGGAAGCGGAATCGAACCGCTGTACGAGGATTTGCAGTCCTCTGCATAGCCACTCTGCCATCCGGCCGGTGCGCCGTCATATAGGGCCGCGGGCGGTGCAGGGTCAAGCGAGGCCCGACGCAAAAAGGGTTACCGGGCGCGCCGCCAAAACGTCGTCACGTCGCGCCCGCGGGTTGACAACAGGGCTGCGGCGGGCCAGCAATTCGACCAGCAACCGCACTCTCGTGGAGGAACCATGCTGTCGCCAGCCATGATCGCCGAGTATCGCCGCGAGGGCTTTATCGTGGTGCCCGAGATCCTGAGCCGGACCGAGATCGAGGCGCTGCGCCGGGTCACCGACGGCTTTGTCGAGGGGGCGCGCTTGGTGGCTGCCAACAACGAGATCTATGATCTCGAAGAATCGCATTCGCTCGCCGAACCCCACGTGCGGCGGATCAAGACGCCGCATCTGCACCATGCGGAATACATGCGCGCGGCCCGCCATGCGAAAATCGTCGAGGTGCTGAAGGATTTGTGGGGCACGGTGCGGCTCGACACCGGCAAGCTCAACATGAAGTCGGCCGGTTTTGGCGCGCCGGTCGAATGGCACCAGGACTGGGCGTTCTATCCGCACACCAATGACGATCTCGCTGCGGTCGGGATCATGCTCGACGATTGCGAGATGGATAACGGCCCGATGATGGTGGTGCCGGGCAGCCATCGCGGCCCGATTTTCGACCATCACGGCCCCGACGGGCGGTTTTGCGGCGCGATCGATCCGCAGAGCAGCGATATCGGCATGTCGCGGGCGGTGCCGTGCCTGGGCAAGGCCGGCTCGATCACTGTCCATCACGTGCGTGCGGTGCACGGCTCGGCGACCAATTTTTCGGGCAGGCCGCGGCGCTTCCTGCTCTATCAATACCGCGCCGCCGATGCCTGGCCATTGCTCGGCTTTAAGGATGGGATCGAGCGGTTCGACGAATTGCTGCTGGCGGGTGAGCCGACCCTGTCACCGCGCCTCGAGGCGGTGCCGGTGCGGCTGCCGCTGCCGCCGGCCGAATACCAGGGTTCGATTTATGAGAACCAGCGTGCCGCGGGACGGCGCTTCTTCGCGACCGCAGCGGAGGGCGACAGGATCGCGGTCGCGGCCGAGTAGGCGCGGCAGGACCGGAGCCGGCGATGGGCGAGCATGCTGCCTCGGTGGACGCCACTCTCGATGCAACCGGGCTGTTGTGCCCGCTGCCGGTGCTGAAGGCGCGGCGCGCGCTAAAGCCGCTGAGAGCGGGCGCGGTGCTCGAAGTGCTGGCCACCGATCCGGGTGCGGCCAAGGATTTCGAGCATTTCTGCAGAACGACCGGGTGCACGCTGCTCGAATCCTCGCAGCAGCCGGGGGGCGTGCTGCGCTTCCGCCTGAAAAAGCCCGGCTGAACCGATGAGGCTACGATGATCGCTACCATCACGAGCCCGCGCGCGATGGCGATCGGCGGCGGCGCGCTCACCGAGTTGCCGGGCGGCCTCAAGCGTTTCGGGCTGAGCCGGCCACTGATCGTCACCGACCCTTACATCCGCGACTGCGGGATGCTCGAACGCATGACGAGCCTGCTCGAAAGCAGCGGGCTCGAGAGCGAGGTGTTCGCCGATACGGTCGCCGATCCGACCACCGCGGTGGTCGAAGCGGGTGTGCAGCGGCTCCTCGCGGGCCGGTTCGACAGCCTCCTCGCGCTTGGCGGCGGCAGCTCGATCGATACCGCAAAGGGAATGAGCGTGCTCGCCGCCAATGGCGGGAAGATGCGCGACTACAAGGTCCCGAATGACATCCCGAAATCGGGTCTGCCTCTCGTTGCAATCCCGACGACCGCCGGGACCGGCTCAGAAGTCACCCGGTTCACCGTGATCAGCGACAGCGAGACCGACGAGAAGATGCTGATCGCCGGGCTCGCCTGCTGCCCCTTATTGGCGATCGTCGATTACGAGCTGACACTCTCGATGCCGCTGCGGCTGACCGCCGATACCGGGCTCGACAGTCTGACCCACGCGATCGAGGCTTATGTGAGCCGGCGCGCCAGCCGCTATACCGACGGGCTTGCGAAAAACGCGATGGGGCTGATCGCACGCAATATCCGCGCTGCCTGTGCCGACCCGCGGAACCGGGCGGCGCGCGAGGCGATGATGCTTGGTGCCACGACCGCAGGGATGGCGTTCTCGAATTCGAGCGTGGCGCTGGTGCACGGCATGAGCCGGCCGATCGGCGCCTTCTTCCACGTGCCGCACGGACTGTCGAACGCGATGCTGTTGCCCGAGATCACCGCCTTTTCGGTGCCGGCGGCGCAGGATCGCTATGCCGATTGCGCGCGCGCGATGGGGGTGGCGGAGGAAAGCGAAGGAAACCAAGCCGCGGTCGCGCGTCTGCTCGACGAGCTGCGCCGGTTGAACCACGACCTGCAGGTGCCGAGCCCGCGTGCTTATGGCGTCGACGCCGCGCGCTATGAGGAGTTGCTGCCGGTGATGTCGCGCCAGGCGCTGGCGTCCGGCTCCCCCGCCAACAACCCGCGCGTGCCGACCAGCGACGAGATCGTCGAGCTCTACCGCCGGGTTTACAATTGACCTCGCCGCTGGCGATTTACCGTCGCCATGGCCGCCTACGACCTCGTCCGACTGCTCAAATTGGTGGCCGGGATGGTGAGCAGAATTATCGCTAGACCGGATGAGCCGGTGGCCGAGCCGGGGCGCGGGCGGTTAACGCTGCGGGCGCAGCAGGCGGAACGGATCGGGCAGGCGCCGAGTCACGGTTTCGAGATCGCGGCGGATGCGAGCGACGCGGGCCGCGCCTTGGAGGCGGCGTTCGACAAAGGCCCGCGTCTCGGCAAAGTCTTCCGAGCGGTCGTCGAGCCAGTAGAGCACCGCCGCCGCGTAGATCGCAGCCAGGCTCAAGCGCTTTGAATAAAAGCTGAAATCGGTCGCGGTATCGCCCGCGGCGTACCACATCGCATCGACCGTCCGATAAGTCAGCCGCAGCGCCAGAGGGGCGTTCTGCGGCAGGGCGAGAAGCGACAGCGAGCGGCGCACCGCCTCGCGCCACGGGGTCAGGATGTCGAACCGGATGCCGACTGCCAGCCCGATCCGCTCACTCGGCCGCAGCGCGTCGATCGGCGCCGCCTCCAAGCGGTCGAGCATCAACCGATCGGTGCGGCGACTGAAGGCGGCGACAAGGTCGGCAGCGCCGCCCGCAAACAGCGCCAGCGCTTCGCCCGCCGGCATGCCTTCTCGCCGTGCCGCCGCCCGCAAAGCCGCGCGCGACCAGCCGTCGAACGCGACATCGGGCAGCATCGCCGCGATCAGCGCCTCGCGCTGCGCGTCCGCCAGCGGGCTCCTCATCCGGAGGGTGTCTCGGTGAGAAGCGCCGCGAGATCGACCGGGTGGCGCTGCAATTCCTCGGCAAAGAACAAATGGCGCAAATCGGCCATCCGCTGCGGGTAGAGGATGCCGTCGAGATGGTCGCATTCATGCTGCACGACCCGGGCATGAAACCCTTCGGCGTCGCGCTCGATTGCTTCGCCGTCGAGCCCGGTGGCGCTGTAGCGGATGCGCAGGTGGCGCGGGACGACGCCGCGCATCCCCGGCACCGACAGGCAGCCCTCCCAGCCAAACGCCCGCTCACCGCCGACGGGCTCGACGACCGGGTTGACGAGCACGGTCAAATCCTGCGCCGTGTCACCCGCCATTCCGGTCAACCGCTCGCCGGCGACAAAAAACACGACGATCCGCCACGGCTGGTGCACCTGGGGTGCGGCGAGGCCAGTCCCGCCGGCATCGGCCATCGTCTCGATCATGTCGCGGACCAGGCGGCGCACCCACGATGCCCGTGGGTCCTTGACCGCGGCTGCCGGCGCGCGCAGCACTGGA
>JBOHME010000040.1:0-33424 GCA_050729795.1 Allostellaceae bacterium | reverse complement strand
GGCCGAGCTGACGCCGATCGAGGCGATGACTCCAGCAGAGGCGCGCGCCCAGATGGAAGCGACGGCGAGTTCGCGCAAGGCCGAGCCGCTGCCGGTGGCCCGGGTCGAGGACCGGTCAATTCCCGGCCCCGAAGGGCAGATGCGGCTGCGGCTCTACACCCCGAACGCGCCCGGGTCATGGCCGGTAATCGTCTATTATCACGGCGGCGGTCATGTGATCGGCAGCCTCGATACGCACGATCCCGTCGCCCGCAATTTGTGCGCGGGCGCCGGTGCGCTCGTCGCCTCGGTCGATTACCGGATGGGGCCGGAGCACAGATTCCCGGCTGCGGTCGAGGATTCGTTTGCAGCGCTCAACTGGGTCTATGCGAATGCCGCCGGCTTTGGCGCCGATCCTGGCCGTCTCGGCGTACATGGCGACAGCGCCGGTGCCAATCTCGCCGCGGTCATGGCGTTATTGGCGCGCGACGCCGGCGGTCCGCAGCTGCGGCTGCAGTCGCTGGTCTATCCGGTCGGCGACTACACTTTGTCCGGCGCCAGCTACGCCAAGTTTGCCCGGGGCTACGGCCTCTTGACGCGCGACGCGATGGCCTGGTTCGCCCGTCATTATCTGAGCTCGCCCGCCGATGCCGAGGATTGGCGCGCCTCGCCGCTCAAGGCCCCGAGGCTCGCCGGAGTGGCGCCGGCGATCGTCGTTACCGCCGAATGCGATGTGCTGCACGATGACGGCGAGAGCTACGCCGCGGCCCTGCGCAATGCTGGCGTGCCGGTCGAGTACCGCGAGTATCCGGGCATGATCCACGGCTTTCTCGGCATGGTGCCGGTTGTCGACGATGCGATGAACGCTCAGCGCCAGATCGCCACCGCTTTCCGGCGCGCCTTCGCCTGAGCCCCGCAAAGAGCAGCGCGCTCAGCGCAGTCCGAGATCGGTTATTATCTGCAGGTAGGGCTGCGCACGCCGCGGCCCTTCTACCGGGAGTGTAGGATCATAACAGACTGCCGCCATCGACCGGGATGACGGTGCCATTGACAAAGGTCATCGTTGTCGCGAGGCCGAGGATTACGGCCGCGACCTCTTCGGGCAGGGCGATGCGCTTCAGCGGGTTGTTGGCGATGCGCTGGGCCCGCTGCGCCGGGGTCCACATCCCGGTCATCGGCGTCTCCATCAGGCTCGGCGCCACGGCGACGACCCGGATTGCCGGCGCCAATGCGCGAGCCAGCGACATCGTCATCGCGTGCAGCCCGGCCTTGGCCGCGGCATAGGCGATATTGCTGCCCCCGCCGCGCACCCCGGACACGGAGCCGACATTGACGACCAGCCCCTGCCCGCTCGCCGCGAGCAGCGGCTGGCACGCCCGCACCGCAGCAAACGGGCCGCGCAGATTGACCGCCAGCACAAAGTCGAAGAATTCGTCGTCGAGCGCCCGCAGATCGGCATGCGGGATTACCCGGGTGCTGCCGGCGTTGTTGACGAGGATATCGAGCCGGCCCTCGGCCGCGCCGATGGCCGTGGCCAAATGTTCGATCGCCTCTGTGTCCTGGGCCGGGGTTTGGCTCGCGCGATGGCCGGCGCCCGGCAGGCTGGCGACCAGCCGGTCGGCAGCTGCCGCGTCGGTGCCAAAGGTGAGGACGACCCGTGCCCCGGCTTCGGCAAAGAGGCGCGCGGTCGCCGCACCCAGACCCTTGCTGCCGCCGGTGACCAGCGCCACACGGCCGTCGAGCATGCCCACGGCTGATCGGCCCGCCTGCCCGCGCGCGGCGGTTATTGCGCGGCCGCCGCCACCGGAGCGTCGAGCGTCTTTATGAACTCGATCAGATAGGGCTTCCAGAGCTTGGCGTAGAAATGGCTGAAATGGCCATGGGTGTCCGGCCCGGCCGGCATCAGCACATAGCGGCCGTGCTTGACCCGCTTCATCGCCCGCTCGACGGTGCCGAGCTCGGGCGGGTTGGCATGATCCTCGGCATCGTTGATCAGCATGACTTTGGCCCGGATCTTGTCGAGACCGGGCTCGGGATCGTAATCCTGGATCGCCTCGATCGCCCAAAGCTGGTTGTTGGCGTCGCCCTTGGCCGCCTCGGCCAGTCGCCGTTCGTAGAGCGCGTTGGCAGCGGCGAGCGTCGGCGCCATTTCCTGGATCCGGGTCGGGCTTTCGACCCCGTAATTCCCGGCAACCGCATAGATATAGTGGCGTGGGTTCTTTTCGTAGAAGCCGTTGTTCCAATCGGGATCGTGGCGGATCGCCTCGGCCTGGGCGCGACGGCCGAGCCAGTTGCGACCGCTGATCTGAACCGGCTGGCACGAGATCGGGATCACCCCATCCATCAGGTCGGGGTACATCTCGGCCCACATCCAGGCATGCATGCCGCCCATCGAGCTGCCGATCACGAGCCGCAGATGCGCGACGCCGAGACCGTCGGTGATCAGCCGATAACCGCTCCTGACCATGTCGTGGTAGCGGTAATGCGGGAAGTTTCCCTTAAGCCCATCCGAGGGCTTGCTCGATCCGCCGCGTCCGATCGCGTCGGACATGATCATAAAATATTCCCGCGCATCGAGCGGCTGACCGGGCAGAAACAATTCGTCGGCGAGCTCCGGCCGCAGCCAGTTGGCGCCGGTTCCGGTATTGCCTTGCAGCAGCAGAACGCCATTGGTGATGTTGCCTGCGGCATTGCGCCTGGGGGTGCCGAGCACGCGATAATGGAGCCGCAGCTCGGGCAGGCTCTCACCACTCGCGAATCGGTAATTTGGGATGACGAAATCGTCCTCGCGATAATTCGGCCATGTGCCGGCTGTGCTTGGCGCGGCGCTGGATGACGGGGCATCAGCAGGCATTGGGCAGTCCTCCGATCGGCTCTGGCCGATGATAAGGGCTGGCGGGACCGGGCGGAAGGGCCGGACCGGTTAGCCGGCAAAGGCGGCGATCCCGGTCTGGGCGCGGCCGAGGATCAGCGCGTGGATGTCGTGCGTGCCCTCGTAGGTATTGACGGCTTCGAGGTTCAGCACATGGCGGATCACATGGTATTCGTCCGAGATGCCGTTGCCGCCATGCATGTCGCGGGCGGCACGGGCAATATCGAGCGCCTTGCCGGCGTTGTTGCGCTTGAGGAGCGAAGCCATCTCGGGTGCCGCCCGACCCCGGTCCTTGAGCCGGCCGAGCCGCAGGCAGGCGTTGAGACCCAGCGCGATCTCGGTCTGCATATCGACGAGCTTTTTCTGGATCAGCTGGTTGGCGGCGAGCGGCCGGCCGAACTGGCGCCGATCGAGAGTATAGCTGCGCGCCGCATGCCAGCAGAATTCGGCGGCACCCATGCTGCCCCAGGCAATGCCGTAGCGGGCGTTGTTGAGGCAGGAGAACGGGCCGCGCAGCCCGGTGACACCCGGCAGAAGATTTTCCTCGGGCACAAACACGTCGGCCATCACGATCTCGCCGGTCACCGAGGTGCGCAGGCTGAACTTGCCCTCGATCTTTGGCGCGCTCAGCCCCGCCATGCCCTTTTCCAACAGGAAGCCGCGGATCACGCCATCCTCGGTCTTGGCCCAGACCAGAAAGACATCGGCGATCGGTGCGTTGGAAATCCAGATCTTCGCGCCATTGAGCCGGTAGCCGCCCGGCGCCACGATCGCCCGCGTCGTCATTCCACCCGGATCGGAACCGTGATCGGGCTCGGTCAGACCGAAGCAGCCTACCCATTCGCCGGTGGCCAGCCGCGGTAGATACCGGCGCCGCTGCGCCTCGCTGCCAAAGGCGTGGATCGGATACATGACAAGGCTCGACTGCACGCTCATCGCCGAGCGGTAGCCGCTGTCGACGCGCTCGACCTCTCGGGTGATCAAGCCATAGCAGACATAGCTGACACCGGCGCAGCCATAGCCCGAGATAGTCGGCCCGAGCAACCCCAGAGCGCCCATCTCGGTCATGATCGCGCGGTCGAAATGCTCGTGGCGATGCGCGTCGCGCACGCGCGGGAAGAGCTTCTCCTGGCAATAGGCGCGAGCGGTATCGCGCACCAGGCGTTCCTCCTCGCTCAGCTCCTCTTCGAGGAGCAGCGGGTCGGCCCATTCGAACGCCGCGTCGGACCCGGCATGGGCGGCGCCCTCGACGGATGCAATCGGGACGAATTCGGGATCTGCAGACATCGGGGGCCTCGGCGTCGAGCGGAACCCGGCCGTTATACCGCGGCGCCGCGCCACGACGTCAGAATTCCGTTACTCCCCTCGCCGCGCCCAACCACATCAGGAGGCCCGACCCCCGAGCCCGGCCGGCCACCGCGCCGGCTGGGCGCCATCCGACGAAAGTGGGCACTTGTGCAGGCGCAGCTTCCTTTTTGTCGCCGAGGTTATTTTTTGGCAGAGGCCGCTTGGCGGGAAGCACCGCGTCCCAGCCCGATCTTTTTGGCAAAAGCGGAGCGCTGCTCGGCATAATTGGGCGCGACCATCGGATAATCCGGAGCGAGGCCCCACCGCGCCCGATATTCGTCCGGGGTCAAATTGTAGGTCGAGCGCAGATGCCGCTTGAGCATCTTCAGCTTTTTGCCGTCTTCGAGACAGATCAGATAATCGGGCGTCACCGATTTGCGGATCGGCACGGCCGGCTTGACCGGCTCCGGCGGCGGTTCCGCAACCTGGCCTTCGAGACCTTTGAGAGAACCGTAAACCGCGTTGATGACCTCCGCCAGCTGAGTGGTCGGCAACGTGTTGTTGCTGACATAGGCGGCTACCACATCCGCGGTCATCCTCAGCAACTCTTCCTCCGCCAATTTGGGCGCCGCTGTCTCCGCCATTTCTCGCCTCGACGAATGCTGGAATGTGCCGATCAGTCGCCATAATCGCTGCACGAATTTCTTGTGTCAATGGAAACTTATGAGAGAGGAGAGTAATCGTCACTAGGGCTCTCCCACGACGACTAGGGGCGGTCGCCGCCCGCGATGTGGTGCGGTTTTCCCACCACGATTTTGCCACCACGCGCTGCCCGCGAACCAAGTCCTTGTTGAGCAGCGTGTCGTTATCGAGCAGCGTGTCGTTGTCGAGCAGCGTGTCTTTGTCGAGCAGCATGTCTTTGTCGAGCAGCGAGTCGTTGTCGTGCGGCAAATCCCGATCGAATAGTCGCGAGCAGCGGGACATGGCCGGCCACCGCCGGCCGATTGCGGCGTTCCGAGAGCTGGCCGAATCCACTATGGCCCGAATCCACTTATGGCCCGAGCCCTTCTTATGGTGGGCGGTTGGAATGGCCGGGCGAGATATGGTAGCGTGCCCACCCCTGGATCGCTGCGGATCGGCGCCCTCGCGCCAAACGCCGCGATCTTTTCCGCATGCGGTCTCGACGGCAGCCGGTCAACGGCGCCGCCACGGCCCTTGAACGAGTGGTCGCTCGATGGTTTCAGCCTCGCTTTCGACCGGCACGCCTGTGGTCGAGGACTTGTCCGCCCGGCCACTGGCCACGGCTGATCCGGAGCTGGCGGCGGCGATCGATGGCGAGCTCCGCCGTCAGGGCTCGCAGATCGAGCTGATCGCCAGCGAGAACATCGTCTCTCGCGCCGTCCTCGAAGCGCAGGGCTCGGTGCTCACCAACAAATATGCCGAAGGCTATCCGGGGCGGCGTTATTACGGCGGCTGCGAGTTTGTCGATGTCGCCGAGCGGCTGGCGATCGAGCGCGCGAAGCGGCTCTTCGCCTGCACCTTCGCCAATGTCCAGCCGCATTCGGGCGCTCAGGCGAACCAGGCGGTGATGCTGGCGCTGCTCTCGCCCGGCGACACGATTCTCGGCATGTCGCTCGCCGCCGGCGGCCACCTGACGCATGGCGCGCGGCCCAGCCTTTCCGGCAAATGGTTCAATGCCCTCGGCTATGGCGTGCGGCGCGAGGATGCGCAGATCGATTTTGGCGAGGTCGAGGAGCTCGCCCGCACACATCGCCCGCGGCTGATCATCGCCGGCGGCAGCGCCTATCCGCGGATCATCGACTTTGCCCGCTTCCGTGCGATCGCCGATGCGGTCGGGGCCTATCTGATGGTCGACATGGCGCATTTTGCCGGGCTCGTCGCCGGTGGGGTGCATCCAAGCCCGCTGCCCCATGCGCATGTCGTGACGACAACGACGCACAAGACCCTGCGCGGGCCGCGCGGCGGGCTGATTTTAGGACAGGACGCGACGCTCGGCCGGCGGATCGATGCCGCCGTTTTTCCAGGCTTGCAAGGCGGTCCGCTGATGCATGTGATCGCCGCCAAGGCAGTGGCGCTCGGCGAAGCCTTGCAGCCATCCTTTGCCGCCTATGCCTCGGCTGTGGTCGACAACGCCCGGGCGCTGGCCGAGGTGCTGGCGCAGGCCGGGCTGGCGATCGTCTCGGGCGGCACCGACACGCATCTCTTGCTGGTCGATCTGCGCCCGCTCGGCCTGACCGGACGCGACGCGGAGGCGAGCCTCGAGCACGCCGGCATCACCTGCAACAAGAACGGCATCCCGTTCGACCCGGAGCGGCCGACGGTGACCTCGGGAATTCGCCTCGGCTCGCCGGCGGCCACCAGTCGCGGCTTTGGCCCCGGCGAGTTTCGCGTTGTCGGCCGGCTGATCGTCGATGTGCTGCAGGCGGCCGCAGGCGCTGGCGACCCCGCTGCCGTCACGGCGCGGGTGCGCGCCGAGGTCGGCGAGCTCTGCGCCCGCTTCCCGATCTATACAATGAGTGGGCAATGAGCGGGCAACGAGGGGGCAATGAAGGGGCAATGAGCGGCGAATCGCGGGGGTGTGAGCCGAGCACGAGCGGGAGGGAAGGATGCGCTGTCCGTTTTGCGGCACCGATGACACTCAGGTGAAGGATTCGCGCCCGACCGATGATCGCGGCGCGATCCGGCGGCGCCGATTCTGCCCGAATTGCGCAGCCCGGTTCACGACCTTCGAGCGGGTGCAATTGCGCGATTTGACCGTGGTCAAAAAGAATGGTCAGCGCGAGCCATTCGACCGCGACAAGCTCGCCCGCTCGATCTACATCGCGCTGCGCAAGCGGCCGGTCGAGCCCGACCGCGTCGAGCGCATCATCAACTCCCTGGTCCGCCAGCTCGAAAGCTCAGGCGAGACCGAGATTCCGAGCGACATGATCGGCGGCCTCGTCATGGAGGCGTTGTCGAGCCTCGACCAGGTCGCCTATATCCGCTTTGCCTCGGTCTACCGCAATTTCCGCGAGGCTAAGGATTTCGGCGATTTTGTCGGGCGCATCGCCGCCGATGGCGAGTGAGCCGAGCCGGCCCCAGCCGCATGACGGCCCGGGTGGCGGCCCGGGTCGGGGCGGCGATCGGCATTGGATGCGCGGCGCGCTGGCGCTGGCGCGGCGCGGGCTCGGCCGGGTGTGGCCCAATCCGGCGGTCGGCTGCGTTATCGTCCGCGAGGGGCAGGTGGTCGGGCGCGGCTGGACCCAACCCGGTGGCCGCCCGCACGCCGAGAGCGAAGCGCTGCGCCGGACCGGCGGACCAGCCCGCGGGGCCACCGCCTATGTCACACTCGAACCCTGCTGCCACTGGGGGCGCACCCCACCCTGCGCCGACGCGCTGATCACCGCCGGCCTCCGCCGCGTCGTCGTCGCGCTCGAAGACCCCGACCCGCGGGTATCGGGCGGCGGCGTTCGCCGGCTGCGTGAAGCCGGGCTCGCGGTCGAGACCGGGATCGAGACCGAGGCAGCGGCCGAGCTCAATGCCGGGTTTCTGACCCGGCAGCGTCTCGGCCGACCACTCGTCACGCTAAAACTCGCCACCTCGCTCGACGGCCGGATCGCGACCCCGCAGGGTGAGAGCCGCTGGATCACGGGTCCGCCGGCGCGCGAGCGCGGGCATCTGATGCGCGCCCGCCACGACGCGATCATGGTCGGCACCGGGACGGTCGTGGCCGACGATCCGGAGCTGACCTGCCGCCTGCCCGGGCTTGCCGCCCATTCGCCGGTGCGGGTCGTCCTCGACCGCCGGCTGCGCATCCCGCTCTCCGCGCGGATTATCGCCGCGGCCGGTCGAACCCCGACATGGGTGTTGACCCTGCCTTCTGCCGACCCGCAGCGGCGCGCGGCGATGGCCGCCGCCGGCGCGGAGCTTATCGATGTCGCCACCGACCCGGCGGGCCGGATCGATCTCGGCGCGGCGCTCGCGGTGCTTGGCGAGCGCGGCCTGACCCGCCTCCTGGTCGAAGGCGGCGCCGGCCTCGCCGCTGCCCTGCTGCGCGCCGGCCTCGTCGACCGGATTGCGTGGTTTCATGCGCCGCTCTTGATCGGCGGTGATGGCGTCCCGGCGGTCGCCGCCCTCGGTGGAGCGGCGCTCGCCGACATGCCGCGTTTCGAGCGCGTTTCGGTCGAGACTGTCGGCGGCGACGTGCTGACCATGTTGCGGGTGTCCCCATCACGGGGGTGCCCGTAAAGGGACACTCCACGCGACGGAGCGTGCCTTGGCGGCCGCCGCGATTTGGCGATCAAGGTGGCAAACCGCACGCTCTCACCCGGAGAAATCATCTGCCGGGCGGGGGCGGCGCTGTTGCTTGAGGGCGCCGCGGCGCGCCTTGGCGGCATGGCGGCGTTCCCTCGCAGCGGCGCTGGGCCGGGTCGGTCGGCGTGGCGCGGGCGGGATCGCCGCACGCCGGATCAGGCCAATGAGCCGGTCGAGCGCGTCGCGGCGGTTGCGCTCCTGCGTGCGAAAACGGCGGGCGGTGATGACGAGAACGCCATCCTCGGTCAGCCGCCGCCCGGCGAGCCGCGCCACGCGCTGGCGCAGCTCGGGCGGCAACCTCTCGGCATGTGCAAGATCGAAGCGCAGCTGCACCGCGCTCGCCACCTTGTTGACGTTCTGGCCGCCGGGGCCGGAGGCGCGGATGAAATGCTCTGTGATCTGGCCCTCGTCGAGGACGATATCACCGATTATCGGTATCATGGTGCGGCGCAGCGCGGTATTGTGCCGGGACATTTGGAACATAGCGCTTCACGCCGCGGGGGCTGGTAGTGTAATCGAGGCCGATGCGGTGCGCGGCGCTCGCCCGCCGCTGCACTGCCTTTCCCTGTTTCGGCGGGCCCGGCCACCGGGGTGTGGTGCCCGCGTCAAGTAGGAGCCAACATGCCCAGTCTGAGCTTTTCTGCACCGGACAGCATCGACGAGGCGGTCAGGGTTCTCGCCGGCGCCTCCGGCCTGGCCAAGGTGCTGTCCGGCGGAACCGACCTGCTCGTGCAGCTGCGCTCGGGTAGAATGCGCCCCGATCTGATCGTCGATACCAAGCGGATCCCGGGCATGATCGGTATTCGCGAGGAGGGCGAGCGATTTGTCGTCGGTGCCGCGACGCCGGGGGCGACGATCTTCGCGAACGAGGCTCTGACCCGCGCCTGGCCGGGGATTGTCGAGGGCATGGACCTGATCGGCTCGGAGCAGATCCAGGGCCGCGCCTCGCTCGCTGGCAATCTGTGCAATGCCTCGCCGGCGGCGGACAGCGTGCCGGCGATGATCGCGGCGCGGGCCAGCTGCCTGATCGCCGGTCCAAACGGCCGGCGCGAAGCCCTGGTCGAGGCGATCGTCACCGGCCCGGGCCGCACCTCGCTCGCCAAGGGCGAGCTGATCGTCGAATTTCACATTGCCAAACCCAAGCCACACCAGGCCGACGCCTATCTGCGCTTTATCCCGCGCACCGAGATGGACATCGCGGTGGTCGGCTGTGCGGTCAATGTCACCCTCGACAACAGCGGCGTGTGCACCGATGCGCGCGTCGTTCTGGGCGCGGTGGCGCCGACCCAGGTGATCGTCGAGGACGGGGCCAAGGCGTTGATCGGGCACCGGCTCGACGACGTGACCCTCTCAGCGCTCGACGACGCCGCCCGCCGCGCCTGCAAGCCGATCGACGACAAGCGCGGCACGATCGAATATCGCACCAAGGTCGCGGGCGTCCTGGCGCGCCGCGCGGCGACCATAGCCTTTGAACGCGCTGGAGCACGCTAATGGCCAAGCAACACGTCTCGACGATCATCAACGGCGAGCCCGTCGAATATCTGTGCGAGCCGCAACAGACCCTGCTCGACGTCTTGCGCGACGAGCTCAACCTGACCGGCAGCAAGGAAGGCTGCAGCTCCGGCGACTGCGGCGCCTGCACCGTCATCGTCGACGGCCGCATCACCTGCTCCTGCCTGATGCTGGGCGCCGAGGCCGAGGGCCGGAAAATCGAGACCGTCGAAGGCATCGCCCAGGGCGACAAGCTGCACCCGGTGCAGCAGAAATTTCTGGAGCACGCGGCTTTGCAGTGCGGTTTCTGCACCCCGGGCTTTATCGTCGCCGCCAAGGCGTTGCTTGACGAGAACCTGAACCCGACCGAGGAAGAAACCCGCTATTGGCTCGCCGGCAATCTGTGCCGTTGCACCGGCTACGACAAGATCATCCGCGCGGTGCTCGACGCCGCCGCGGTCATGCGAGAGGAGGCGGCACGATGAGCTTTCTCGACAAGGCCGATCTCAAAGTCGTCGGCACCCGGCCGATCCGTCCCGACGGGGTGGACAAGGTCACCGGCCGCGCCAATTTTGGCGCCGACATGGTCATGCCCGGCATGCTGTGGGGCAAGATCAAGCGCAGCCCGCACGCCCATGCGCGGATCGTGTCGATCAACACCGACAAGGCGATGGCGTTGCCCGGCGTCAAGGCGGTAACCACCCGCGCCGATTTTCCCGATCTCCCGCCGGACAAGCGCAGCATCGGTGCTGCCCCGGCCAATCTGTGGGATCTGTCGCGCAATTGCATGGCCAAGGGCAAGGCCCTCTACGAGGGGCATGCAGTGGCCGCGGTCGCCGCCACCTCGCCGGCGATCGCCGAGCAGGCGCTCGATCTGATTGAGGTCGAGTACGAGGTGTTGCCTCACGTCATGGATGTCGAGGCGGCGATGGCGCCCGATGCACCCTTGCTGCACGACGACATCTTCACCGCCGGCATCGACCCCAAACCGACCAAGCCCTCCAATGTCTCCAAGCAGGTCCGCTTCACCAAGGGCGATGTCGAAGCCGGGTTTGCCCAAGCCGATGTCATCATCGAGCGCCGCTATACGACAAAGCCGGTGCATCAGGCCTATATCGAGCCGCACGCCTGCGTCGTCGCGGTCGGGGCCGACGGGCAGACCACGATCTGGAGCTCGAGCCAGGGCCAGTTCATGGTGCGCGGCTACACTGCGCGCATCGTCGGCGCCGATATCGCCAATGTCCGGGCGATCCCGGCCGAGATCGGTGGCGGCTTTGGCGGCAAGACGATCGTCTATCTGGAGCCGATCGCCTACATGCTGTCGAAAAAATCCGGCCGGCCGATCAAGATCGTGATGAACCGCGAGGAAGTGTTCCGCGCCACCGGACCGACCTCGGGTGCGGTTGTCGAGGTCAAGCTCGGCGCCAAAAAGGATGGCCATATCACCGCGGTGAAGACAGTTCTCAAATACCAGTCGGGCGCGTTCCAGGGCTCGCCGGTTCAGCAGGGCTGCATCTGCGCACTCGCGATGTACGATCTGCCCAACGCCGAAACCATCGGCTACGATGTGCTCTGCAACCGGCCGAAGGTGGCTGCCTACCGCGCGCCGGGTGCGCCGATCGGCACCTTCGGGGTCGAAAGCTGCCTCGACGAGCTCGCCGCCGAACTCGGCATCGACCCGTTGCGGCTGCGCGAGATCAACGGCGCCAAGGACGGCACCAAGGCGGCGCACGGTCCGACCTGGGTCAATATCGGCTATCTGCAGACGCTCGAAGCGGCCAAAGCGAGCGATCACTTGAACGCCCGCCTCGGACCCAACCAGGGCCGCGGCATCGCCTGCGGCTTCTGGCACAATGCCGGCGGGGAATCGAGCGCGGCGGTGCATGTCAACGAGGACGGCACGGTTACCGTCACCGAGGGCCATCCCGATATCGGCGGCTCGCGCGCTTCGATGGCGATGATGGTCGCCGAGGTATTGGGCGTGCCGTTCGAGAATGTGCGTCCGGTGGTCGGCGACACGACTGCGATCGGTTTCAGCGCCTCGACCGGGGGCAGCCGGGTCACCTTTGCCGGTGGCATGGCGGTCACCCAGGCGACGCAAAAAGTCGTCGAAGAGTTGAAGAAGCGCGCGGCGGTGACCTGGGATATCAGCCCCGAAGCGGTCGAATGGAAGGATGGCAAGGCCTATCCCGCCGGCGCCAATGCCGGTGATTTCGAGCCGCTGCCACTGGCCGATCTCGCCGCCAAAGCAGCCCGCACCGGCGGCCCGATCAGCTCCGAGGTGCAGATCAATGCGCAGGGGCAAGGACCTGGCTTTGCCACCCACATCTGCGATGTCGAGGTCGATCGCGAGACGGGCCGGGTCAAAATCCTGCGCTACACGGCGATCCAGGATGTCGGCCGGGCAATCCATCCCTCCTATGTCGAGGGCCAGATGCAGGGCGGGGTCGCCCAGGGGGTCGGCTGGGCGCTCAACGAGGAGTACATCTACGACAAGGATGGCCGCCTCGAAAATCCGGGCTTTCTCGACTACCGCGTGCCGGTCGCTTCCGACATGCCGATGATCGATACGGTCATGGTCGAGGTGCCGAACCCGCGCCATCCGTTTGGTGCGCGCGGTGTCGGCGAGGTCCCGATCGTGCCACCGATGGCCGCGGTCGCCAACGCCATCGCCGATGCAATCGGAACGCGGCTGCGCGACCTGCCGATGTCGCCACCGCGGGTGCTCGCGGCACTCGACCAGACCCCGCCGATGCGCCAGGCGGCAGAGTAGCGACCGGGTCATTGCGGGGAGCGACGCGACAAAGCGATCCCGATCTGCCGGGGGTGCTTCGTCGCGCTCGCAATGACCTCACGGCATCGTGCCCGGCATTCGCTTCAGCCGGGGTGACGTTTGAGCAGGAACGAGGCTCTCATGACGTTCATCGCGAAGGAATTTCAAAAGGTCGTCGGCACCCGGCCGATCCGCCCCGACGGCGTGGACAAGGTCACCGGCCGCGCCAATTTCGGCGCCGACATGGTCATGCCCGGCATGCTGTGGGGCAAGGTCAAGCGCAGCCCGCACGCACATGCCCGCATCCTGTCGATCGACACCAAGAAGGCCGAGGCTCTGCCCGGTGTTAAGGCGGTGATCACCGCGGCGGATTTTCCCGCGATCGCCTCGGAGGAGGCGTTTGTCGGCGAAGGCCCGATGAACTTCCGCGATCTGTCGCGCAACTGCCTGGCCCGCGAGCGAGCCCTTTATGACGGGCACGCGGTGGCCGCGGTCGCTGCGGTCTCGCCGGCGATTGCCGAGGCCGCCTGCGAGCTGATCGAGATTGAATACGAGGTCCTGCCGCACGTCATCGATGTCGAAGAGGCGATGCAGCCCGACGCACCACTGCTGCACGACGATCTCTACACCCAGGGTGTCGATCCCAAGCCGACCAAGCCGTCGAACATCGCCAAGCGGATCACTTTTGTAAAAGGCGATGTCGATGCCGGGTTCCGCGAGGCCGATGTCATTATCGAGCGCCGCTATACGACCAAGCCGGTGCACCAGGCCTATATCGAGCCGCATGCCTGTGTCGTTTCTTATGCCAGCGACGGGCAGTGCACGATCTGGAGCTCGAGCCAGGGGCAGTTCATGGTCCGCGCCTATTGCGCGAAACTGCTCGGCATCGACATTTCCGACATCCGCGCGATCCCAGCCGAGATCGGCGGTGGCTTTGGCGGCAAGACGCTCGTCTATCTCGAACCGCTGGCGCTCGCTATGGCCAAGAAATCGGGCCGGCCGGTCAAGATGGTGATGAGCCGCGAAGAGGTGTTCCGTGGCACCGGGCCAACCTCGGGTGGGGTCGTCGAGGTCAAGCTCGGCGCCAAAAAGGATGGTCGGATCGTCGCCGCCAATCTGGTCCTCAAATACCAGGCCGGCGCGTTTCCGGGCTCTCCCGTGGGTCCCGGCTGCATGTGCGGCTTTGCCATGTACGACATCCCCAACGCCAACATCGTCGGCTACGATGTCGTCTCTAATCGCCCCAAAGTCGCCGCCTACCGTGCGCCGGGCGCGCCGATCTCGTCATACGGGGTCGAAAGCTGCCTCGACGAGCTCGCCCGAGAGCTTGGCATCGACCCGCTCCGCCTGCGTGAAATCAACGCGGCCAAGGACGGCACCAAGGCCACGCATGGACCGACCTACGTCAATATCGGCTATGCCGAGACCGTCGAGGCGGCCAAGAACCACCCGCATCTGACGGAAAAGCTCGGGCCGAACCAGGGCCGCGGCATCGCCTCCGGCTTCTGGTTCAACATCGGCGGCGAGTCGAGCGCCGCCTGTCACATCAACGAGGACGGCACCGCGGTCGTCGCGGTCGGCACGCCGGATATCGGCGGCTCGCGCGCCTCGATGGCGATGATGGCGGCCGAGGTGCTCGGCATCCCGGTCGAGCGGGTGCGCCCGATCGTTGCCGATACCAGCTCGATCGGCTTCTCGTTTCTAACGGGTGGCAGCCGCGTCACCTTCGCCACCGGCATGGCTACGACGCAGGCCGCGGAACAGGTTGTCGAGGAGCTTAAAAAGCGCGCGGCGATGATCTGGGACATCAGCCCCGACGCGGTCGAGTGGAGGGACGGCGAGGCCTATCCCGCGGGCGCCAACGCCGGCGGCTTCGAGCCGCTGCCACTGGCCGAAATTGCGGCCAAGGCGGGGCGGACCGGCGGGCCGATCACCGCCGAAGTCTCACTTAACGCGCAGGGTGCCGGGCCGGGCTTCGCCACCCATATCTGCGATGTCGAAGTCGACCGCGAGACCGGTTACGTCAAGATCCTGCGCTATACCGCGATCCAGGATGTCGGCCGGGCGATCCACCCCTCCTATGTCGAAGGCCAGATCCAGGGCGGCGTGGCCCAAGGCATCGGCTGGGCATTGAACGAGGAGTACATCTACGATAAGGACGGCCGGCTCGAAAATCCGGGCTTTCTCGATTACCGCTGCCCGGTGGCGCCGGATGTCCCGATGATCGACGCGGTCATGGTCGAGGTGCCGAACCCGCGCCACCCGTTTGGTGCGCGCGGTGTTGGCGAGGTGCCGATCGTGCCACCGATGGCTGCGGTCGCCAATGCCATCGCCGATGCCACCGGGATCCGGTTGCGCGACCTGCCGATGTCGCCGCCACGGGTGCGCGAAGCGATCGATGCGCACGAGCCGATGCGCCGGGCGGCGGAGTAGCGGAGCCCGTCATTGCGAGTGAAGCGTGGCAATCTCGACGCGTGGGAGCGTATCCCGATCGGGGTTGGCACGTCGTTTTCACTCCTCGCAATGACGGTGTTATCCAGTTCCGCGCGGTAGAGCGCCGGAGAGATAGAAGGTAGACGATGCCGCATGTCGTGATCGCCGGCCAGGCGGCGCGCCGTTTCACCGGCGGGGTGTCGGAGTTCGACGTCGAGGCGAACACCTTCCGCCGGCTGGTCCTTGAGCTCGAACGCCGCTATCCCGGTCTCGGCCATCAGGTCGAGGAAGGGATGGCGGTGGCGATCAACGGCGAGATCTTTCAGGACGCCTATCTCGCCCCGCTCGCCTCCGATAGCGAGATTTACCTGATCCCAAAGATCGGCGGCGGCTGACGCGGCGCGCGCCGGCACGGGCGACCACGGCCACCTGCGCCCGGTTGTGGGCGATCGCAGCACCTCCGCGCATTAGGCGAAAACAAATGGATTGAATGCTATTGTCCGGCGTTTGCCATCCGCCATCTGACAGTGGCTCGGGACGGCTCGCATGGCCGAAGCAGTCTGGGAACATATGCCGCCGCACCGACACCGGGGCCGTCGCCGCCCCGGTCGCCGGCACCCGCGGTTTGCGCGCATCCTCTGGTTGCTGCGCGCGGCGGTGGTGGCGGCGGTGCTGGCGCTGCTCGCCTGGATTATCGTTACCGAAGCCCGCACCTCGTTTTTCGAATCGCGGATCTTTTCGCACCTCGCCCGTGGCATGACCTTTAGCGTCGCCGCAGGTCCGAGCGACGCGATCCTGTTCCCGAAGGGTGGCCCTTACGATGAGCGGCTCGGCTACGCCGAGCTGCCGCACTTTATCGGTGCGCTGCGCCGGGACCACTTCGTCGTCAGTCGCCAGGCGCGCTGGTCGCCGACCCTCGAACATTTTGTCGAGGATGGCGGCTATGCCATCTATCGGGAGAAGACGCAGGCCGGCTTGCAGCTCTTCGATCGCCACGGCGCGCCGCTCTATCGCGCCCGCTTTCCGCAACAGATCTATCCGGACTTTGCGTCGATCCCGCCCCTGGTTATCGCCAGCCTGACCCATATCGAGGATCGCGACCTGCTGGCGCCGGACGATCCGCGGCGCAACCCCGCGGTCGATTGGGACCGCTTTATGCTGGCCGTGGCCGGCCGCATCGCCGGTGTCGTCAATCACCGGTTTCGCGCTGGCGGCGCCAGCACGCTCGCGACCCAGACCGAGAAATTTCTACATTCCCCCGCCGGGCGCACCAACGACATCAGCGAAAAGCTGCGCCAGATGGTGACGGCTTCGACGCGGGCCTATCTCGGCGGCCCCGACACGATGGCGGCGCGGCGTCACATCGTCACGACCTATCTCGATACCGAGCCGTTGGGCTCGCGCCCGGGCTATGGCGAGATCATCGGCGTTCCCGACGCGCTGTGGCAGTGGTACGGAACCGATCTCGCCGAAGCCGATCGGGTGCTGACCGCGCCCGCCACGACGCCAGCGGCACTGGCGCGCAAGGGCGAGATCTACCGGCAGGTCCTCAGCCTGCTGCTGGCCGGCCGACGCCCCTCCTATTATCTCGATACCGACCACACAGCACTTGCCGCTCTGACCGACCGGTATCTGTGGTTGCTGAGCGACGGCGGAGTCATCGACCCGGCGCTGCGCGATGCGGCACTCACCACACCACTCGAGTTCCGTGCCCCCTCCCCCGTTGCGGCACCACAACCTCTCCTCGCCGGGCAGGCGACCGACCAGCTGCGCGACGCGCTCGTGGGACGGCTGCATCTGGCGAATCTCTATGCCCTCGACCGGCTCGATCTGAGCGGCTGGGCCAGCATCGACAGCGCCGCGCAGCAGCGCATCGGCGATGTCCTGTCGCAGCTCGGGGACCCTGCCTATGACCGTTCTCTGGGGCTCGTCGGCAAACAGCTGCTGAACGCCGCCGATCCGTCCCGGCTTGCCTGGAGCGTCGTGCTGTACGAGCGTGGTGGCGATTGCAACTATGTGCGAATTCGCGCCGACAGTCTGAACGAGCCGTTCGACATCAACTCGGGCGCGAAATTGCAGCTCGGCTCGACCGCCAAGCTGCGCACACTGATCACCTATCTCGACATCGTCGATGGATTGCACAAAAAGCTGGCGCCGCTCGATCGGGAGCAGCTACTGGCCTCGGCGGCCGCCGCCAGGAACGACCCGATCACCCGATGGGCCGCGGGCTATCTCGCCGACGCCAAGGACCGGGGCCTGCCGCCGATGCTCGCAGCGGCGATGCAGCGTACCTACTCGGCGAGCCCGGCCACATTCTTCACCGGCGGCGGATTGCAGAGCTTTGCCAATTTCGCCAAATGGGAGAACCACGAGCGGCCGACCGTAGCGGTGGCGTTCGCCAATTCGATCAATCTCGCCTTTGTCCGGCTGATGCGCGACATCGTTGACCACTACATCGCCGCCGATGGGCCGGATGTGACCCGGTTGCTGTCCGATCCCGACGACCCGGAGCGGATGATCTATCTGTGGCGGTTCGCGGATCGGGAAGGGCGCGAGTACCTCGACCGGTTCTGGCGCGACTATCACGGCCGAACCCCGCAACAGGCGCTCGATCTGTTGGCGAGCCGCACCCGGCCGGTCCCGCGCCGGCTCGCTGTGGTGTTCCGCACGGTGCGTCCCGATGCGAGCAAGGATGCGCTGGCCGCGTTTCTCGCCCGGCGGCTGCCGCATGCCGGGCTCGACGATACCGAGTTGTGGGATCTTTATCGCCAATCGAGCCCGCGCGAGGTGTCGCTGCGTGATCGTGGTGCTATTTCCGGGGTTCATCCTCTCGAAATGTGGCTGGTGGCTTATCTGCGCCAGCATCCCGACGCCACACGGGACGAGATGCTGCGCGCCAGCGAACGGACCCGGCAGGAAGTCTATGCCTGGCTGTTCGAGCCGCGCAGCCGGCATCTGCAGACCCTGCGCATCCGCACCCTGCTCGAACAGAGCGCGTTCGACCGGATCCTGCAGGACTGGCGGCGTCAGGGATACCCGTTCGCGCGTCTCGTCCCGTCGCTCGGCACCGTGCTCGGCAGCTCGGGCGACCGCCCCGACGCGCTCGCCAGTCTGATCGGCATCATCGTCAATAACGGGGTGCGGCTGCCGACCGTCGATTTGGAGAAGCTGGATTTCGCGGTTGGCACCCCTTACGAGACCGACCTCGCGGTAGCCCCGAAACCGCGGCGCGTGCTCGATCCGGCGGTGGCGGAGACGGTGCGGCATGCGCTGCTGTCGGTCGTGGCGAACGGCACCGGCACGGCCGTACGCGGGGTCTACCACCGGGCAGACGGCACTCTGCTGCCGGTCGGCGGCAAGACCGGGACCGGCGACAACCGGTCCTACCATTTTGGCGGCGGCGGACGGCTGATTTCACAGCAGGTCGTCGATCGCACCGCGACCTTTGCGTTTTTTCTCGGCGACCGGTTTTTTGGCACGATCACCGCTTATGTGCCGGGTGCGGTCGCCGCGCGCTACGATTTCACGAGCGCTCTCGCGGTTCACCTTCTAAAGGCGATTCGGCCGCAGCTCGAGCCGCTGCTACAGACACCGCGGGCGCCGAAATCATCAACCGTCGCAGCCACGCCAAAGACCGCGGCAGGCAGCAGCAGCGGACCGGCGCCCGACTGAGCTCTCGCGAAAGCCCGGCTCGCGCCGGCGATTGGGCGCGTCGCGCCCGCGAGCCGCGATCAGCCGGGCCGCCTGCGGTCGCGGGCGAATACGGCTTCTGGACCGCCCGTCAGCGCAGTCTGTCCATCGAGCTTGCCGAACATTTCGATCAGCCCGGCGACGAGCCCGGTCCACCCGGTCTGGTGGCTGGCGCCGATCCCGGCCCCGTTGTCGCCATGGAAATATTCGTAGAACAGCAAATGATCACGCCAATTCGGGTCGCTCTGAAACACGCCTGTGCCGCCAAACACCGGCCGATGACCGTGCTCGTCTTTCAGAAAAATCTGGATCAGGCGATTGGCGATCTCCTGCGCAACTTCGAACAGATTTAGCTGTCGGCCGGAGCCAGTCGGGCATTCGATCGTGAAAGATGCGCCATAATATGAATAATAGTGCATCAGTGCGCGAATGATCAAGGCGTTGACTGGCATCCAGATCGGGCCGCGCCAGTTCGAGTTGCCGCCAAACATGCCGGTATCGGATTCGGCCGGCAGGTAGCCGACCCGGTATTCATGGCCATCGACCGAAAAGACATAGGGATGCTCGGCGTGATACCGCGACAACGAGCGGATCCCGTATCGGCTGAGAAACTCGTTCTCGTCGAGCATCCGCGCCAGGATGCGCCGCAGCCGATCTTCGGTGACGAGCCCGATCACACCGCGGCCGCCGGCGCCGAGATGCCCCGGGCCGGTGGCGTGGAACGACCGCCGCAATTGCGGCATGCGCTGCAGCCGCTCGTTAATCTGCGCAACAAGCCGCGGCACCCGCTGGCGCTGCACCGGATCGATCGCGGTGACCGCGCATAACGGCAAGAGGCCAACCATCGAGCGGACCTTCAGCTGAGTGGAACGCCCATCCGGCAAACGCAGCACATCGTAATAAAAGCCATCCTCCTCGTCCCACATGCCGTCAGCGCCGATGCCATTGATCGCATGGGCAATCAGTAAAAATTCGATCGCGTAATTGGTCGCCAGCGCCTCATAGCCGGGATCGTGCACGGCGAGCTCGATCGCGATCTCGATCATGTTCTGACAGAACAGCGCCACCCAGCCGGTGCCGTCGGCCTGCTCAAGAAAGCCGCCGGTCGGCAGCTGCGCGCTACGGTCGAACACGCCGATATTGTCGAGCCCAAGAAATCCGCCTTCGAACAGGCTGTTGCCGGAGCGATCCTTGCGGTTGATCCACCAGCCGAAATTCATCGACAACTTGCCAAACATCAATTTCAAAAAGCCCACATCGCCAGCACCTTTGAGCGCCTGCTCCCTGCGATAAAGAAAGATCGTCGCCCAGGCCTGCACCGGGGGATTGACGTCGCTGAAATTCCATTCATAGGCGGGGATCTGCCCGGTCGGGTGCAAATAGGCCTGATCGAGCAGCAGGGCGAGCTGCTCCTTGGCGAAGTCAATATCGACCGACGACAGAGCCAGCGTGTGAAACGCGAGGTCCCAGGCGGCAAACCACGGATACTCCCACTTATCCGGCATCGAGATCACATGATCGGCGGTCAGGTGAAACCAATCACGATTGCGCAGCTGGTTGCTCGTCGGCCGCAGAGGGTCGGCACCGCGCTGCTGCAGCCATTCATGAACGTCGTAGCCGAAATACTGCTTGCTCCACAGCATGCCGGCGAGCGCCTGGCGCATCACCGCAGCCGCGTCGTCGCCGACGCCTGACGGGGTGATCGATCGGTAGAATTCGTCGGCCTCGCGCCGCCGCGCCGCGACGATTTCGGCAAAACGATGGCCGAACGGGTCGCTCACCGCGGCACCGGAAAGCACCAGCCGGACGATGGCGGTGGCACCGGCGGCAAGGGTCAACCGGTAATGTGCTGCTGCCTTGGTCCCGGACCCGGCAGGATTGACCGCGTCGTGCCGGCCGGCCACGACGTAATCATTGATCGCATCCTTGACATAGGGAACGGAATTGGCGGTGCCGAAAAGCCGATGGTTGTTGGTTTCATTCTCGGTGAACAGCAAGTCCGGCGCGCCCTCGCAATAAAGGAAATAGGTGCCAAGCCCGACATCGGACGCGGCGATGACCCGGCTGCCGGTATCGCCTTCCACCCGCCGCAAACCTGGTTTCACCGGCGCCGGCGCAGATGCCCAGATGTTGCGGAACCACAAATTCGGCAGCACATCGATCGACGCCGGCTCGGGGCCGCGGTTAGTGAGGCCAATTTCAATCAGGATCTCGCTCGGCGTCGCCTTGGCATATTCGACCAGAACATCGAAATATCGCCCCTCGTTGAAGATCCCGGTATCGCAAAGCTCGTATTCCGGATCGCGCCCACCGCGATGCCGGTTGGTCTCGACCAGATCGCTGTATGGATATGCGTGTTGCGGGTATTTATAGAGATACTTCATGTAGGAATGGGTTGGGGTGTTATCGAGATAAAAATAATACTCCTTAACGTCCTCGCCGTGATTTCCCTCGCTATTGGTCAGCCCGAACGCCCGCTCCTTTAGGATCGGGTCGCAGTGGTTCCACAATGCCAGTGCAAAGCATAACCGCTGCTTGTCATCGCTGATGCCGGCAAGACCATCCTCGCCCCAGCAATAGGCGCGCGAGCGGGCCTGATCGTGGCTGAACGAGTCCCAGGCACGGCCATCGGCGCTCACATCTTCCCGCACCGTCCCCCATTGCCGCTCGCTCAGATACGGCCCCCATAGCCGCCATGGCACACCCTCGTCGCGCGCCGCATCGAGGCGGTTTTGCTCCGCAGTTTTCCGTTCTTGTGGACCATTGGCCATGTGCTTGCCTTCCCTCGCTCAAATCCCGTTCACCCCAATCGCGCCGGACCGGCCACGCGGGATCACGCCGCCAGGTGGCTGGTATCGTTCCACAGCCGGATCACCGGCTCGCTCTGGTCGTGCTCATAGCCGAGCATGCCGAGGCTTGCCGTCCCCAGCACCAGATAGCAACCGTCAGCCGGCGACAGCCCGAGCCACCGGGCGGCGAGAACGCGGGTGATGTGAGCACTAGAAACCACCAGCACATTGCCGGCGGCGGCGCGAATGCGGGCGATGACGCGGTCGGCGCGCGCCCCTATCTGATCCGGCGATTCACCCCCCGGCGCACCGTCGCGAAAGAGTTGCCAGCCCGGCCGATCGCTCAGAATCTCGGCCGTGCGGCGCCCCTCGTAATCGCCATAATCCCATTCGGCAAGATCGGGCTCGATTGCAGCAGCCGACCCGAAGCCGGCGAGTTCGCAGGTCCGCACCGCGCGCTGTGACGGGCTCGTCAGCACCGCGCCAAAGCGCACGCCGTGCAGCCGTGGGGCAAGAGCGCGGGCCTGGTCTTCACCACGCGCGGTCAACGGCAGGTCGGTGCGGCCGGTATGCTGGCCCGACAGGCTCCAGGTGGTCTCACCGTGGCGCGCCAGATAGACGAGAGGCAGCGGCTCGGTCACAGTCTCCTCCGGTTCAGCACGAGGGCGGGCTCGCGATCCTGACCGCCGGCCGCCGCGGTCGGCGCCAGCGCCGGCCGCCTTCGACGATCTGCCAGGCACAAAGCGCCGGCAGCCCGATCGTCACATCGCGCGCGCGTTTCAGCAACGACAGCGCGAGAGCCATTTCCGGCGTCAGGCCGAAGCTGGCGCCGATCAGCACATAGGCGGCTTCCTGCACGCCGACCGCATTGGGCACGGCAAAGGCAAAGGTGCGAACCGCATAGAGCAGGCTCTCGATCACCAGCACGGTCGCGAATGGCAGCCCGGCGCCGGCCAGATGGAGCGCCAGCCAGGCTTCGAATGTGCCGGCAATCCAGCAGCCGAGATGAAGAGAAAAGCCGACCCACAGACGGCTCCTGCGGGCATAGATCCGTAGCAGCGCCTCGTGCAGCGCCGCGGCACCAGCCGCAGCCCGCTCCGCCCAGCCGCGCCCGAGACGGTGCGCGAGGCGGTCGAACATCCGCATTCTGCGCTGCTGCACCGCGACAAAGGCGATCGCGGCAAGGCTCGCTACAACAAGGCCGAGCGTCAGCGGCAGCGCCAGTGCCGAGCCGGGGCGCAGACTTATCAGAAGGATGAGCGCCAATGCCGTGTAGCCGAGCTTGGCGAGGAATTCGAGCGTCAGATCGACGATCGTGCTGCCCGCGGCAATTGCCGCGCCGATGCCGGCAAGCGACAGGGCCCGGGCGCCGATCACGCAGCCGCCGACCGGTGACAGCGGCAGGACTTCGGAGCCGGCTTCGCGCACCAGCCGGGCCCAGACAAAGGCCCAGCCCGGTGTCCTCGGCACGAGGCCGCGCCAAGCGATCCCCATCACCGCGATCAGCCCGAGATGAAAGACACAGATCGCGGCAAACCCGCCCCAGCCGACAGATTCCAGCGAGCGCGCCACCGAAGCCGCGCCGAACACAGCCACGAGCACCGCGATCGCGGCGACGCCAAGAAGCGCGGCAATGATCGAAAAGGCTTTCATGCGCCCCCGATAGCGAGACGCGCCTCGGGTAGCAAGGGCATCCGCGGGATACGGCAAGGTCCCCATCTCGCGGGGAGCGGCACCGCACCATCGCGCGAACGGTGCAGGACGGCGCGTTCGTAGCTCTGCGGCGTCAGATTCTGGCGGTCAAGGAATAGGCGGTCGTGGCACCGCTTCGCGGCACCGGGATCGTCTCGAACGACACCGAGCTGGATCGGCCGTTGCCGGCGGCGTTCTCCGCATTGATCGAGTAGGACAAACCGACCGTGTCCGCGGTGCCATACAGGATCCACTGATACGGGATCACCATCTGGCAGACCGCGGTCGCCCCGCTGCGGGTTGCGTCAAGCGTGTCGCTTTCTTCGATACTGTCTACCACCCCGCTCGCGCTCGATCCGCTCGCGTATGCGCTCAAGCTGCATTGGATCGGGGTCGAGGCCGGAATGTTCGAGACGATCTTGATCGTCAGCTTCAAGGACAGCGTGCCGGTCACGGTGGCGGGCCCCGCCGCCTCGGCGGCCGGCATCATCAGCGCCAACCCGGCGGCCAGCATCGCGGCAGTCAAGGTTCGCATCGTTCTCTCCGATCATGTGCTGTCAGACAATATCGCGGTCGGACGATACCATGAGGATCCGACCACCGGGTGCTGAAATCGGCGGTGTCTACCAAAGGACCGACGCGATCGGCCAATCAATAGGGCGGCGGGTAGTAATAGGGGGGCGGATAATAGTAGGGAGCGGCATAGGCCGAGGAAGCGGCCGCGGCGCCGACCGCCGCACCAACGGCGACCCCAGCCGCCACTCCACCACCGTAATAAGCACCACCCCGGTAGACCGTGCCGCCGCCGTAATAGCCGCCACGAACTGCGGTGTTGCCGTAGGGACCGCGCACAGCAGCGCCACCATAGGGACCGCGCACGGCCGCAGCCCCATTCGGGCCACGCACCGCGGCACCGCCCATCGGGCCACGATAAGCGGCACCCCCATAGGGCCCGCGCACCGCGCCCCAGCCAAAGGCTTGCGGCATCGCGCTGATCGTCAGCAGCGCGCCGAGCCATAACACCACCGGGCGGTTCACGGCCTGGTCTCCGCCGGCTTTGTTTCGGGCCGGCTCTGCGCCGGCGCCGTCGCGGCGGGCTTGGGCGGCGGCTTCAGCGCGATCCGGACCGCGCCGGGCGGCGGTCGGAACACAAAATCTGCGTTTGTCGGCTGGGCCGCCAGGTTCCAATTGGCGAATTCGGCGACGAAGTCGGGTTGGCCCGGCAGCGAGCGATAGGTGACGATCAGCCGTCGCGGCAGGGACTGCGCGTTCTCCTCGAGCCACAATTCGAGATCGATCCCCGGCGGCTGCGAAAAGAACATGTGCAGGCAGCGGACACCGTCGATCGTCACCGTGCCGACCACCCTTCCCGAGGTCACTCCGCTCAAAAACGCCTTCCCCGGATCCCCGGTCAGAAAATCGGCGAGCGGAAAATCGATACCGAGACGGCCCATCGCCTCCTTCATCATCCCCTCGATCGTGCCCGGCACGGCGATCGCCGCGTATTTGTTCGCGTTGGCGACATAGATGACGAGGGTCTTGCCGTCATAGACGAGCTTGCTCGCACCATCGTCGCCATTGCGCACGACCAGCATCCGGTCCGGCCGGCGCACCGCCACATCAAGGGTATGGGCGATGTGCAGCAGCTCGTTTTGCGAACCCGCATAAACGCGCAAGGTGCGCGCCTCGAACGACAACGCCGGGGATCGCAGGCTCGCACTCATCCGCGCCAGCGCCTCGCTCGCCTGCGGGCTGATTGCGGGCTTCGTGGCGGTTGCAGACGTCGCAGCCACCGTGGGCGACGCTCCGCCAGCGGCAAGACCGATGACGACGATCGCCTCCAATATCCGACGGTGCGAAATCCGAGGGAGCCAAATCCGACGGTGCCAAAATTTCATGCACGCCTCCAACCGCAAGCTAGCTGCCCGCCTTGCCCGGACCCAGCGCGGCGCGGAACGCCTGCGGCACCGTCAGCGCGGGCTCGGCTGCGCATTGCCGGATCACCTTGGCGATATTGCCATCGATCCGGCTGACATCGATGACATGGATCCCCACCCTGGCCGCGAGATAGCCGTAATAGAACATCGCTGCCGCTGCCCGATCGGCATCGGAGGCTTCGAGCAGATCGGAGCACCGGACCTGCTCGACATCCCACCAGCCGGGCGCAATCTGCGCGCCGGACGAGACGCGCGCCGGCGCTGTCGCCGCCGGTGTCGTTGGGCCGGTTTCGGGCGGCGGCGAGGCGACGCAGGCGCTGACACAGAGCGCCGCCAACGCCGTGAAAATCCTGGTGTTCATCAACTTTCCCTGTCTCGATCGGGCGGGCGCATCGGCTGCTGGCGCGCCCGGCGTCAATAGCAGGTGCCCGAGCTGCGCGCCGCACCGCGCCGGACCGCACCGCCGACGCCGCCGACCGCAGCACCGATCGCCGCCCCGCGCCCGGCATTGCCGGCAATCGCGCCAAACAGCGCCCCTCCGGCAGCGCCCCGCGCCGCACCGGCAAACGGCCCAGGCGTGACCGCAGCACAGGGCGGCAAGCTATTGCCCGGAGTTCGGTAGCCAGGGGGCGGATAAGGATACCGGTAGTACTGAGCAACGGCCGAAGCGGGAATTGCCGCGACAATCCACAGGCCGGCGATCACCACGACCGCAAGCCCCCTGATCCCTGTCGCTATCGCTGCCATCAGCACACCGCTGTCTCCGTCTTGTCTGCGGATGACGATACCGGAGCACTTTCGGCGCGGCAATTCTCGTGGCACCGGCTTGCAAAGGGCACAGGGCTGCAACGGGCACAGGGCGGGTGCACGGCAGGCCAGTCGGGGAGCCGGAGCCGGCGACCCTGCGACGATCGGCAAAGCGCAGGATCGGCCGGCCCGGCATGGCCCTTTTACTGCGGCGTGGTCGGCTGCGGCGGCAGAGTGTTGTCGTCGGTCCGTGGCACGATCGCCCAGGACGGATCGACCGTCCACGAATAGCCGCTGTCGAGCACTGGGGTGTAGACATTGGCCTTGATCCAGGCCCAGGCTTGTGTCGCACCGGGTGCGCCCTCGTCGACCAGCGGCGCCAGCGCCGCCACGGCGTTGGCATCGTAGCCCTGCGGGGTGTCGTTGCTGGCGAAGGCCTCCGGCAGATCACCCTGGTCGGAATTACCGGTCCAATTGACGCCGGTAATCCAGCTCGGGACAAACGTGGCAAGCACGCTCGACCAATTGGGCAGAAAGCCGCCGCCAGCTTGTTCGACCGGAGTTTCATAGTTGGCGATCAACATCGGCTCGCCCGAACTGTTGATCATGCCGATCAGATACTGACCGCTTTGCAATGACAGCGGGAGGGCGGCGAAACCGAGTTCGTTGGCGCGACCCAGCGAATACTGGACAAACCACTGCATCCACACCGAAGTCCAGGCACCGACCGCGTTTGGCAAATAAACCCCAGTGTAGACATTCGAGGTAATCGCCGAGGTGCCACCGTTGCTTTCCCAATTATGCATCGGCGGCGCTTGATTGTTGAACGGGCCGGCACCGGCGCGAGTCTCGATGTCACCGGTCTCTTGCGCCCAGATTTTTTCGGCGGTGCCGTCGAATACTGTCCCGGTCACCCCAAGCGAGCCTTCCCAGCGGGCGATGTCCTCCTGGGTCAGGATTGTCAGATAGGTCTTCTCCGGGTCGCCATCGGGAACCGCGAAGGCGGCCTCGGCGCGGCTGCGCAAGATCCAGCCATCGCCGCGCAGCTGATCGCTGTCTCCCCCTTCATCACCGGTCGGACCGCGGCCATCGTCATCGGTGGTGTCGGCCCCATCGCCGATCGTCGCATCGTAGCTGGCCCAGTTCTCCAGCTCTTCGAGATAGAACGGATCGCCGGTCAGGATGTAGGGCACAAAGAACGGGGCCGGCTCGTGCGAGGCGTCATAAATCCAGGGCTGGTCGAGATTGAGCGGCCCAACCACATCGAGCCGATCGCTGGGGGCAATGTAATAATAGTAGAGCAACTGCACTTCGCCACCGATCGCATCGCCCAGTGACTTGCGGTCGGTGATAGAAATCGGCAGGCCGTAGCCGCTGCCGGTCTGCCCCGGCTGCGGCACCGGGTCGGCGCGGTTGAGGCGGCGGGTGGGATCGCCCTCGCGCAAATTGGCCGGCCAGGCCGCGGCAAGATCGGCCATGCCGAGCGCCAACTGGCGCATCCGCCAATCGCCGGTATAGAGCCACATTGCGTCCCAGGTCGGCTCCGGACCGATATCGGGGCGGCCACCGGCGGTGCCCATCGCGTTGGTCCAGCCGCCGCCATCCCAACTGCCATCGTAGATGTCGTGCGCCATATCGATCCAATAGACCATGTATTCGTTGGCCACCGATGCCGGGTTGAGTGTGAACGAGGTGTCGTAATTGGGCATGAACCGTGTCGATTCGAGATAGGCGAGATTGTTGTCGATATTGACCTGCGGGCTCGGGGTGCCGCCGAGCCAGAAGCTCTTGGTCCAGTTCGACATTGCCCATTGCGTCACGTCGGACTTGGCATAGACTTTGGCGTTGGCGCCGGTCAGCGCCAAATTGTAGCTCAGGTCCTCGAGCTCGGTGGTGTTGCTGTCCTCACCAACGACGCGCACGAACACCTGATGGGTCTGCGGCCAGAAGGTCGCGTAGAAGCGCGGCCGAAACGGATGGTAGCCGTCACCGAAGCCGATGTCGTATTTGCGCGCCGGCGTATCGTCGGCAAGCATGATGGTCTGCGCCACGGGGCCGCTCGTCCACAGCTTGTAGTCGCCATTGGTCAGCATCGTGCGCGCGTCGATCATCTGGGTGGCCCCGCCCGAGGTCGGGGTCAGCAAGATGCGGGCGCTGAACATATATTGCAGCGCGAGCATTTGCGCCTGCGTCAGCGGCCTATTGTTGCCAGCGGCTTGGTTTTCGAAGGTCAGGGTCACCGACCCGCTGGCCGGGAGGCTCGGGATGACGACGGCAACCACCGCAAATTCGACCGACCCGTCCGGGTAACGGTTCTTGACATCGGCCTGGGTGGTGGCCGCAACCCCGTTGATCAGAACCTGCGGCTCGTCGGCAATCGCGCCGTCGAGAAAGGGGCGGCCGAATTGCAGCGGATATTTGGTAATCGCGACGCCGCTCTCATTTGTCAGGGTTATAGAATTGACCGGTGCGGTAGTCACCGCCAACACCGGATCGACCCGCAAGACACTGAATAAGGCGATAGACCCCAGTAGATGGAAAAGATAGTGATGCCGACGCATACTTCGACTCCTTGCAGAATCTCTGTCGCGTCCCCCCCGTTTGGATTGCTGGGACGATAGGGTGCCGAGAGTTAAGACTTCGCGACCGGATTGCCGCCGATCCGTGTGGTATTGCTTCGGTTCTCCGATAAATTGCCGGGGTTGTCGCATCAGCCGGGTCGGCTCGTCATCCCGCCACGATCGCGGCGGCAGGCGCCTGGGGCCGGCCGCCGTTGCGAGCCGCGTCAGCCGCGCCCGGTTCGGCAGGTCGAGAGCGGCCGCCCGGCACGTCGGAGCGTCAGACCCCGGGAGGGCATCAGACCCAGGGACGGCGTCGGACCGGCGGTAGCAGCCCGGAGAGCGCCGGCTTTAGCCCGCCCGGCGGCGCTCATCGGTCGATCGCGTTACGGTGGCCCGGCAACCGCGTTGAAGTCGTCGAGCAGCGCAGCGATGCGGCCGGCGTCGGCCTGGTCCATGATGGCGCGGGCACGCCGTGTGGCAGCGACCATGTCGAGGCCGCGGATCCGCTGCTTGACCCGCGGGATATTGCGCGGCGCCATCGATAGATTGCGCAAACCGAGCCCGAGCAGCAGCGCCGTGTAGCGCGGATCCCCAGCCATCTCGCCGCATAGGCCGATCGGCATGCCGCGGCGCAGCGCCGCCTCGATGGCGAATTGAATGAGCCGCAGGACCGCCGGATGCAGCGGATTGTAGAGATGCGCGACCTGCTCGTTGCTGCGGTCGATGGCCAGCGTGTATTGGACGAGATCGTTGGTGCCGATCGCGAAAAAATCCGCCTCGGCGGCCAGCGCATCGGCCGCCAGCGCCGCCCCCGGCACCTCGATCATCGCCCCCACCGGCGGCAGCGGCTTGGCGATCGGCACACCGCGGCGGCGCAGCCGGCGGGCGACCTGCTCCATCGCTTCGCGCACCTGGCGGATCTCGCTCGGCACCGAGATCATCGGCAGCAGGATCCGCAACGGTCCCTCGGCGGCGGCGCGCAGCATCGCCGCCAGCTGCGGATCGAGCAGGCGGCGGTCCTGCAGCGACAGCCGGATCGCACGCAGCCCGAGCGCCGGATTATCGGCTTCGACATAGTGGCCGGCGAGCGAGCGCGCCAGCTTGTCGCCGCCGAGGTCAAAGGTCCGCACTGTCACCGGCTTGCCCTGCATGCCGCGCAGCAGGGCCGAGAACACCGCGTACTGCTCGTCCTCACCGGGCAGGTCGTCGCGGTTCATATAGAGAAACTCGGAACGCACCAGCCCCAGCCCCATCGCACCGTTGGCCGTGGCCTGGTCGAGCTCGATCGGCAGCTCGAGATTGGCTTCGAGGGTGATCTCGACCTCGTCGCGGGTCACTGCCGGCAGCCGGCGCAGCCGGGTCAAATGGCGCCGCTGCCGCAGCATCAGCTCGCGACGCGCCTCGTAATCGACGATCGTCTCCGCCGAAGGGTCGAGGATCACGGTCCCCTCGGTACCGTCGATCACGACCTGGCCCGCAGCACCGGCATGCACGGTCAGCGCCGGGACCGCGAGCACCGCAGGCAGTCCGAGGGCGCGGGCGACGATCGCGGTGTGGCTGTCGGCGCCGCCGAACTGGGTTGCGAAGCCGCCGATCCGGCGCGGGTCCATCAGTGCAGTATCGGCGGGGGTCAGCTCGTCGGCGAGAATGATCGCGCCCTGCGGCACACCCGAATAGGCGACATAAGGTTTTTTGATCAGGTTGCGGATCAGCCGCGTGCCGACCACCCGGATATCCTCGATCCGTGCTGCGAGATACGGGTCGCGCATCGCCGCGAAGCTCTTGGCGATCTCGGCGATTTCGATCTCGACTGCGCGCTCGGCGTTGATTCGCGCCCGCGTAACGCGCTCCTCGACACCGCGGATCAGGCGTGAGTTCGACAGCATCGCCAGATGCGCGTCGAGCAGATAGCCGATCTCTTCGGCGGCTGATTCGGGCAGCGCCCCGGTCTTGGATTTGAGCTTGCGCAGCTGCTTCAGCGACACCGCCACCGCTTCGGCGAAGCGGCCGCGCTCCGCGTCGATCTCTTCTTCGGAAATGTGGCTCTCATGGACCGGCAGATCGCCGCCTTCGCCGATATAGGCCGGGCCGATGGCGATGCCCGGCGAGACGCCGAGGCCGGTCAGCCGGCGCTCGCTGATGCCGCTCGGTTCGCTCGGGCCGCCGCCCTCCTCAATCCTCATCGAACTTGCATTCGATCAGCGCGACCAATGCCGCGACCGCCTCGGCCGCCTGCTCTCCGCTGGCCTTCAGCTCGACCACCGTCCCCGGTGCCGCGGCCAGCATCATCAGCCCCATGATCGAGCGGCCGGAAACTTCGGTGCCGTTCTTGCGCACCCGGACGTCGGCGTCGAATTGCGCCGCAGTCTTGACAAACCGGGCTGCGGCACGGGCGTGCAGCCCGCGCTGGTTGCAAATCGTCGCGATCCGCTGCACCAGCGAGAACGGGCCGGCATCGCTCGCCTGCTCGCCGGCCGCGCCGTCACTCATCGCGCCGTCACTCATCGCGCCGTCATCGCCGGGCATCGGTCAAGAGCTGCGACGCAACGTTGATATATTTGCGGCCGGCTTCCTGGGCGCCGAGGACGGTCCGCTCCAAAGTCTCGCTCTGGCGCAGGCTGGCGAGCTTGATCAGCATCGGCAGATTGACCCCGGCGACGACCTCGATCTTGGCCCGGTCCATCACCGAGATCGCCAGGTTCGAAGGGGTGCCGCCGAACATGTCGGTCAGCAGCACCGCACCCTCGCCGCTGTCGACCTCGACAATCCGCCGCAGGATCTCCTGGCGGCGCTGCTCCATGTCATCGTCGGGCCCAATGCACACGGCGGCGATTTGCGTCTGTGCGCCGACGACGTGCTCGAGCGCGGCAACGAATTCCGCCGCCAGCCGCCCATGGGTCACCAGAACCATACCGATCATCGGGTTCCCTCTGCTGCGACGCGGCGCCCCGCCTCAACCCGCGGCGGCGGGCGCGGCACCGACGGCGGCGATGCTTGCGGGCGGCAGGTCGCGGTGCGCCACCTCCACCCGCCATCCCGTGTCGCGCAGCCGCTGGGCCAGTTGCTCGGCCACGTAGACCGAGCGGTGCCGCCCGCCGGTGCAGCCGAACGCGATCGTGAGATAGGTCTTGCCTCTGATTTCGTAGCGCGGCAGCAACGGGCACAGCAAACGCCACAGCCGGGCAAAGAATGGTGCGAAATCGGTGTCTCTCTGAATATGTGCGGCCACCGCCGGATCGCGCCCATTCAGCGTCCGCAACGCGTCAACATAATATGGATTATCGAGAAAGCGCACGTCGAAGATCAGATCGGCATCGCGCGGCAGGCCATAGCGATAGGCAAAGGAGGTCACAAAGATACGCAGTCCGCAAGCATCGAGCGCAAAATGCCCGGCGAGCACCCGTTTCAGCTCGGCGGCGGTCAGGGCGGAGGTGTCGATCACCAGATCGGCGCGGTCGCGCAGCATGGCGACCGCCTGCCGCTCGCGCCGAATCCCCTCAACAATCGGATGATCGCCGGCGAGCGGGTGTGGGCGTCGCGTCTCGGTATAGCGTCGCACAAGTCTTTCGTCGTCGCAATCGATAAATAGCACGCATAGCTCGTGCCCGCTGCGCGCGATCGCCGTCGAGAGGGTTTCGAGCATGGCCGCCGCGGCAAATCCGCGCGTGCGGGTGTCGGCGCCGACGGCGATTGCCGGGTGGCCAGCAGCAGTGTTCCCGAAGAGCGCCGGAACCAGGGTCGCTGGCAGGTTGTCAAAGGTCTCGTAGCCCATATCCTCGAGGGCCTTGAGCGCGGTCGAGCGGCCCGCGCCCGACATCCCCGTCACCAGCAGGACGCGAGCCGGGACCGGGTTCACCGATCGACAATCGGTCGTTCGCCCACCTTCGCTCATCAGCATCCGATTATAGTCGGCAATGCCCCCGCCGCCAACGCGCGCCGGACGAGGCGCAGCTTTGCCGCCGCCGAGGCGGCGAATGCGTCGAGTGCAATCAGGGTGATATCGATTCCGAAGAGCGGTTCGGTGCGGCGCTGCGGCAGCCGCTCGATCCGATCGGCCGGGACGAGATCGGCGATCAGCGCGAGCGGTGCCTCGGCGATCGTCTCGACCTGCACGATCCCGATGCCGCGGATTTCGACGAGGCCGGCGATGACCGCCGGGGCGCGCGCCAGCACCCGCTCGCCGCGGCGGCACAGCAACACCTGGTCGTCGGCGATAAGGCGGGCGCCGCCATCGATCAGGCGCAGCGCGAGGTCCGACTTGCCGGCACCCGAGGGGCCGCGCAGCAAAATCCCTTCGCCGTCGATCGCGACCGCGGTGCCGTGGATCAAAATTGCGTCGTTCACGCCTGTGCCGGCAGCCGGATGCAGAAGCGCGCACCGATGACCGTGCCGCTCGCGTCGGTGCGGTTCTCCGCCCAGATCATGCCGCGATGCGCCTCGACGATTTGCTTCGATATCGACAGACCAAGCCCGGAATGGGTGCCGAACTTCTCGCCGGCCGGGCGCTCGCTGTAAAAGCGGTCGAAGATCGCCGTCAGCTTTTCGTCGGGCACCCCGGGGCCACAATCATCGACCGTGACCAGCACCGCCCGCCCGGCCGGGCGTGCGATCAGCCGGATTTCGCTGTGCGGCGGGCTGAACGACAGGGCGTTGGCGATGACGTTCAGAAAGACCTGCGACAATCGGGTCTCGATCCCCGGCACAGTCAACGGCCGGCCGCGTTCGGGGAGGTCGAGCACCAGGCGTGGGCGGTCCTCGGCCTCGGTTGCCGCGTGCACATCCGTCAGCGCGTGCAGCATCGCGCCGATATCGACCGGTGCCAACTCGACCCGGCTCAGTTCGGCATCGAGGCGCGAGGC
>JBOHME010000039.1:0-34246 GCA_050729795.1 Allostellaceae bacterium | reverse complement strand
GCTCTTGCCCGGCGGCGCCCGGCGGCGCCGCGGCCGGAGCGGGTTGCGGCGGGGCTGGTCGCGCGCGGAGCGCTGGTGCCGGGCGCGCCCACCCGACCCGCCGCAGGACCCCGCCCGGCGCCCAGCTCATCGCAATCCGCCCGGGGTTGTCGAAGTCTGGGCTTTGTTCGGCGCAGCGGGCTCGGCTTCGGCGGTGCCGACGATGCCGCCGGCAGCGAGCGCCTCGCCCTTGTCGCGGGTGTCGACGCTGACCGTGACCGACAGCCCCGGGCGCAGCAGGCGGGCAAGCGGATCGTCGCGCGGCAGCGCGATGCGCACCGGCACGCGCTGTACGATCTTGGTGAAGTTGCCGGTCGCGTTGTCCGGCGGCAGCAGGCTGAACTCGGCGCCGCTCGCCGGGGCAAAGCTGTCGATGCGGCCCCTCAGCGTATGGTCGGGATAGGCGTCAACCGTGACTTCGGCGACCTGCCCCGGCCGCATCCGGGTCAGCTGTGTTTCCTTGAAATTGGCGGTGACATAGACCCGCGGCAGCGGCACCAGCGAGACGAGCTCGGTGCCGGGCTTGACATATTGGCCGATCTGGCCCGCACGGTTGCCGACGACGCCGGACACCGGCGCCCTGATGCGGGTGTCGTCGAGATCGTTCTGCGCCAGCTGCAGATTGGCGCGGGCCTGCTGCAGCCGGGCCATCTCCTCCTGGCGCTGCGATCCGAGCACACCGAGCTCGCTCTGTGCGGCGGCGAGCGCGGCATGGCTCTTGGCGGTTTCTGCCTCTGCCTTGCGCAGATCGGCCTCGGCCTGGTCGAAGCGCTGTCGGCTGGCAAAATCGCTGGTCATCAGCGCGCTGTAGCGCTTGTAATCCTGCTGGGTGCGGACGAGATCGGCCTCGGCCGACTGCACCGTCGCCTGGGCCTGGGCGATCATCGCCCGCTGCAGGTCGAGCCGGCTCGCGTAGGTCGCGACCGCCGCCTGCTCGGTCGCCACTGCCGCCTTGGCCTGGTCGGCCTTGGCGATAAAATCGGCGTCGTCGATGACGAACAGCACCGCGCCCTTTTTGACCCACTGGTTCTCGCGGACCCGGACCTCCTTGATGTAGCCTTCGACCTTCGGGCTGATCACCGAGACGTCGCTGGCGATATAGGCGTCGTCGGTCGATTCAAGAAACCGCAGTGTCGTCCACCAATACCAGCCACCATAACCGCTGAGCGCCAGGGCCAGCATCACGGCAGGAATTAGAAGTCTATTGCGCATTTTATCTGAACTAAACCGTTCAGTTCATAGTTGCGACGACCCTACGGCTTCTATAGAATTTGTCAAGGCTACGCACCGACGCCCGGTGCTGATGGGCCGGTGCTGATGGGCCGGTGCTGATGGGCCGGTGCTGATGTGCCGGTGACGATGGGCCGGTGACGATGGGCCGGTGACGATAGGCCGGGGACGGCGAGGGCGATGCATACGAGCGGGCACAGCCAGGCGCCACCGCCGAGCAAGACCGAGAGCATTCTCGCGGCGGCCAAAGAGGCGTTTCTGGCGAGCGGCTTTGGTGCTGTCAGCATGGATACGATCGCGCGCGAGGCTGGCGTGTCGAAAGCCACGGTCTACGCGCACTTCGCCGGCAAGGAGGAGCTGTTCGGCGCGGTGATCGGGCGCGAATGCGAGCGGCGGTTTGCCAGCCTCTCAGTCGGGGAACTCGATCCCGGTGATGTCCGGGGCTCGCTGACGGCGCTGGCGCGGCGGTTTCGCGACCTCCTGCTGTCCCCGGATGCGCTGGCTCTGCATCGCATCATCCTCGCGGAGGTGACCCGCTTTCCGGTGCTGGGCGAGGTGTTCTGGCGTGCCGGTCCCGAGCGCAACCTGGTTCAGATCGAGGCCTTTTTGCAGAGCGCCGCCGCGGCCGGAAAGCTGGCGCTGCCCGACACCAGGCTTGCCGCCGAGCAGTTTGTCGGGCTGGTGCGTGGCGAAACACAGCTGCGCCACCTGCTTCGCCTCGAAGGCTCGCCAGCCATGCCCGGCACTGACGAGATCGTTGCCGCCGCCGTCGACACATTTCTGCGCGCCTTTGGCGTCCGCGCCTTTGTCCATCGCTGAACCGGGCGGGGCTGCCCGGGCGGGGATGGGCAGGGAGGGATGGTCGGGCGGGGCTGGTCGGGCGGGGCTGGTCAGGCGGGGATGGTCAGCGCGATCAGCCGCTCGGCAGCCCGGTCGATCGTGTCGAGATGGCGGCAGGTGTCGATCAGCCGTTCGAATTGCATCTCGCTGATCGCGAGGCCGGGTGCGATCGGTTGGATGCGGAGCACCTCCTCCTCGAAATCCCAGATGAACTCGCGGCCGGTCCCCTCCCGGCTAAAGCTGCGGCCATCTTTCAGAAACATCGTGATCCGCGGCCCGAACAGGGTGCGCCGCACGGTCGGGATCAGCGTGACGCGCCGCATCAGCTCGAGCACCGCTGGTGGATCGCTCTCGCCGGGCCCCGGCCGGTCGCCGCGCAACAGCGGATAGCCGCGCTCGACCGCACCAAACGCCGTGAAGTATTGCGTGCTGCCGGGCTGCGGCGGGTTGTCGATGCCGCGGCTCGGAAAGGCTGGGCTCGGATACTCGGTCTCCAGCCAGTTGACCAGGGCTTCGATGCGGTCGATGTCCTGGTACCGGATATTATGCTCGGCGCAGAGCTGCGCCGTCACTTCGACATGGGCGATGTTGTAGCCGGCGGTCGAAAAGATGCGGTAGAGCGTTTCGAGAAAGATCCAGTCGCGACCGAGACCGCGCGTAATCTGCGCCATGTCGGCGCGGTTGTCGCCGGTAAAGCTGTAGCGCAGCTCGCCGTGGTTGTTGCCGGCATAGGCATGGTAAAAGCCGGCTTCGCCCTCCAATGTCGTCTCGCCGCCCGGTGTGCCGTGCCTGGCCAGCGCCACTGCGAGCAGCGCGTTGCGCACCGCACCGCCCTCGCGCAACGAGCGTCCGCCGCTGCGCGCGCCTTCGAGATTGCCGGCGGCAAGGTTGACGCATTGGGCGATAGCACCATGCACCTGGTCCGCGTCGAGGCCACCGAGCTTGGCGGCGGCGATCGCAGCGCCAAAGATGCCGAACACCGGCCCGGCGTGAAAGCCGCGCGACATAACCGTCGGGATGAACTCGGCCGCCATCCGCTCCATGACCTCGTAGCCGGCAGCGACCGCGGTCAGAAAGTCCTGGCCCGAGGCTCCGGCCACTTCGGCTGCAACCAGCGCCGCCGGCAGGATCGCGGTGCCAGGGTGGGTCAGCATGCGGAAGGTGTCCCACTTGCCACCGGCAAAGATCGTTTCGGCGTTGACAAAGGCGGCCCCGGCTTTGGTCAGCTTGGCGCCGTTGCAAAGCACGCTCGCCACTCCGCCGCCGCCGGCCTCCTCCTCGCGCATCAGCGCCAGCGCCTGCCGGCTCGCCGGCATGTCGTGCGCCACCAGCGCCGAGGCGAGCGCCTCGAGCGTGACGCCCTTGGCCCGGTCCACGACTTCGGACGGCAGGTCTTCGTATTTGAGATCGGCAACAAACCGGGCGAATTCGCGGCTCAGCGACATCGCGGTTCCCCTCGTCTCGTATTTCAACCGCCGGCGGTTCGCGGCGGTTGACGCTGCGCCAATAGTATCCAACAACGGCCCCATGAGCGACGACAGCGATCCGCCGGTGCCGCCGATTCTGGCCAAAAAGGAGTTTGCCGCAGCCTCGGTGTTCGAGCCGGCAAATCTGCTGCGCGAGGCGCGCCGCCAAAAGCGCCTGCCGCACCGCGACGTGCCGCAGATCTGCATCCTCGACCCCGATGGCGATATCCTGCGCGCGTTGCGCAGCAGCGGCGAGGCGCAGCTGTCGCCGGGCTGGGCCTGCTACCATACCGATCTCTACGAATTCGCCTACGGGGATGAGCGGTTCGGCATCATCGGCTGCGCGGTCGGCGCCTCGTTCGCGGTGCTGATCGCCGAGGAGCTGTTCGTGTCGGGCTGCCGGTTTCTAATCAGCATGACCTCGGCCGGCCAGATCGTGGCGCAGGGTCCGCCACCCTATTTCGTATTGATCGAGCGGGCATTGCGCGACGAGGGGACGAGCTACCACTATCTGCCGCCGGCCGAGTTCGCCGAGGCCGATGCGGACTTGGCCGACCGGGCGTTCGCCGCGCTCGCGGGCATGACCGAGCCGGTCCATCGCGGTGCCGCCTGGACCACCGACGCGCCGTTTCGCGAAACCGCGGCCGCGATCGAGCGATGCCACGCCCGTGGCATCCTCGCGGTCGAAATGGAGGCGGCGGCCCTTTACGCCTTCGCCCGCGCCTGCGGCAAGCCGGTCTTATGCTTTGCGCATGTGACAAACCAGATGGCGGTGATCGCCGGCGATTTTGAAAAGGGCGAGGCCGATGGCGTCAAGGCGTCGCTCGCGGTCATCGCCGCCGCGGCCCGTGCCTGGCGCAGTCTCGCCAGCGCCGGCGCTGGCGAATGAGCGAGGCGGTGCCGTGCGATCTTGCGCATCGCTGCGCGATCGCGATCATGGCCAAGGCTCCGCGCCCCGGCGCGGTCAAGACCCGGCTGGTCCCACCGCTTTCCGTCGTCGAGGCGGCGGTGTTGAGCGGTTGTTTTATTCGTGATGCCGCCGAGAACATCCTGCTGGCGGCGCGCGCCACGCCGATCCACGGTCATATCGCCTACTCGCCGCCCGGCTCCGAGAGGTTGTTTCGCGACCTGCTGCCGCCGCTGATCCGACTGCTGCCGTCGCCGCGCGCCGGCCTCGGCCTGAGCCTCGCCGATGCCGCCCGCGAATTGCTGGTCGCCGGCTACGGCGCGGTGTGTCTCTTGAATTCCGACAGCCCGACATTGCCCAATTCGGTGCTGACCGACGCTGTGCAGATGTTGCAGGCGCCGGGTGATCGGCTCGTGCTGGGTCCGGCCGAGGATGGCGGCTATTACTGCATCGGCCTCAAGCGCCCGCACCCGCGACTGTTCGAGGCGATCGACTGGAGCACCGAGCGGGTGCTGGCCCAGACCCTCGACCGTGCGGGCGAGATCGGCCTCGATGCGGTGCTGCTGCCCTCTTGGTACGACGTGGACGATCTCGCGTCACTGCGCCGGCTGGCGGCGGAGCTCCCCGAGGCCGCAATTGCCGGCGACGGGCTGATGCGCTACCCAGCATCGCATACCGCGGCGTTTTTGCGGCGGCTCGCGGCTGAGGACGTCGGACGAGAAATGGGGCTCTTGCCACTCAGGGTAAGCCACGGGCGCGCGCGACGGTGACCCGGTGTCGCCTGCCGCTGCTATTATGTTGCGCGACCCTGTTGCTGGGATTGACGCTGCTCGGTCTCCGGTTGCAGGCGCGCGACGCGATCGGCGGCTTTGTCGCAATCGCTGCCGGGCAGGGGGCCGTCTACCTCGTCGCGGTCGGGCTCGTATGGAACGCCCAGCCGGCGCGCCAAATACTGGTGGTGATCCTCGCCGCCGCAGCAATCCTGCGACTACCGGTATTGCTGGCTCCGCCTTATCTGTCTACCGACATCTACCGCTACGTCTGGGACGGGCGGGTCGAGGCCGCCGGCATCAATCCCTATCGCTACATCCCGGTCGATCCGCATCTCGAACGACTGCGTGATGACGAGATCTTCCCGCGAATCAATCGCAACAACTACGCACCGACGATCTATCCGCCCGCGGCCGAGGCGATCTTTTTCCTGGTGACCCGGTTGAGCCAGTCGCTCGTGGCGATGAAAGCGGCGATGGTCGTCTTTGAGATCGTGACGATCGCCCTGCTGTTGCGTCTGCTCGGCGAAGCCGCTTTGCCGCCCGGGCGCGTCCTCGTCTATGCGTGGCACCCGCTGCCGATCTGGGAGTTCGCCGGCAGCGGCCACATCGACGCGGCGATGATCCTCTTTGTCGTTTTGGCGATGTGGGCGGCGCCGCGCGGTAGAGGATGGCTCTGCGGGCTGGCGCTGGCCGGCGCCACCCTGGTCAAGCTCTATCCGGCATTGCTGCTCCCGGCACTTTACCGCCGTAGCGACTTAGGCGGGCGGGATTGGCGCGGGTGGGACTGGCGCGGGCGGGATTGGCGCGGGTGGGACTGGCGCGGGTGGGGCTGGCGCCGGTGGCACTGGCACATGCCGGCTGCATTTGCCGCCGCGGTAATCCTCGGCTATCTGCCGTTTATCGGTGTCGGGTCAAAGCTCGTCGGTTTTCTGCCGGGATATGCCGGCGAGGAGGGGTTCACCGCGGACGGCGCCGGTTTCTACCCGTGGAGCCTGCTGCAGAGGATACCCGCCTTCGCCGGGCTTTCGGCGCTGTGGTACATCGGCGGTAGCCTGGTGATGCTCGGCCTGCTCGCCCTCGCGGTCGTTTTCGCTCCCCGGTGTCGGGACCGGGAGTTCAGTGGCGCCGCGCTGCTTGCCGGCACCTTCATGTTTTTGCTGTCGCCGCACTACCCGTGGTATTTCGCTTGGCTGATCGTGTTCGCCTGTTTTGCTCCATGGTTGTCGCTGCTGTGGTTGACCAATGCGAGCTTTCTGCTTTACCTCGTCCCGGTGGGCTCGCATCTGGTTGAGAGCAGTCATCGGCTGCTGGTCGAAGGGGTGATCTACGGTCCGTTCGTCGCCTTGGCGATGGTTGACCTGCGGCGGCGCGGGCGGCACCGGGTCGAGGGGCATAGGGTCGGTGGAGAATGACGATGCGCGATCCCGCATCCACGGCCGAGACGGCAGCCACCACCGAGACGATCGCGCCGGACCGCTATTTCGCTCATATCGCGGTCGATCGCGGCCCGGTCGCCGAGGTTGAGCCGGTCTGTCTCTATCTCGAAACGACAAACCGCTGCAACCTGTTGTGCACGACCTGCCCGCGCACGTTCGAGGCGCTCGAACCGCCGGCCGACATGAGCTGGGAGTTGTTCACCAGCATCGTCGATCAGTTCCCGCGCATCGCCCGCGTCGTCCTGCACGGGGTTGGCGAGCCGATGATGGTGCCGGCATTGCCGCGCATGATCCGCTATCTGAAGGATCGCAGCAGCCATGTGCTGTTCAACAGCAACGGCACCCTGTTGACTGCACGCAAGGGGCGCGAGCTGATCGAGAGCGGGCTCGACGAGCTGCGCCTGTCGCTCGACGCCGCCGAGCCGCGGGCCTTCGCGTTGGTGCGCGGGCGCGACCTGTTCGCCCGCATCCTGCGCAATATCCGCAATTTTCGAGCGCTGCAGCGTGAGCTCGGCGCGGCCACCCCGCTTGTGTCCCTGTGGCTGACCGGTCTGAAGGAGACAATCGGCCAGCTGTCTGATTTTGTCCGGCTGGCACACGAGATCGACATTGAAGAGGTTTATCTTCAGCGCCTCGTCTATTTCGCCGAGGGGCAGGGCCTTGCCCGGCCGCAATCGGCGCTGTTCGCGGACGATTCGGGCGAGGAAAACCGGCTGATCGGCGAAGCGGCGTCGCTGGCGCGCGAGCTCGGGATCAGCTTCAATGCCTCGGGGGCGACCGATCCTGCCTCCAGCCTGAAGCAGCAGGACGCGGAGCGGCCCTGGTCGCTGTGCCGGCGGCCCTGGTCGCTGATGTATTTTACCGCGCATGGCCGCGCGATCCCATGCTGCGTCGCGCCGTTTTCGATGCGCGGTTACGACAGCTTCACGCTCGGCGACGCCACCCAGGAGACGCTGCGCGAAATCTGGAACGGGCCGCGCTACCAGGCGTTCCGCCGCGCCCTGTTGAGCGACCGGCCGTCGCCTGCCTGCGCCGGTTGCGGATTGCGTTGGAGCCTGTGATGGACAGGCACCTGCGGGTAGCGGTCATCATCCCGACCCTCGACGAGGCGGCCGCGATCGGTGCAGTGCTCGCCGCCATCCCGCGCCACGCGGTCGATCGGATGATCGTCGCCGACAGCGGCAGTTCAGACCGCACGGTCGAGCGCGCCCGCGCCGCCGGCGCCGAGATCGTGACCGAGCTGCGGCGCGGTTACGGTCGCGCCTGCCTCGCCGGCGCGATCGCCGCCAACGATTGCGACATCCTGGTGTTTCTCGACGGCGACGGCAGCGATCCGGCAGAACGGATTCCGGCGCTGCTGGAGCCGATCGCCGATGGCCGCTACGATTTCGTGATCGGCTCGCGCACTCGTGGCCGGCGGGAACCCGGCAGCATGAGCGCGCATCAGATTATCGCCGGCCATGCCGTCGGCCTCGTGCTGCGGCTGCGCTACGGCGTTGGCTACACCGATATGGGTCCGTTTCGCGCGATCAGGCGGCAGGCCCTTGGGCAGCTCGGCATGCGCGAGATGACCTTTGGCTGGAATCTCGAAATGCAGATGCGCGCCGCCCGCGCCGGTCTGCGCATCCTGGAAATCCCCGTCGAGCACCGGCGGCGGATCGGCGGTGCGTCGAAGGTTTCCGGCAGTGTCGCGGGAACCATCCGGGCGAGCCTGCGGATCGGCGCGACCTTGACCCGCATCGCCTGTGAGGGGCACCCGCGATGAACCCGAACCCGGTCACCGATGTCATCCAGTTCCTGACCCAGCCCGGCTGGACGACGGTGGTGTTCTGGCTGCTGATCGCCGCCAGTATTGTCATCGCCGTCTATGCCTGGAGCGTGATCCCGGGACAGCGGGCGGCAAAGAACCTGTTCGGCTGGATCTGCCGCTTCTCGATCGGTGCGTTGTGGTGGCAGCAGACGCTGTGGAAATTACCACCCTATTACAACCTTACTCCACAGAAGCCGTTCGGCACCACCGGGCTCGCCTATTGGATGGGGTTGATCGGCAAGCATGCCGCGATCCCGGCGCAGGCGGACTTTGTCAACCATATCGTTTTGCCGCATTTTTATATTTTCGCACCGATCGTCTATTCGCTCGAAGTGTTGACCGCGCTATCGCTGATCCTCGGGCTCTTTGTCCCGATCTGGGGACTGATCGGCGCCGCGCAGACCGCCAATCTGTGGCTCGGTCTCTACAGCGCCCCCGGCGAATGGCCGTGGACCTATTTCTTTCTGATGGTCGTGATGCTGATCTTCGCGGCGCACCGCTATGGTCGCGCGCTCGGGCTCGACGCGATCATCACCAGCAAGCGCGGGGCGCGGCCGTTGACCCAGCGCCGCCGCCCGCTTCTCGGCTTCCTGACTTGAGCCGGTGTCGCGGCGGGTGCGCGCTCAGCCTCAGTGGCCGAGGACCGCGAGCAGGCCGAACAGGAGACCGCTGACCGCGAACAACGCCAATGGATTGAGCTGCGGCCAGCGCATCAGCAGCACCGTCGCCGCGATCGCCGCGACCCAGATCGCCGGCCCGCCGGGCATCGCCCGCAGCACCGCGATCCCGCCGGCGAGGACAAGCCCGGCAGCCACCGGGGCAAGCCCGCTTTCGACCGCGGCGTGCCAGGCCGAGCCGCGCCAGCGGCCCCATAGCCGTGCCGTGACGAAGACCAGCAGCGAGGACGGGAGGTAGAGCGCGACACTCGCCGCCAAGGCACCCGGCCAGCCCGCGACCTTCCAGCCGATCAGCGCCGACAGCATTGTCCCGGGGCCGGGCGCGGCGCGCGAAATCGCGAACAGATCGGCGAATTCGCGGGGGCTCGTCCAATGATGCACACCGACTGCCTGATGCTCGATTTCGGCCAAGAGCGACGCGCCGCCGCCGATCGAGAACAGCGACAGCGGGCCAAAGACCAGCACCAGCGCCAAGAGTGCTCGCCAATCCCCAGGCATTTCAACGCTGGTCCGGCATCTCAACTCCCGCGCATCTCAGCGGCGCCAGCGCTGCTGCAAGAGGGCGAGACCGATGCTGAGCGGTGCGAGGCAGGTCACGACCGGCAGCAGCGGCCAGCGCAGCACGCCGACCGTCAGCGCGGTGACTGCGGCGATCGCGATCTGCCCGATTTGTGAGGCACCTCGCGGCACCAGCACCAACCCGGTGGCAAAGGTCAGCCCGATCGCCGCCGCCGCCACCCCGTCGAGCACGGCATGCGCCAGCGTGCTGCCGGCAATCCTGGCAAAAGCTGCGGCGAGTGCGATGACGATCACCAGCGGTCCCGACAGGAGGCCCATCACCGCCGCGACCGCACCGGCTCCGCCACGCAGCCGCTGCCCGACCTGGACGGTCAGATTGACCCCGCCGGAGCCAGGCAAGACCCGGCTGAGCGCCACCCCGGCCAGATAGGCCTGATCGTCGATCCAGTGCCGGCGCTGGACCATCGCGCGATAGAGCCACGCCGCGGTGCCGCCGCCAAAGCTGGTGACGCCGAGCCAAAAGAACCCGAGCGTAATCGCGGCAAGGCTGATTTGGGTCTTGCCTGTGCCGTCTTGATCGCCTCGCTCGACCTCGGCCAATAACACCTCCGCCCCGAGACACGGAGGTTACCCCGTCCGGTGTTGCTGGGCGAGTGCTTCGCGCTACCGGGCGCGGCGGCTGTCCATCAAGCGTCGGAAGGAAGCGGCAGGCCGGACCTCAGCAAGGGTTGTCGTTGCCACCAAAATCGCCACCGCTGAAATCCTGGTCGGAGCCGAAATCCTGGTCCGCACTGACATCCTGGTCCGCACTAAAATCCTGATCCCCCGAGCCGTCGCCGCCGCTGAAGTCCTGGGCGCCGCTGGAATCCTGGCCGCCGCTGGAATCCTGATTCCCCGAGCCGTAATCGCCGCCGCTGAAATCCTGACCCTGGCCGGCGCCGCCAGCGTCACCGCCTCCAGCGTCACCGTAGTAGTTGTTGACGACAGTCTCGCCGAGCCCCGGGGTCATGCCGCGCTCGCCGAGAATGCCGGCGCTGGCATGCTGGCCGAACAGCGATTCGATGCCTTGGAACAAGAGCGCGCCACCGGCGACACCGGCTGCGGTCGCGGCCGCCGAGCGCAGGAATCCGCCACCGCCACCACCGCCCATGGCGCCACCCATGAAGCCACCGCCGGGACCCGCCGGCTGGGGATAGCCGCGTGGTGCTGCGGGCTGGCCCCAAGGCTGCGCCGGCGGAGCAGCGGCGACTTGGGAAGACCGCATCCACGGGCCGGCGGCGGGGACACTGCCGGTTCCCTGCGGCTGGATGGGCGGCTGGATGGGCGGCGGTGCCGGCTGACGGCTGCCGAACAAGCTGCCGAGAAAGCTCGTCGGTGCTGGCCGGGCCGCTTGCTGCTGCGCGTCGCTCAGTTGCGTTTCGAGCTCGGCGATGCGGTTCTGCGCGGTGTGCAGGCTCAGATCCTGGATCAGCACGGTCTGCACAAGATAATAGGCGGCGTCCGGCTGGACGGCAGCGGCCTGGCGGATCAGGGTATCGGCCTCGGGGTCCTTGGGTTGTCCGGCGGCATTCTTGAGCCGGGCCAACAGAGTGGTGATCAGGTCTTGTTCCTGGGGCGTCATGGTGGCCTTCCGCTGCGGAAAAGCGGCGCATTTCGGCGAAACGCACCGGCGCCGCCGACCCCCTCCCGCCAAGCCGCAGCCCGACGAATCAAGCCGATCGCGCGCCGGCCTAAATGTGGGGCGCGCAACGGTGCGGTCAATGACCCGCTATTCGGTGGCTGATCGGGCGGCGAAACCGGGCCTACAGCCCGTGACTGCCCATCGCCAGAAACTTTTCCCGGCGCTGCGCCCGCAATTCTCGCCCTCCGATCGCCAAAAACGGCTGCAAGGCTTCATCGATGGCCTCGCCGACCCCTTTGATCGCCTCTTTCGGCAGGCGATGCGCCCCGCCGAGCGGTTCTGGCACGATCCTGTCAATAATCCCCAGGCGCAGCAGATCCTGCGCGGTCAGGCGTAACGCCTCGGCAGCCTCGGACGCGTGCTCGCCGTCGCGCCACAAGATCGAGGTGCAGCCCTCGGGCGAGATCACCGAATAGACCGCGTGCTCGAGCATCAGAACCGCATTGCCGGCGGCGAGCGCGATCGCTCCGCCCGAGCCCCCCTCGCCGATCACCGTGGCGACAAGCGGAACTTCGATATCGAGGCACGTCTCGATCGCCCGCGCGATCGCCTCGGCCTGGCCGCGCGCCTCGGCATCGATACCCGGATAAGCGCCGGCGGTATCGACAAGCGTCAGCACCGGCAGGTGGAAGCGGTCGGCGAGCCGCATCAGCCGGCGCGCCTTGCGGTAGCCTTCGGGCCGAGCCATGCCGAAATTGTGGGCGAGCCGGCTTTCGGTATCCATCCCCTTCTCGGTGCCGAGCACGACGACGCTGTGTCCGCGAAAGCGGCCGATGCCGCCGGTGATCGCCCGGTCCTCGGCAAAGGCGCGGTCGCCCGCAAGCGGAACGAAATCGGTAATCAGCGCACCGATGTAATCGCTGGCATGCGGGCGCTCCGGATGGCGCGCGACCTGGACTTTCTGCCACGGCGTCAAGCGTGCGTAAGTCTGGCGCAACAGCCGCTGGGCGGTGCTTTCGAGCCGACCGACCTCGTCGGTGATGTTGAGCTCGCCGGTCGTCGACAAATGCCGCAGCTCCGCGATCTTGCCTTCGAGCTCGCCGATCGGTCGTTCGAAATCGAGGAAGTGGCGCATCATTTGCGGCGCGCGAGCGGGTGCGCGGTGTGCACCAGCCGGCGCAACCGGTCGCCGAGGACATGGGTGTAAATCTGGGTCGTCGCGATGTCGGCATGCCCGAGCATCTGCTGCACGCTGCGCAGATCGGCGCCGTGATCGAGTAGATGGCTGGCAAAGGCATGGCGCAGCACATGCGGCGACAGCCGCGCCGGATCGAGACCGGCGATGATCGCCAGCTCCTTCAGCAATTGGCCGCAGCGCTGGCGGGTCAGATGGCCGGCGCTGCCGCGCGACGGAAACAGCCACGGCGACGGCTGGCGCTCGGGCAGAAACCGCTCGCGGCAGTCGAGATAGCGGGCGAGGGCCCGGCGCGCCGGCTCGCTCAGCGGCACCAACCGCTCGCGGCCGCCCTTGCCGCGCACCATCACAAAGCGCGGATCGCGCCGCGCCGCGGTGACACCGAGCGTCAGCAACTCCGAAATGCGCAACCCGGTCGCGTAGAGCAGCTCGATCAGGCACAAGAGCCGGGCACCCTCCTCGCCTGGCTGGTCCTGCGCCGCGGCGAGCAGTTGCGCCACCTCGCCTTCCGACAGGAGCTTGGGCAGTGGCCGGCCGAGTCGCGGGGTGTCGAGGCCGGCCGTCGGATCGTCCTGCCGCATCCCGTCGACCATCAAAAACTTGTAGAACTGGCGCATCGCCGAGAGGCGGCGGGCCAGGCTGCGCGGAGCCAGCGACACCGTCGCCGATTGTGCCAGATAGGCGTGCAGCGCGGTCTCGTCGGCGGCCTCCAGCGCGATCGCGTGCGCCGCGAGAAAGCGCGCCAGGTCGGCGAGGTCGCCGCGATAGGCGGCGAGTGTCAGGCGCGAAGCGCCGCGCTCGGCCATCAGCATCTCGAGAAAGGCTTCGAGATGGCGCGACGGGCCGGCGCCGGCCTTTGACCGGTCATTTCGTGAAGCGCGCATTCGGCAGCACTTTTTCGACCGACACCGAGGGTGGCGGCGGGTTCCACAACGCCAGGAAGGCAGCCCCGCCCAGTGCTGCCAACACGATGACGACGATAAACCCGATGGTCAGCTTTCCCATGCTGCGGCTCGCATATCCCCTGGCCGGCCCCGAGAGCCCGATTTGTGCGGTCCGAGCAATGCCACGCCGATTGACCACCCGGCTGCACGATATGCTAGTACCGTTCCCGGAGGCCGGGCAAAAGAGCGGCGCCAACGGAGAGGATCGAGGTGCTCCCTGATGTGCTCGAAACCGGTCGGCGAGCCTTGACGGTGCGGCGCTTTGTCCCGTGTCGCAGCGTCGTTCTGGTCGGGCTGATGGGCGCCGGCAAGACCAAAATCGGACGGCGGCTGGCGATCCGGCTCGGTCTGCCGTTCTTCGATTCGGACCAGGAGATCGAGCTCGCGGCCGGTGAGACCGTCGAGGAGATCTTTGCCAATCGCGGCGAGCCCGCGTTTCGTGCCGGCGAGCGGAGGGTGATTGCGCGGCTGCTCGCCACCCCGGTGCATGTGCTGGCGACCGGCGGCGGTGCGTTCATGGATCCGGTGACCCGGACCGCGATCGCCCGGTGCGGCGTTTCGGTCTGGCTGCGCGCCGATCTCGACGTTCTGGTCCAGCGGGTGTTGCGGCGGGCCGACCGGCCGCTGTTGAAGGCCGGCGATCCGCGGGCGATCCTGGCGGAGCTGATCGAGCGCCGCCATCCGATCTATGGCGAGGCCGACATCACGATCGACAGCGGCGACGGCTCGCCTGAAGCGACGGTTAACCGGGCGATCGGGGCGCTCGCCGGCTGTTCTTGTGCGCTGACGCCGCCCGTTGTGGAGGACGAAGCATGATCATCGATGGCGAGACGGCGAGCGAGCGGCTGCGGGTCGCTCTTGGTGAACGCAGCTATGAGATCGTCGTCGGGCGAGACCTGATCGCGCGCGCCGGGAGCGAGATTCTGCCATTGATGCGCCGGCGTCACGCCGTCGTCGTCACCGACGAGAATGTCGCGCGCTACTGGCTCGAACCGTTGCGCGACAGCCTCGCCGCAGCCGGGATCGCACATCACACAGTGGTTCTGCCGCCGGGCGAGGAAACCAAAGACCTCGATCATTTCGGTCGGCTCGCCGAGGACATCCTGGCCTGCGGTATCGAGCGCGGCTCGCTCTTGGTGGCGCTGGGCGGCGGTGTGGTCGGCGATCTGACCGGCTTTGCCGCGGCGACGCTGTTGCGCGGGATCGATTTCGTGCAAATCCCGACAACGCTTCTGGCCCAGGTCGACAGCTCGGTCGGCGGCAAGACCGGGATCAACACGGCGACCGGCAAGAACCTGATCGGCGCCTTCTATCAGCCCCGCCTGGTGCTCGCCGACAGCGCGACCCTGGAAACACTGCCGCGCCGCGAGCTGCTCGCCGGCTATGCCGAGACCGTCAAATACGGCCTGATCCGGGACGCTGGGTTTTTTGCCTGGTGCGAGCGCCAAGGAAATGCGCTGTGCGCGGTCGAGACCGGCCCAGTCCGCCACGCGGTGGTGACGAGCTGCGCGATGAAGGCGGCGGTCGTCGCCGCCGATGAGCGCGAAGAGGGCGAGCGCGCACTGTTGAATTTCGGCCACACCTTTGGTCATGCGCTGGAAGCCGAGACCGGGTTTTCGAACCGGCTTCTGCATGGCGAGGCGGTGGCGCTGGGCATGGTGCTGGGCTTCGATTTCGCGGCACGGCTGGGCCTCGTTGCGGCGAGCGAGGGCGAACGGGTGCGCCGCCATTTCGTCGCGACCGGTCTTCCGACCGGGCTCGCATCGGTTGGGCTCGCCGGCATTCCCGCCGAGCGGCTGCTGGCGCATATGGGCAAGGACAAGAAGGTTCGTGACGGACGGATCACGCTGATTCTGCCGCGCGCCATCGGCGACGCCTTTATCATGAAGGACGCCCCCATCGGCGAATTGCAGGGTTTTCTCGCCGCCGCCTGAAGCCGGTGCGTTGCCGCTCTGCAACGGCGACAAACACGGTCGAGGAATCGAGTCGATCCGGCCTATCGTTGCCCGAACTGAAACAGCGCAACACCTTGTCGCCCAATTCAATCGTCCGGTGCAATGCGCACAGTCGCCGACTGGGCGTTCCTCCTGCTCACCGGGCGCTCCTCCCACTTAAGGCCGCCCGCATGCGTCAGACCACCTGCCACACGGTCACCTACCACACGGTCGAGGTCGACGGTCTTCACGTTTTCTATCGCACCGCCGGGCACGCCGATGCTCCGGACCTGCTTCTGCTGCACGGTTTTCCCACCGCCGGCCATATGTTTCGCGATCTGATCCCGCGCCTCGCGGATCGCTTTCACCTCGTGGCGCCCGACCTGCCGGGTTTTGGTCAGTCGGACATGCCGTCGCGCAACGACTTCAGATACACATTCGACAATCTGGCGGGAGTGATCGGCCGCTTCACCGAGGCGATCGGCCTATCGCGGTTCGCGATCTACATCTTCGACTATGGCGCGCCGGTCGGCTTGCGGATTGCCGCGCGGCACCCCGAGCGCATCACCGCCATCGTCTCCCAAAATGGCAATGCCTACGAAGAGGGGTTGAGCGAGGCGTGGAGCCCGATCAAAGCCTATTGGCGCGAGCCGACGCCGGCGAACCGCGATGCTCTGCGCGGCTTTCTGGCGCCGGAGACGACACGCTTCCAATACACCCATGGCGTGACCGATGCCGCGCTGGTGTCGCCCGATGGCCGCTCGCTCGACGATTATTATTTGGCACGCCCGGGGGCGCAGGAGGCGCAGCTCGATCTGCTCCTCGACTATGCCAGCAACGTGGCTCTCTACCCGGCGTTCCAGTCCTATTTCCGCACTCACCAGCCGCCGCTGCTGGCGGCATGGGGCAGGAACGACCCGTTTTTTCTGCCGGCGGGAGCCGAAGCCTTCAAGCGCGACATCGCGGGTGCGGAGGTTCACTTCTTTGACACCGGCCATTTCGCCCTGGAGACGCACAGTGCCGAGATCGCGGCTGTGATTCGCGACTTTCTCGATCGGAAGTCACCCGGCGGCGCTTAGTCTCGCCATCCAACAAAGCGGCGGCGGTCGCGGACCAGGAGGACGGATGCGCCGCCCGCGATGCCCGCTGTCGCAGCACGACGCTGAGGAGGGACGGGCACCAGCGATCAAGATCGTACCACCAGCGCGGAGAGGGAATGGGCATGAGCGGATCCGGGACATTGGCCAGCGTCGTGCTCGTCCACGGCGCTTGGGCCGACGGTTCGAGCTGGGCCCGCGTGATCGAGCTATTGCAGGCCGAGGGACTGAAGGTCGTGGCGGCGCCGATCCCGCTCACATCATTATCCGCCGATGTTGCCGCGCTCGAGCAAACCCTGGAGCGCACCGCGGGGCCTGTGGTTCTCGTTGCGCACGCCTATGCCGGGGCGGTCATCGGGGCGAGCACAAACGACAGGGTCCGGTCGCTGGTCTTTATAGCGGCCTTGGCACCCGACGAGGGCGAGACCGTTGCGGAAGTCTTCTATCGCGAGAAACCGCATGCGAAGGCGCCACAATTGGCGCCGGATAGCCACGGGTTGATCTGGATGCCGGATGAGGCATTTGGCGCCGCTTTCTGCCAAAACGCATCGGCGCAGCAGACCGCGCTGTTCACGGCCACGCAGCGGCCAATCGCGCTGGCGTGCATCGAGGAAAAGTCTCCGACCCCGGCTTGGCGGACAAAACCCTCCTGGTATCTCGTCGCGGAAGAAGATCGGATGATCGCCCCCGCCGCTCAGCGCTTTATGGCGCAACGCATGGGCGCGCAAATTCAATCGGAACAGGTCGATCATATGCCGCTGGTTACGGCGCCGCGATCCGTCGTCGCGGTGATCCTCCGGGCAGTGGCCGGTTTGGCGGGGCCCGGTTTGGCGGGGTCCGGTTTGGCGGGGTCCGGTTTGGCAGAAGAGGGTAGGGCGAGATGACAAAACCCGCGGCGATGGATCGGCGGCCGCCGGGCATCCGTGCCTGTGTCTTCGACGCCTACGGCACTCTCTTCGATGTCGCTTCCGCGGCAGAGCGCTGCGCAGAAGCAATTGGCGGATCGACACCGCGTCTTGCCGCTTTGTGGCGTGACAAGCAGCTGCAATACAGCTGGTTGCGCACCGTGCAGGGCCGTCACGCCGATTTCTGGCAGGTGACCGGCGATGCGCTCGATTTTGCGCTCGACATGCTCGAGATCGCCAATCCGGGCCTGCGCGAGCGGTTGATGTTGCTGTACCGGACGCTCGACGCGTATCCCGAGGTGCCGGCCGTCCTGCGGCAATTGCGCGCCGCCGGGTTGGCGACGGCGATCCTGTCGAATGGCTCGCCGGCGATGCTCGCCGCCGCGGTCGAGCACGCCCGGTTGAAGGACCTCTTTGATCATGTGCTGTCGATCGAAGACGTCGGCGCCTACAAGCCGCATCCCGCCGCCTATCGGCTGGCATGCGATCGCCTCGGTCTCGCCCCCGGTGCGGTCGCCTTCGTGTCGTCAAACGGCTGGGATGCGTGGGCTGCTTCGGCCTATGGCATGCACGTCGTCTGGTGCAACCGCCAGCGGCAGCCCCGAGAGCGCCTGCCTGGCAACCCTGACCATGAGGTCAGCTCGCTGATCGAGCTGCCGGCGCTGCTGGCCGGCTGACCAGCCCCGTCATCAGGAGAGGCCGCCCGTTCGCTCCTCGTCGGGTGCCAGCGTGGTCAGCGACAGCGCGTGAACGCGGGTCGCCAATTCCTCCGCGAGGGTCTGGTAGACGAGACGCTGGCGTGCAACGCGGCTCTGTCCCGAGAAGGCACCCGAGACGATCGTGACCGCGAAATGGGTCTCGCCCTCCGGTCGCGCCCCGGCATGGCCCGCATGACGATGCGACTCGTCGATGATCTCGAGCCGCTGCGGAGCGAACCGCCGGGTCAGCTTGTCGCGGATCGTGTCGGCGACGGACATGGCCAGCCTCGATCGGTGTTCTTGCCCCGATTTGGGTGCGCGCCGGTGAGAAACCGGCCGAGATCGTCCACGATGTAATGGATGTGGCTGCCCTCAGCACCAGCGGTGGCCCAGTCGATGGTGCCGCGCAGCCAGGCCGTGGTCATGCCGAGCGCGGCGGCCGGCACCAGGTTCTTCGCCATGTCCTCGACCATCAGCGCGGTCTGCGGGTGGACCCGATGACGGCGCAGCACCGCGTGATAGCCAGCGAGCGCCGGTTTGGGCTCGAACCCGGCGATTGCGATATCGACGATGCCGCAAAACAACGCGGCGATGCCGAGATGATCGAGCAGCCGTTCGGCATGACGCACCGAGCCGTTGGTGTGGACGATCTTGCGGCCGGGCAGCGCCGCCAGCGCTGCAGCCAGCACCGGGTCGGGCGGCACGCAGGCGAGATCGACATCATGGACATAGGCCATGAATTCGTGCGGATCGACCCCGTCCACGATCATCAGCCCGCGCATCGTCGTTCCGTGCTCGCGAAAATACCGCTTCTGGCGGGCGAGCGCCGCCTCCAAAGACAGGCCAAAGCGTTCGGCGATAAAGCTCTGCATGCGGTCGTGAATCTGGACGAACAGCCGGCACGAGGCGGGATAGAGCGTGTTGTCGAGATCGAAGATCCAGGTCTCGATCTCGTCGAGCGGGCGGCCGCCAGCGGCCGGTATTGCCGTCATCCTAGCCGGCCCGGATCAGGGTGCCGGCACCCGAGGTGTCGGTGAACAGTTCGAGCAGGATGGCGTGCGGCACCCGCCCATCGACGATCACCGCGGCCTCGACCCCGCGATCGACCGCGTCGAGACAGGTTTCGACCTTGGGAATCATGCCGCCGGAAATGACCCCCTCGGCAATCATCCGCCGCACCGTGCCGGCGGTAATTTCGGAGACGAGCCGCCCTTCGGCGTCGAGCACGCCGGCGACATCGGTCAAGAGCAGCAGGCGTGTCGCGGCGACCGCGGCGGCGACGGCGCCCGCCACCGTATCGGCGTTGATATTGTAGGTCTCGCCCGCCGCGCCGACGCCGATCGGGGCGATGACCGGGATGATGTCCGACTGGCGGAACGTGTCGAGCACGCGGGCGGCGACCTGCTGCGGCTCGCCGACGAAACCGAGATCGACCTCGGCACCGCCCTCGATCCGGCTGCGCGTGAGCTTTCTGGCACGGATCAGCCCGCCATCCTTGCCGCTGAGCCCGATCGCGCAGCCGCCCTCGGCGTTGATCTGGGCGACCAGCTCCTTGTTGATCGTGCCGGCGAGGACCATCTCGACGACTTCCATCGTTTGCCTGTCGGTGACCCTGAGCCCGTCGACAAACCGGCTTTCGATGCCGAGGCGCCTGAGCATCTGGCCGATCTGCGGCCCGCCGCCATGGACGACGATCGGGTTGATCCCGACCTGCTTCAACAACACGACATCGCGGGCAAACGAATCGCCGCCTTCTCCCATTGCATGGCCGCCATATTTGACGACCAGCGTGCGGCCGGCATAGCGGCGCATATAGGGCAGCGCCTCGGCCAGCACCGCGGCCTTGGCGATCGGGTCGAGGATGGCGCCAAACGAGAATGGCGAGGAACCTTCGGCAGACCTCATAGTGTCGGTCACTCTAGGGGCCTTGATCGGGCAGGACCAGGGCCGTTGTGGGTGGGACGGCGCCGCGATTATCGATGAATCCCGGCACAAATCCGGCAAGCGTTGCGCGCAGGGCGGTGATGCCGCGGTGTTGTTCGGCGCTCGTCAGATGAAGCTCGGGATGCGCTGCGGTGTGCCTCGCCAGCTCGGCCGCGACGCGCTCGGCGCTCTCGGCAAGAGCAGCCGGTCCGAGCTTGTCGGTCTTGGTCAAGACACCCTGATAGGAGACCCCGGCCCGGTCGAGCAGGTCGAGCAGCGGCCGGTCGGGCTCCTTCAGGCCATGGCGGGCATCGAGCAGCAGGCAGACGCGGCGCAACCCGGCCCGGTGCTGCAGATAGCGCCGAACCAGCCCGGTCCAGCGCGCGATCGCAACTTTCGACGCCGCGGCATAGCCATAGCCCGGAAGATCGACCAGCATCAGCGCGCCACCGAGCTCGAAAAAATTGATCTGACGGGTGCGGCCGGGTGTGTTGGAGATGCGTGCCAGCACGCGGCGGCCGGTCAGGGCGTTGACGAGGCTCGATTTGCCGACATTGGAGCGGCCGGCGAAGGCAATTTCTGGCAGGCTCTCGCTCTCGGGCGGCAGTGCCGCGGGCTCGGCAGCCCCGGCGACAAATCTTGCCGCCTGCGCGAACAGGCGCCGGCCCGCGTCGATCGCCTCGGTCTCGATCACGCGCGGCGGAAACAGATCGTCCGGGGTGCTCGTTGCCATCGTCGCCGCGCTCAGGCGGCGCCGGCGCGGTGCATGATCGCCCATTGCTGGGCGATGCTGAGGATGTTGCTCCAGGCCCAGTAGATCACCAGCCCGGCCGGGAACCGCGCGAGCATATAGGTGAAGACGACCGGCAGCAGCATGAACATGCGCGCCTGCATCGCATCCACCGGCTGCGGGTTCAGCTTCTGCTGCAGGAACATCGTGACGCCCATGATGATCGGCCATGCGCCGATCATCAGAAACGCCGGCGGTATGAACGGCAACAGCCCAAACAGGTTGACAAACGAGGTCGGGTCCGGCGCCGACAGATCGCGGATCCAGCCAAAAAACGGCGCATGGCGCAGATCGATCGCAACGTAGAGGATCTGGTAGAGCGCATAGAACACCGGAATCTGCACCACGATCGGCAGGCAGCCGGCGAGCGGGTTGGCGCCGACCCGCTTGTAGACGGCCATCATCTCCTGCTGCTGGCGGGCCTTGTCGTCAGGAAAGCGCTCGCGCAACTTCTGCATTTCCGGCTGCAGCAGCTTCATCTTGCTCATCGCGCGGTAGGATTTGTTGGCGAGCGGAAAGAACAGCAGCTTGACCAGCAAGGTCAGAACCAGGATCGCGACCCCGAAATTGTTGAACACCTTGTAGAAGATTTCGAGAAGCTGGAACATCGGCTTGCTGATGAACCAGAACCAGCCGAAGTCGATCGCATAGTCGAACAGCGGAATGCCGGCGTTGGTATAGGCGGTCAGCAGGTTGAGCTCCTTGGCCCCGGCGAAAAACCGGGTCGAGGCGGTCGCCGTTCCGCCCGGCGGCACCGTCGTCGCAGTCCCGAGGTAATCGGTCTGATAGCGCTTGGTGTCGTGTTCGTCGGTCAGCGTAAAGCGTGCCTTGAGCGCCTCGTTCTGCGGCGGAATGATCGACGTCAGCCAATAGGTATCGGTAAAGCCGAGCCACCCTCCCTTCGAATCGTAAGTCGTCGGTAGACCGGGCTTCAGAGACGTATATTTGATGTCGTGGATCGAGCCGTCGAGATTGCCGATCAATCCCTCGAAGCTCAAATAGGAGCTCGATACCTGCGGGGTGCCGGTGCGGCTGATCAGCCCGTAGGGTAGGAGCGTAACCGGCGTATTGCCGGTGTTGCGCACCGCCTCGTGCACCGTGAACATGTAGTTCTGATCGATGCTGATGGTCCTGGTGAAGCGCAGCCCCTCTCCGTTGTCCCAGGTCAGCGTCACCGGGTGCGAGGGGGTCAGCGGGCCGTCCGACGCGCTCCACCGGGTCTGCGGGCCCGGTAGCTTCTCGCTTTCCGGCGCGGCCGCGACCCAGCCGAATTCGGCGAGGTAAGGGTTGGCAGTGCCGGGTGGCGACAGCAGCACCACCTCCGGGCTCTTCGGGTTGACCGTCTCGTGGTAGGTGGCGAGCGTCAGATCATCGAAGCGGGCGCCGACAAGCGCGATCGAGCCGTGCAATCGCGGCGTCTCGATGACGACCCGCGGCTGGCCCGCCACGGCCGCCGCGCGGCTCTGCGCCGTCGGGACCGTCGCCGGGGCTCGGGTGGAAGATGGGGTGCTCGTCGCCGGCGGCGCCTTCGTGCCGGAGCCCGGGACCGAATGTGCCGAGGAGGCACCCGCCGAACTCGCGGTATGCGTCGCCGGCGGTGGCGGATACAACCGCTGGAACACGAACTGGAAGCCGATCAGGATGCCGACCGACACGACGATCGCGATCAGAAGATTGCGCTGTTCCATTGCGGGCGGACTGGCGGTGCTCAGCTTCGGTTGCCGGCAGGTCCGCGGTCAGCCGCGCCGGTCGGCAATGATCCCCGTGCGCGGTGCGGCTCGGGGACCGGGTCGTAGCCGCTGCCGCCCCAGGGATGGCAGCGCGCCAGCCGCCACAGCGCGAGGCCGGTGCCGCGCCATGCGCCATGCCGGGCGAGCGCCTCGATCGCATAATCCGAGCAGGTCGGCAAAAAGCGGCAGCATGGCGGGCGCACCGGCGAGATCAGCAGCTGATAGCCGCGCACCGCGCTCCGCAGCACCGCGCCCAGCAGATCCGAACGATGCAGATCCGAACGGTCGGGCCGCTCCATCTCAACCCTCCTGCGCGGCGCGCCGCCGCCGACCGGCGCCGCCGACCCGATGCACCGCCGCCGCGAGATCGTCGCACAGCGCCCGATAAGATCGCGCGACCGTCTCCGAGCGGGCGATCAGCACGTAATCGGTGCCGGGGTTTCCCTGTTTGGCCAGGATCTCTGCGGCTGCGCCACGGAGCCTGCGCTTTGCCCGATTGCGAAGCACGGCGTTGCCGACCTTGCGGCTCGCAGTGAACCCGACCCTTGGCCCGGAGCCTTCCAGGCCCGGTGGGCGCGGCGCCGCCTGCAACACCAAGCCCGGCACCGCCACCCGCCTGCGGGCTGCCGCGACCCGTAGGAAGTCGGCCCGGACCTTGAGCGTTACAAGTCTGCTGCCCACGGATCTGCCGCTCGGCCGTCCGAGCGGGCGGTCTTGTCTCAGGCGGACAGGCGCTTGCGACCCTTGGCGCGGCGTGCGGCAAGCACGCGGCGCCCGGCGGCCGTGGCCATCCGCGCCCGAAAGCCGTGGCGGCGCTTGCGGACGAGGTTGCTGGGCTGGTAAGTGCGCTTCACGGCACCGGCTCCGATCCGGGATATCTGTCGAGCGCAGGCGGTATATAGAGAGGCGGACCGCAAGTCAACGCGCGGCTGGTGTCCCCCAAATCGACGCGGCTGGCGTCGGCCCAAGTCAACGCGCGGCTGGCGTCCCGAGGGAATGGGCGCCCCCGGTGCGGCGTTTGGCTTGAGCGGTGGCAGCGGGCGTGCGATGACGGCCACGCGAATGGGGAGCCGCGCAAATGGGGAGCCGCGCGAATAGCGTGCAATGTGGGCGCCGATGGTGAATGACCTGTTGGTCGAGGCCGCCGATCGTGCCGCGCGGGTGTGGGCTGCGGCCGAACCCGGACCGATTGTTCCTGGCAGCGAGGCGCACAAGACCGCGTTCTGCCGGATGCTGCTCGACACCCATAACCGCTACAAGCCGGCGATCATCGACTGGCCGGCGCTCGATCACGAAGCGCGCGAACGACTCGTCGGCCTGCCGATCTGGGACATCGCGGTGCAGACCGAGGGCAAGGCCCGCCTGCGCGTGCTGAGCTATGGCGAGACGGTGGCCGACCCGCTGCTGCGCCAGGCGATCGAGCTCGACGGCCGCGAGGAAGGACGGCACAAGGAAGTCCTTTCGAACCTCGTCGAGGCCTATGGTATCCGTCTTGCTCCCGAGCCCGATTATGTCCGCCCGCGTGACCCTGAATGGGCCTTTATGGTGACCGGTCTGAGCGAGTGCATCGACAGCTTTTTCGCCTTCGGCCTGTTCGCGCTGGCCAAGCGCTCCGGGTTTTTCCCGCGAGCCCTGGTCGATACGTTCGAGCCGGTGATGCAGGAGGAGGGTCGCCATATTTTGTTCTTTGTCAATTGGCTGGCCTGGCACAGGCGGCGGCTGGCATGGTGGCGCCGGCCGCTGTTCGTGGCCAAGACGCTGGCGGTTTGGGCGTTTCTGATCTGGGAGAGGATCGGCCTCGCCCGGCAGGTCGGCGGGGCCGGCGCCAAGGACGCAGCGGGGTCGGGTGCGCCGGGCCCGGCAGCGCAGGACAATAATTTCACCATGACCGGCAGCAAGTCGCTCGCGTCCGGTGATCTGTCGGTGGCGGAATTGATCGAAATCTGCCTCTCCGAGAACGATCGCCGGCTGTCCGGGTACGATCAGCGGCTGCTGCGGCCCAAGACCGTGCCGTGCGCCATGCGTCTCGCCCGCCGGCTGATGCAGTGGTGCCGCCCGGTCGCGGCGCCATTATGAAGATCGGCTCGGACGAGCACAAAGAGCGGTTCTGCGATCAATTCATCGCGAGCCACAATGGCTACGACCCCGAAACGCTGCCCTGGCCCGAGCTCGATGCCGCGGCGCTGTCCCGGCTTCGCACGATCCCGTTCTGGCAGGAGGTGCTTTATACCGAGCGCCGCGCCGGAGCCATCGTCGATGCCTATGCGACGACGATCACCGATCCGCTGGTGCGGCAAGCGGTCTTGCTGCAAGGCTTTGAGGAATCCCGGCATGCCAGCCTGCTGCGGCTGATGATCAGCCGCTACGGCATCGCCGCCGAGGAAAGCCCGCTCGATCCGCTGGGCGCCGATCCCTACCGTGCGTTCGCCGATTTCGGCTATGGCGAGTGCCTCGACGCATTTCTCGGCTTCGGGGTGTTTGAGATCGCCCGGCGCGCGGCGTTTCTGCCCGATCCGATGTTTGCGATCTTCGACCTCCTGATGCACGAGGAAAATCGTCATATCGTCTTTTTTATCAATTGGATGGCGTGGGATCAGGCGCGTCGCGGCCGGTACCGCGCATGGCTGCGCGCGGCGATCGCGGTGGCGTATTACGGCAGGGCGATCGGCCGGCTCTTGGGCACGATGCGGCGCGGCCGGGCGATAAATGGCGGCAGGGAGTTCTCGGCGACCGAGGCGCAGGTGTTTCTCGACGGCTTTTCGCTGCGTGGGCTGATCGAGGAATGCTGCACCGAGCATGCGAGGCGGATGCGGGCGTTCGACCCCGATCTGCTGCAGCCGCGCCTGCTGCCGCGGCTCGGTGCTGTGGCGCTGGCCGGGATGCGGCTCGCGGGGCGCGGGCGGGCTTCGCGCTAGCCCCGCAGGGAGCCATGAAGCCGGTTTCGCTGCTTGCAGCGGCGATTGGCCTCGTCTTTCTCGGCGGGCTCGTCGTTCATTTCGGCACCGCTGGGGTGCTGCGCTCGCTGCTCGCGGTCGGTTGGGCAGGGTTCGCCGTGATCTGCGTCATTCAGCTGGCGCTGATCGCGGCAATGGGTGTCGCCTGGCGGGTGCTGCTGCGACGTGTGCCGCTATGGGCGGCGATCTGGGCACGGCTGATCCGCGACAGCGCTTCCGAAGTATTACCGCTGTCGCAGGTCGGCGGCTATGTCGCCGGGGCACGGGCGATCGCCGTAACCGGGGTTGCCGGCAGCACCGGTGCGGCGAGCACGATTGTCGATGTCACGCTCGAATTTCTGGCCCAGATCGCCTACACCGCGATCGCATTGTCGTGGCTCCTCCATCTCGATCCGCGCGCGCGGGTCGCGGCGCCGGTGGCAACAGGCCTTGTGGTCGCGGCTCTTATGGCAGTCGGCTTCCTGATCGCGCAGCGCCGCGGCTTTGGCGTGCTCGACCGTCTCGCTGGTGCGCTCGGCCAGGGCTGGGCGGAGCGGACCGCAGCTGGAGCGGCAGGGCTGCACGCGGCGATCGGCGATACCTACACGTACCGCGCCGGGCTCTGGGTGAGCTTTGCCATTCACCTCTTCTGCTGGGTGGCGAGCGCTGCCGAGATTTGGCTGGCGCTGCGGTTTCTCGGCGCCCCGCTCGATTTCGGCGCAGTCCTGGTGATCGAGAGCTTGCTCTATGCGATACGCAGTGTCGCCTTTGCGGTGCCGAACGCGGTCGGGGTCCAGGAAGCGGCCTATGTCGTGCTCGGTCTCAGCTTTGGCCTGACACCGGAGACGGCGCTCGCGCTGTCGCTGTTGAAGCGAGGGCGCGATCTGGCGATCGGGGTGCCGGCGCTCGGCGCCTGGCAGCTGATCGAAAGCGAGCGGTTGTGTCGCCGCGGCTGTCGTGGCCACCGCCGGGTACAAAACGAAACCCCGGTCGCGGCGCCTGGAGTTTCGGGCCCTGCGACAGGGGTTTCGGGCCTTGCGCCCGGAGGAAAGAGCAGGACCGGGGCATCGTTCGCGACAACCAACGGAGAGACATGACGATGCAAGGGAGTAATGCCGCAAACGTGTCTCCTATGCAATAAATATTCATGGAATTAACTATTTATCGAATCTTCCGACCCGATCGGCAGTAGCCGCGTCCGGCTGCGCAACGATCCTCAAAGTGAGGAGCCCGGAACCTCCAATTGCCCCGTCACCGAAGATGCGCTCCGCGGCACGCCCTGCGATCGCCCGGTCGATCTCACGCGAAGGTGACAGCGTATCAGCGCTGCAGCGGTTAGCATCCGGCCCGGTTCAACCGGTCCCCATCTGCGATGTCCGCGCCCCTCCCGCCGCGCTCTGCGGTTTTTGTCCGCCGTTTGCTGCCGCTGGCACTGCTCGTCGCCGCCGGTGTGGCGTTTGTCGTGGTCGGCGGCCATCGCTATTTGAGCTTTGCCGTGCTCGCGGCAAACCGGGATTGGCTATGCGGGCTGGTCGCCCGCTGGGGTGCCGCCTCGGCGCTCTTCTATATCGCCGCTTACGCGCTCCTGGTGGCGTTGTCGGTGCCGGGGGGAGCGGTGATGACGATCGCCGGCGGCTTTCTGTTCGGGACCTGGATCGGCGGCGCTTGCGCTGTGCTCGGCGCCACACTGGGTGCGACGGCCGTGTTTGTAGCGGCGCGCGCCGGGCTCGGCGGCTTGGCCCAGCGCGCCGGGCCATTTGTCGGGAGGCTGGAGGCGGGGTTTCGTGCCGACGCCTTCAGCTATCTGCTGGTGCTGCGGCTGATCCCGCTATTTCCATTCTGGCTGGTCAACTTGGTTCCGGCTCTGGCCGGGGTCGGCTTGCCGGCCTATGTGCTGGCGACGTTCTTTGGCATCATCCCAGCGAGTTTTGTCTATGCCGGCCTCGGCCACGGGCTCGGCACGGTCCTCGCCGAGCCGGATCTCGAGATCGTGCTGCGCCCGAGCGTGCTGCTGCCACTGCTGGCGCTTGCCGCGCTGGCGCTGGTCCCGGTCTGGTACAGGCGCGGACGCCGCCGGCACGCCGGCTGACCCGGCCGCGGGCAGCGCCCGACAGCCTCGGATCGATGCGCCATGCTTGCCTGCGGCCGGCCCGTCGGGCTACTCCCTCTCGCAGCGATTGCGAGCGGAGGGAACGAGATGATCTCGGGTGAGTTCGATGTCGTCGTCGTCGGCGCCGGCAATGCCGGCATGTGTGCCGCACTGGCGGCGCGCGGCGAGGGGGCGCGGGTGCTGGTGCTGGAAGCGGCACCCTTTGACGAGCGCGGCGGCAACAGCCGCTACACCGCCGGGGCGCTGCGCTTTGTCTATAATGGCGTGGATGACCTGTTGAAGCTTTGCGATCTCAGCGAGACGGAGATCGCGACCAGCGATTTTGGCACCTATACCCAGGACAAATATTACGATGATCTTGGCCGGCTGACCGATTACCGCAGCAACCCCGACATGGCCGAGCTCCTGATCACGAAGAGCCAGGAGACGTTGATGTGGATGCGCAGCCAGGGCATCCGTTTTGCGCCGATGTACTCGCGCCAGGCCTTCAAGCACGACGGCAAGTTCGTGTTCTGGGGCGGGCTCGCGCTCGAAGCCTGGGGTGGCGGCCCGGGGCTGGTCGAAGGCTTGTTCAAGGCGGCGGAGCAGCGTCAGATCCAGGTCGCTTACGAAGCCCGGGGCGAGCGGCTGATCGCCGATGATGACGGCGTGCACGGGATCATCGCCAATGTCGAGGGCAAGACCACGCAGATCCCAGCCAAAGCGGTCATTCTCGCCTGCGGCGGGTTCGAGGCCAATGCCGAGATGCGGACCCGCTATCTCGGACCCGGCTGGGATTTGGCCAAGGTGCGGGGCACCCGGTTCAACACCGGCGGCGGCATCAAGATGGCGCTCGACATCGGCGCGATGCCCTATGGCAACTGGTCGGGCTGCCATGCCGTCGGCTGGGACTACAACGCTCCCGAATTTGGCGATCTCGCGGTCGGTGACAATTTCCAGAAGCACAGCTATCCGTTTGCCATCATGGTCAACGCCGACGGTCTGCGGTTTTGTGACGAGGGTGCCGATTTCCGCAACTACACCTACGCCAAATACGGCCGGCTGATCCTCGAGCAGCCGCACCAGTTCGCCTGGCAAATCTTTGACCAGCAGGTGGTGCATCTTCAGCGCGATGAATACCGCATCCGTCAAGTCACCAAGGTCACCGCCGACACGATCGAGGCGCTCGCCGACAAGATGGCGGAGACCGGCGCGGCAGTTGACAAGCCGCGGTTTATCGAAACCATTCGCGAATACAATGCTGCCGTCGGGCGCGGCACGCCTTACAATCCGACGATCAAGGACGGGCGCGCGACAAAGGGCTTGGCGATCGACAAGACCAACTGGGCGATGCCGATCGAAAAGCCGCCATTCGAGGCTTATTGCACGACCTGCGGCGTGACGTTCACTTTTGGCGGGGTACGGATCGACAGCGACTGCAAGGTGCTCGACACGGCGCAGCGGCCGATACCCGGTCTCTATGCCGCCGGTGAGATGGTCGGCGGGTTGTTCTATTTCAACTATCCTGGCGGCACCGGTCTGGTTTCGGGATCGGTCTTTGGCAAGATCGCCGGAACCACCGCCGGCAAGCAGATGCGACAGGCCTGAGACCGCGAGCGGGGCAGGCGGTACCAGAGCGCAGGCAGTGTGCCAGAGGGCAGGCGGTTCCGGCCGCCCCCCGTCCTGCGGTGCGGCTGGCGCGGTCTCAGTCGCGGCGGTAGGGGTAGCAGCGCGACCGTTCGAGGGCGAGACCGAAATGCTGGCCCAGCGCGCGGATTGCGTCGGCGTGCTCGACATAGGGATCGGCGTTGGCCATGCCGACGATGATCGGCCGAAAGGTCCGGTCGTCGCGCCCCCCGGGTGGCAGCATCGCGGTGACAAGCGGGCTGCCGTCATCCTCGCGCAAGGTCAAAAACAGCGGCATCTCGCGCTGGATGTGCGCCTTCAGCCCGATCTCCTGCTCGAAATTGAGCTTTGAGAGCGGCTGGAACGTCTGCGTCGCCTTTTCCTGTTCCTTGCGAAAGAACTTCTCGACCGCATGGCGCATGGTGTCCGACTCGCTTGCCGCCTCGGCCTCGGTCTCGATCCGAAACCAGGTTTTTCCGCCTGGAGCATCGCAAACGTATTTCATGCATCCTCCGATGTTGCACAGCACGGGTCGAAGCTGCGACTGATGCTCCGCGTCGGCGCGCGGGATCGACCCTAAAGACCGCGCCGCACAGTCGGGCCGGCCGGCGACCCTGCCGCCATTGTGCGCAACCATCGCCCGGCTGTCGAGCCTCGCGGCGGCGCTTGCTCAGTGCCGCAAATGCCGCCGGCCCGCCGGTGGCGGCGCGCTGCGGGTGGGATCGGCGAACTGCGTCCATTCGCGCCACAGTGAGATCAACGCGGCCATCACGACGGGGCCGAGAAACAGACCGAGAAGCCCGAACGTTTCGAGCCCGCCGACAATTCCGAGCAGCACCCACAGAAACGGCAGCCGTGCCGCGCCACCGATCAGAAACGGGCGGACAAAGTGATCGGCCACGAAAACGACGAGAAAACCGAAGCCGATGACCAGCGCTGCGGCCCCGGTGCTGCCGATCGCCGCGAGATAGAGACCAGCGCCGCAAAACGCAATCGGCGCGCCGAACGGGATCACCGCGACGACGCCGGTCAGCGCCGCAAACGAGACCGTGTGCGGCAGACCGGCGAGCGCATAGCTAAAGCCGATCACGATCCCCTCGGCCAGACCGACGAGCACGAGGCCGGTCACTGTGCCGTGCACCGCGGCGATCATATGGCGGGCCACCCGCTCGCCGCTCGGGCCGAGGACGCGATGGCTCAGCGCCAGCAGCCGGCGGCTGAGCCCGGCGCCCTCGCGAAACAGAAAAAACAGGGTCAACAGGGTGAACCCGAACAGGATCAGCCGGTAGACGATTTCACCGCCGAGTTGTCGCGCCGAGCGGACCGGGATGCGGGTGTAGATGCGGCCGAGCAGGGCCTGCATCGTTTGCGGATCGCTGAGATTGGTGCGCCACCATGTGGCGAGCTGATGACCGATCCCCGGCAGCTGCGGCAACCACGGTGGCATCGCCAGCCCGTTGCGCCGCACCTCGCCGAGATAACCGACGAGCGCACCGCTTTCGCGGCCGATCTCAATGCCGGCGTAGATCAGCGGACCGATAATGACCAAGCCGATCAGCGCGGTGATGGCGAGGGGCGCCAATACCCGGCGCTCGGGTCCGGGCCGGGCCAGGATCAGCCGCCGATAGAGGGGCCACAGCGCGATCGCGAGGATCGTCGCCCAGGCCAGCGCCGGCAGAAAACGGTGGAGGATCCACAGGCCGAGCAGGACGAGCGCGCTGGTGAAGACGATGCGAGCGAGGCGCTGGGCGACGGCCGTGTCGGTGGTCTCGGTCTCCGGGATGGCTGGTGGAGGACCGGCCTCGCAATCCATCGCGTGTCGTCCCCGCTGGCTGACCGCAGGCTGAATGATCGTCCGCTCATGGCGAGTAGAGGGCGCCAGCCCGATCGTCAAGGGCGCGCGATCGTCGAGCGTCTGCGATCGTCGAGCTCGGCACGATCGCCGATGATGCGATCATCGCCGCCCGGCATCTCGCGGCGGCGGGTGCGAGCGGATAAGATCGCCGGGTGCCCGCGCTTGCCGCTCGGAGACGTTCCCGATGTCCTACGCCGCCCCGCTCGCCGATATGCGCTTTGTGCTCGACGGCGTCGCCGGGATCACCGCGGTGGCGGCGTTGCCCGGCTATGGCGCCGCGGATCCCGAGACGGTTGCCGCCATTCTGGAGGCGGCTGCGAAATTCGCCGAAAGCGAGCTGGCGCCACTGAACCAGCCCGCCGACCGGATCGGCAGCGTTCTCGAAAATGGCGTCGTGCGCACCCCGCCGGGGTTTCGCGAGGCGTATGCCCGTTTTGTCGAGGGCGGCTGGAACGGGCTCGCCGGCGATCCCGAATTCGGCGGGCAGGGGCTGCCGCTGGCGCTCTCGGTGCCGGTCGCGGAAATTCTCGATGCCGCCTCGATGAGCTTTGCGCTCTGCCCATTGCTCAACCAGGCATCGATCGAATTGCTGCAGGTGTACGGTTCGCCCGAGCAGAAGCGGCTTTATCTGCAGAAGCTGGTCAGTGGCGAATGGACCGGCACGATGAACCTGACCGAGCCGCAGGCGGGCTCGGATCTCGGCGCGGTGGCGACGCGTGCCACCGCTGCGCGCGATCCGCGCTGGGGCGATCATTATCGGATCAGTGGCCAGAAGATCTTCATCAGCTACGGCGACCACGATCTCGCTCCCAACATTGTTCATGCGGTGCTGGCGCGGGCCGAGGGCGGGGGGCCGGGATCAAAGGGATTGTCGCTGTTCCTGGTGCCGAAATTCCTGCCTGATGCCGATGGCAAGCCCGGGCCGCGCAACGCCGTGCGCACGCTCCGCCTCGAGGAGAAAGTCGGGATCCACGCCTCGCCGACCTGCGTGCTCGCATACGAGGATGCGATCGGCTGGCGGATCGGTGAAGAGCATCGCGGCCTCGAATACATGTTCACGATGATGAACAATGCCCGCCTTCAGGTCGGGGTGCAGGGTTTGGCGATTGCCGAGCGCGCCTATCAGCAGGCACGCGATTTCGCCCGAACCCGCGTGCAGGGGGTCCCCGCAGGCGCCGCCGACAATGCCGCGGCACTGCCAATCATCCACCACGCCGACGTGCGGCGCATGCTGCTGTCGATGCGCGCCGCGATCGAGGCGATGCGCGGGCTTGCCTATTATGCCGCAGCGACGATCGACCGGGCGCGGCACCATCCCGATCCGGCCGAGCGCGCCAGGACGCAGCGGCGCGCCGATCTCTTGATCCCGGTGGTCAAGGCGTGGTGCACCGACACCGGCGTCGCGGTCGCCTCGACCGGCATCCAGATCCATGGCGGCATGGGCTATATCGAGGAAACGGGGGCCGCCCAGCATTGGCGTGACGCGCGCATCGCGCCAATCTACGAGGGCACCAACGGGATCCAGGCGAACGATCTGGTCGGCCGCAAGCTCACGCGTGATCATGGGGCCGCGGCAGCAGAGCTGTTCGCCGAGATCGAGACGACGCTGACGGTGCTGGACCGGGCCGGCTCGGGCGAATTGTCACAGCTCTGCCGCAGGCTGCGCACGGCAACCGAGGCAGCCCGGACCGCGACCACCGGTCTCATGAGCAGCGATGCCGCGGGTGCCGCGGCCGGTGCCGTGCCCTATCTCGATCTGCTCGGCATCGTCTGCGGCGGGTGGCTCTTCGCCCGCCAGGCGCTCGTCGCCGTAAAGCTGTTGCGCGACGGTCGTGGCGATGCCGCCTTTCTGCGCGCTAAGCTCGCAACTGCGCGCTTCTTTGCCGAGCATTCGCTGGCTCTGGCGCCGGCTCGCGTGCCGGCGATCTTCTGTGGCGCCACGGTGCTGGCGTTCGATCCGGACCAGTTCTGAGCGCCAGACCGCCGGCGCCGGCTCACCGCCGGCACATCGGCCCGCTCATTCTAGTGCAGGCGGTCGAGCGCGAGGTTCAACTCGAGCACGTTGACCCGCCTCTCGCCGAGCACGCCGAGAAACCGCTCCTCGGTGTGCCGGGCAACGAGCACGCGCAGCTTCTCCCGGTCGAGATGGCGCGCCTTCGCGATCCGCGGCACCTGGAACAGGGCGGCAGCGAGGCTGATGTCGGGGTCGAGCCCGCTCGCCGATGTCGTCACCAGATCGACCGGGATCGGTGTCGCAGGGTTTTCCTTGGCGAGCCTGGCGGCATCGGCCTTGACCCGGTCGATCAGTGCCTGGTTGGTCGGTCCGAGGTTCGAGCCGCCCGAATTGTCGGCGGCATAAGGCACCCTCACCGTTTTGCTCGGGTCTTTCGGGTCGGGTTCAGTGGTCGCCGAGGGGCGGCCATGAAAATACCGGTCGGAGGCGAAGTTCTGGCCGATCAGTCTCGAGCCGATGACCTTGCCATCCCTCTCGATCAGGCTCCCATTGGCCTGATGGGGAAACAAAAGCTGCGCGAGCCCGGTCATGGCGAGCGGGTAGAGGAGCCCGGTGATCGCGGTCATGACCACGATCATCAGGATCGCGGGGCGGATTTGCCGCAACATCGCTGCGCTCCTCAAGCGAGGCCGATCGCGGTAACGGCGAGATCGATCAGCTTGATGCCGACAAACGGCACGATGATCCCGCCAACGCCATAGATCATCAGATTGCGGCGCAATAGCGCGGCAGCACCGATCGGGCGAAATCCGACACCGCGCAAGGCAAGCGGGATCAGCGCGATGATGATCAGCGCATTGAAGATGATCGCCGACAGGATGGCACTTTCGGGACTGTGCAGCCGCATGAGGTTGAGCACGGCGAGCTGCGGATAGAACGCGATGAACATGGCCGGGATGATTGCGAAATATTTCGCGACATCGTTGGCGATCGAGAACGTGGTCAGCGCGCCGCGGGTAATTAAGAGCTGCTTGCCGATCTCGACGATCTCGATGAGCTTGGTCGGATCGCTATCGAGATCGACCATGTTGCCAGCTTCGCGTGCGGCCATGGTGCCGGTGTTCATGGCGACGCCGACATCGGCTTGAGCCAGCGCCGGCGCGTCATTGGTGCCGTCGCCACACATCGCGACGAGCTTGCCCTTCGCCTGCTCGTCACGGATCAGCGCAAGCTTGTCCTCGGGCCGGGCATCGGC
>JBOHME010000038.1:0-34873 GCA_050729795.1 Allostellaceae bacterium | reverse complement strand
GAGCAGGCCGCGCAGCATCGCGACGAGCGGCTTGTCGGCGGCGCGGCGCGATCACCAGCGGAAATTTCGACCGTGCCGAGCGCATCGGCGAGACGGTGCGCGGCGCTGCCCGGACGCAGCGGCTGTGGCTGACCCGCCGCCGGGGCCCAGCCGGTCAGGAACAGCACCTCGAAGCTGGCCGTGACCCGCCCGTCGGCCCGCCCAAACCGCTCGGCGTAGAGCTGCGTTGCACGGGTGAGCGTGGCCCGTCGCAACGCCGTGCGTGGCCGCGCCGACAGCGCGTTTGTTTCGCCCATCGCACGCAGCTCGCGCATCAGTGCCAGCGCATGCGGATACGTGACAGCGATCTGGTCGGCGTCGGCGACCGGCATTGCGAACCCGGCGCGCTGCAGCAGCGCCGCGGCGTCGGCGAGGTCGGCGGTCGGCGACACCCGCGGGCTCGCACCGCCCGTCTCGGCGAGCTCGGCGTCGATCAGCACGCTGCGCAATTCCGCCAGGGTGGCGCCGCCCAGCATCGCGCCCAGAAACAGACCATCCGGAACCAGGGCGCGGCGCAGCTGGATCAGCGTGCCGGGCAGATCGCCGACCCAGTGAAGCACCAGCGCACTGACCGCAAGGTCGAACCCGGCGTCGCGAAACGGCAGCAGCTCGGGATCGGCGGCAACCCGCATCGCCGGCGATGGCGGTGGCGTCAGAAACCCGATGGCGGGATCGGCGGCGATGATGCGCTCGATCCCCGGCCGCCCGGCCAGCGCCCGCGACAGCGCGCCGCTGTGCGAGCCGAGATCGAGCGCTGCGTGGAACCGCCGGTTGACGCCATCGAGCCGGTCGATGATGCGCGCCGCGACCTCGGCATGCAGAAAATCGCTGCAGCCCTGCCGCGCCGCGCGCTCGCGGTGCTGCCGCCACGCCCGGCGGTCGAACAGCGCGGTCGGCTCGGTGCGATCATGGCGCGGCATTGCGATCCCTGCGGCAGGCGCCGGTTGACGGACCCGGCTGCGGTTTGATGTTGTGTTGCGATGACGCCCTCGGCAACCCTTGCGATCCAGGCACTGGGCCGCTTGCGGCGGCTCGCTCGCGGGCTGGTCGATGTCGTGCTGCCGCCGCGCTGCCTCGCCTGCGGGACCGCGGTCGAGGAGGCGGACGCGCTGTGCGGAAGATGCTGGGGGGCGATGACCTTTTTTGCACCCCCCTGGTGTGCCGGCTGCGGTCTGCCCTTTGCGCATCCGCTGGGCGACGGGGCGGTCTGCGCCGATTGCGCGCGCGCCGAGCGCTCCTGGGACCGGGCGCGCTCGGTCCTGCGCTACGACAAGAACAGCCGTGGGCTGATCCTCGGGCTCAAGCACGCCGATCACACCCATCTCGCCGGCGCGTTCGGGCGCTGGATGCTTCGCGCCGGCGGCGAGGTGCTGGGAGATGCCGATCTATTGGTTCCGGTGCCGCTGCATTGGTCGCGGCTGGCACGGCGCCGCTACAACCAGGCGGCCTTGCTGGCGCATGCGATCCGTGGGGCGGGCGGGCCGCCGGTCGCCGCGGATTGGATTTGCCGCCGCCGCCGCACACCGGTGCAGGGCCATATGGGGCCAGCCGCACGGGCGCGAAACGTGCAGGGTGCGTTTGCGGTGCGAGGGGGACGCAGCCTCACCGGCCGCAGGGTCGTGCTGATCGACGATGTGCTGACCACCGGGGCCACCGTCGATGAATGTGCGCGCATCCTGAAGCGTGCCGGGGCCGCCTCGGTCGGCGTGCTGACGCTGGCGCGGGCGCTGCGGGCCGGAGCATAATGAGGCGGCAGGATTCGGCGCAGAGAAGGACGGCAGCAATGGCCGAAATCGAGCTCTATACGACGCGATGGTGCCCCTATTGCACCCGGGCGCGCGCGCTGCTGCAGCGCAAGGGGGTGGGTTTTGTCGATATCGATCTCGGCCGAGAGCCCGAGCGCCGCGACGAGATGATCCGCCGTGCCCACGGGCGGACCACGGTGCCGCAGATCTTTATCGATGGCGAGCATATCGGCGGCTGCGACGATCTCGTCGCGCTCGACCGCGCCGGCCGGCTCGACCCGAAGCTCGGGATCGGCCGATGAGCGCGCCGTTCACCGCCGCCTGCATCCAGTTCACCGCCGGCCCCGATCCCGAGCCCAATCTGCGGGTCGTCTCGGGGCTGATCCGCCGGGCGCGCGACGCTGGCGCGGAGCTGATCGCCACCCCCGAGGTCAGCAACTTCATCGAGAGCGGCAAGCGCCGCCGCGACAAGGCCCGGCGCGAGGCGGACGACCCGTTTCTCGCCGGCATGCGCGAATTGGCGCGCGAGACCGGGGCGTGGCTCGTAATCGGCTCGCTCGTCATCGATCCCGGCGACGGCGAGGGTCTTGGCGGCAGTGACGGCAGGCTCGCCAACCGCTCCTTTCTGATCGACGCGGCGGGCGGCATCGTGGCCCGCTACGACAAGATCCACATGTTCGACATCGATCTGCCGGGCGGCGAGAGCTACCGCGAAAGCAACGCCTACCGGCCGGGCAGCGGCACCGTCGTGGCCGAGACCCCGTGGGGAAAGCTCGGCATGAGCGTGTGCTACGATGTGCGCTTCCCACATCTCTATCGCCGGCTGGCGCAGGCCGGCGCCGATTTTCTGACGGTCCCGTCGGTGTTCACGGTGCCGACCGGGACCGCGCATTGGCATGTTCTGCTGCGCGCGCGGGCAATCGAGAACGGCTCTTTCGTGCTGGCGCCGGCAGGGTGGGGCGAGCATGCCGGCGGGCGCCGGAGCTACGGCCACTCGCTGATCATCGACCCATGGGGCGAGATCCTGGCCGATGGCGGCGAAGGTGTGGGCATCGTCAGCGCACGGCTCGACCCGGCGCGGATCGCCGAGGTGCGGCGGATAGTGCCGTCGCTGCAGCACGATCGGGAATTCACCCTGCCGCAGCCGATCGTCCACCCGCTCGCCGCCGAATAGAAGCTCACGGCTAGCCGCTCAGGGCGGCGGCAGCTGCATATCGATGTGGCTGACCCCGAAATCATCGTAGGGCGCCGAGGTCGTGACAAAGCCGAAGCTCGCGTAGAACCGTTCGAGATGGGCCTGCGCGGTCAGCACGACCGGCTGCCCCGCATGGTCCACGTGGCAACGGCGCAGCGCCTCGTCCATCAGCCGGCGACCGAGCCCCCGACCGCGCAGCGCCGGTGCGACGGCGACCCGGCCGATCCGCAGCAGCGGCGACAGAACGAGCCGCAGACAGCCACCGAGCTCCCCATCGGCGCGCAGCAATAGATGCCGCGCATTCGCATCGAGGCCGTCGAGATCGGGATAGGCCGAGGCTTGCTCGACGACAAAGATCGCCTGGCGAAAGCGCAGCAGCGCGTAGAGCTCCGGCGGCGAAAACTGCGCGAAGCCCTGCCATTCCAGCGCCAGATCGGGCATCCTGTCCGACATCCGAACTCCATCAGCGAGGGAACGATGCAGCCGCGCGATTATGGGCCATTTTCCTATGTTCCGATCAATGAGCGGCCGCGGCTCGAATGGCCGGGCGGCGCTCGGCTGGCGGTCTGGGTGATCCCGAACATCGAATTCTTTCCGCTGACGCGGGCGATCCCGAGCCATCCCGGCATGCCCGCCGGCACGGCACCCTCGGTGCGCGCCTGGGCGCAGCGCGACTATGGCAACCGGGTCGGCATCTGGCGGCTGATGGAGCTCTTCGACAAGCACCAGATCCGCGCCAGCCCGACGCTCAACAGCGACATCTGCGACCACCACCCGCAGATCGTTAAGGCCGCGATCGAATTGGGCTGGGAAATTCTCGGCCACAACGAGACCAACAGCGTGTGGCTCGATGCGCTCGCCCCCGAGGAGGAGCGGGAGACGATCGCCCGGACCCTTGCCCGCATCGCCGAAATGACCGGGCACAAGCCGCTCGGCTGGCTCGGCAGCGGGCTCGCCGAAACCTGGCACACGCTCGATTACCTGGCGGAGGAGGGCTGCCTCTACGTTGCCGACTGGGTCAACGACGACCAGCCTTATCTGATGGATATCGGCGGCCGGCCACTGGTCTCGATCCCCTATTCCTACGAGATCAACGACGCGCCGTTTATCCACTACCGCAACGGCACGATCGACGAATTCACGGCGGCGATCTGCCGCCAGTTCGACACGCTCTACGCCGAGGGTGAGAAGTCCGGCCGGGTCATGGCGATCTGCCTCCACCCCTATCTGACCGGCGTGCCGCACCGCATCGCCGGGCTCGACAAGGCGCTCGCCTATCTGCGCTCACACGATGGCGTGTGGTTCGCCACCGGCAGCGAGATCGTGCGCCACTGGCTGCAATCGGGCGCCACCTTCTGATGCGAGCGAGGCCCGCGCCGGCGGGCTTTGCCCTAATGGCCCGGCGGGCGGTAGCTGACGCTTTTTTCGAGCGCTCGGTCGGTCTCCTCGACGGTCAGCAGCGCCGTTGTCCGGGTGCGGGCGAGCCCGGCCGCCGACACCGCGATCGACAGCGCCGTGGCGGTGATCGTGTCGGGCAAATCGACGATCACATAGGCATCGTGCTCGCCGAGCGCGTTGTAAAAGCACTCGACCTTGCCGCCGACGCCCTCGACCGCCGCGGTCACGGCTCGCTGCCGGCCGGAGGCCTTGTCCTTTTGCAACCCTCGCAGTCCTTCGGCGGTGTAGGACGCGGCGATCAAATATTTGGGCATCGGCTCCTCCCTTCGGTTCGTCCATCGTATCCGCGGACATTGAGGGAAATTTAGCACAAAGGCAGGCCAAACCCAACGCCCGTGCGCGTCGACCTGCCCTTATCCCCAACGGTCGGCACCGCCGGACCTTCTTTTCAGATGTGGATCGCGCGGCCGTCGACGGCGAGCGCCGCCTCCTTGATCGCCTCGCTCAATGTCGGGTGGGCGTGGCAGGTGCGGCCGATATCCTCGGCCGAGGCGCCAAAGGTTATGGCCAGCACCGCCTCGGCGATCATCGTGCCGGCGTCGGGGCCGATGATGTGCACGCCCAGCACCCGGTCGGTCGCAGCATCGGCGAGGATTTTGACAAAACCCTCGGTGTCGCCGTTGGCGCGGGCCCGCGGATTGGCGGTGAACGGGAACTTGCCCGTGCGGTAGCCGATCGCCGCTCCCTTCAGCTGCTCCTCGGTCTTGCCGACGGAGGCGACCTCCGGCCGGGTGTAGACCACCGCCGGGATCGCCTCGTAATCGACGGCCGGAAGCTGCCCCGCGAGACGCTCGGCCACCGCGATGCCCTCTTCCTCGGCCTTGTGCGCGAGCATCGGCCCGCGGATCGCGTCGCCAATCGCATAGATGCCGGCGACATTTGTGGCAAAGCCGGCATCGACGACGATCCGGCCCTGGGCGTCGCATGCGACCCCGACCGTATCGAGCCCGAGCCCCTCGGTATAGGGGCGCCGGCCGACCGCGACCAGGACCGCATCAGCCGCGAGCCGCCGCGGCGCGCCGCCTTCGATGGCGAGCGTCAGCCCGTCGGCCGTCCGATCGATCCCGGCGAGCTTGGCGCCGAGGGCAAACTCGATCCCCTGGCGGGTCAGCGCCCGCTGCAGGGCGGCAGCGAGCTCCCGGTCCATGCTCGGCACGATCCGGTCGAGAAGCTCGACCACGGTCACCCGCGCGCCGAGCCGCTGCCACACCGAGCCCAGCTCGAGCCCGACATAGCCGCCGCCGACCACCACCAGCCGGTTCGGCACATGGTCGAGCGCCAGCGCTCCGGTCGATGACAGGATGCGCTGCTCGTCGATTTCGACCCCCGGCAAGGGCGTGCTCTGCGAGCCGGTGGCGATGACGATCGCGCCGGCCTCGACCTCGGAGATCTCGCCGCCGGCGGCGGTGACCGCGACCCGCCCCGGAGCGGCGATGCGCCCCTTCCCCTTGAGCCAGGCGATCTTGTTTTTGCGAAACAGAAATTCGACGCCGCGGGTCAAGGTGTCGACGACCCGGTCCTTGCGGGCCATCAGCACGGCGAGATCGACACCGAGCTCGCCGAGGCGGATCCCGTGCTCGGCAAAATCATGGCGCGCCTCGACCAGCTTCTCGGTAGATTGCAGCAGGGCTTTTGACGGGATGCAGCCGATATTGAGACAGGTCCCGCCGAGGCTGGCGCGGGCCTCGACGCAGGCGGTGCTGAGCCCGAGCTGTGCCGCCCGGATCGCCGCGACATAGCCGCCCGGCCCCGACCCGATGATCACGACGTCGTAACGCTCGGGCATCTCGGCACGTCCGGGCATCTCGGCTGAAACCTCGCTATCAGCGTTATCGGGGTTCAACGTTGCGCAGCGCGATCGGGTTCGTGCGTCGGCCCGTCGAGCACGCGGCGCAATTTGGCGGCCAGCCGCTCCCGGCTGTAGGGCTTGCTCAGCAGCTCGACACCGCGGTCGAGCCGGCCGTTGTGGACGATCGCATTTTCGGTATAGCCTGAGGTGAACAGCACCTTGAGGGTCGGCCGCAGCGCCGCGGCTTGATCGGCAAGCTGGCGGCCACCAATCGGACCGGCCATGACCACATCGGTAAACAGCAGATCGATCTTCGTGTCGCCTTTGAGGATTGCCAGCGCCGCGGCGCCACTCGCCGCCAGAAGCACGGCGTAGCCGAGCTCTTCGAGCATCGAGGCCACGGTCGCGCGCACGATCTCGTCATCATCGACGACCAGAACGGTCTCGGTGCCGGTTACGGCGAGCGCCGGAGCCCGCGTCGGCTGAACGTTCTCCTCGCCGAACCCGCGCGGCAAATAGAGCTTGACCGTCGTGCCCTCGCCGACCTCGCTGTAGATCTGCAGCTGCCCGCCCGACTGCCTGGCAAAGCCGTAGACCTGCGGCAAGCCGAGCCCGGTGCCTTCGCCCACCGGCTTGGTCGTAAAAAACGGGTCGAGCGCGCGCGCCGCGGTGGCGGCGTCCATGCCCTTGCCGGTATCGGTGATCGCGAACAGCACGTACTGGCCGGGCGCGACCTCGGCACGGCGCGCCGCGTAGAGATCGTCGAGCGCGACATTGCCGAGCTCGATCGTCAGCTTGCCGCCATCGGGCATCGCGTCGCGGCTGTTGATCGCGAGGTTGAGCACCGCCGACTGGAACTGCGCGGAGTCGACCATCGTCATCCACAGCCCACCCGCTGAGACGCATTCGACCGTGATCGCCTCGCCGACTGCGCGGCGGATCAGCGTCAGCGCCTCCTGCATCAGCTGGCCGAGATCGACCATCTCGGGCTGCAGCGGTTGGCGCCGGGCGAAGGCGAGCAGCTGCTCGGTCAGTCGCGCGGCGCGCTCGGCGGCGGTGCCGACCATGTCGATCCGCTCGATCGCTCGGCGGTCATTTCCGACAGAGCGCCGCAGCAGATCGAGGCTGCCAATGATAATGGTCAGCAAATTGTTGAAGTCATGGGCGATGCCGCCGGTCATCTGGCCCAACGCTTCGAGCTTCTGGGCCTGGCGCAGCGCTTCCTCGGCTTGGCGCCGCCCGGTCACGTCGAGCAGCGTGGTGACCGAGCCGCCATCGGCGGTCGGATTGTGAAACACCTCGACAAACGTACCGCGTTCGCTGCGATGCTCGATCAGGAGCGGCCGATCGGGCGACCATCCGGCCGCTGACAGCTGGCTCAGCAAATCGGCGCCGGCGGCCAGATCGGCGAAGGTCGCGCCGCGACGGATCGCCTGCGCGCCAGCCCCGAGCAGCGCGGCGAATGGCTGGTTCCACACCTGCAGGCGGCCGGTGGCGTCGAACGCCGCCACCCCCTCGCGCACGCTGTCGAGGGTATCGCGCGTCAGCCGCTCGGAACGCGCTGTCCGGCGGTAAGCGGCAGCCAATAAAAACGCGCCGGCCAGCAGCGCCACCGCGGAGACAAGGCTGCCGGCGACAAAGGTCGCGGTCACCCGCTCGTCGCTGATCTCGGCGCGGACGAGGCGGGCATCGAGACGGGACTGGGCCGCATCGTCGATCGCGCGCAATTCGCTCAGCACGCCGCTCATCGCGGTCAGTCCCAGATTGGTGGCGACGATCGCCTTGGCGGCGGCGAGCCCGTGCTGCCGCATCGCCGCGACGGTCGCGGCGAGCTCGTTCATCTTGGTCGTGATCTCGGCCTGGAGGCGTAGCAGCCGCGGCTGCTGGTCAGGGCTGTCGGCAATCGAGCGTTGCAGCTCGAGCATCAGCCGCGGCAGACGCTCTTTCGCTCGCGTATAGGGTTCGAGATAGGTCTCGCTGCCGGTGATCAGAAAGCCGCGCTGGCCGCGTTCGGCATCCTGGACCGCCTCGTCGATCGCGTTGGCGGCGTGGATCGTGTCGAGGCTCAGCAGCGTATGCGCGCGGGCGATGCGGGCATTTGGCACGTTGACGAGCAGCTGGAACGCCGAAGCACCGGCGATAAAAAGGAGCGGCACCGCAGCCAGCAGCAGGGCGCGACCGATCTCGGTACGGGGGGTCCGCTGGCTGATCATCGACGCGATCTCCGCGCAGGTGGGTCGCCGCCGCGTAGTCCCCAAGCACGGGCGCCCGACGAGCCTGCGATCGGTGAGGCAATAGCATGGCGAACGGAGGCTGATAAGCCCGGAGCCAAAGCCGGCCGTCGCGGCGCCACCAAGGCGGCGACACAAAGCATCCGGCAGCCGTGCCAGGCAGCGCGGACCATCTCGTCGCCGGCGGCAGCCTGCAGAACCGGTGTCCGCGGGGCTTAGCCACATCTTAACGGCATTGCCCGAGGCTCTGGTTCTGATTCACGCGAGCGGAATATTGGATGATTGATTCGATCGTCGTTCCGACGAGAAATCGCGCACCGAAGCTTTCAGCGTGTCTTGCCACCGTTGCACGCATTCATATCGATATTCCATGGGAGCTGATTGTCGTCGACAACGGCTCAACCGACGCCACAGCCACGGTCATCGGGGAATCTGCCCGGACCGCCGTTTTCCCGGTGATCGCCGCCCATGAGCCTATCGCCGGCTCCTATTGGGCCCGGAATACCGGCTGGCAGGCCGCGAGAGGCAGGTTTGTCGCCCTCACCGACGATGACTGCTATGTCGGGTGCGACAAGCCCCCTGGATCGACACACAGCGGGAGGCCGAGGACGCTCTAGGCTATCTGTGCGTGCGAGCTTGGCTGCGGGCCAAGACGCTGCTTTGCGCTGGCCCGTGGCGCGAGCGAGGCGCGCGCAATTGAGCGCGCACTGTGATGGCCGGGCCGGTCATTGTCGGGCCGGTCATGGCCGCGCGGGCGCGCCGGAGCGTGGTACGGACGGCGGGACTCGAACCCGCACTCCCTGGCGGGAAGCAGATTTTAAGTCTGCTGCGTCTACCTTTTCGCCACGTCCGCCCGACACGGCGGCTACTCCTCGGCCAGACCCTCTTGCGGCTCGCCGCCCAGGCTCGCGATCAGCCTCTTCAGCTCAGCGGTCGCGATGACGAGGCGGTCGCGATCGGTGCCGCGCAAGACCAGGGTCACGCCAAAATCACCGCGTCGGAAATATGGATAGGACCCGATCTCGAGGTCGGGCCAGCGGTCCTGCAGAGCCGACAGATCGTGGGCCAAAGCCCCCTCACCGAGCCCACAGCTGACGCTCCGGCTCAACATCCGGCGACCGCCGACAAGGCGGTGCTTCAGCTGCTCGAAGATCGCCCGCATGATGTTGGGCACCCCCGGCAGCACAAACACGTTGCCGATCTGGAAACCCGGCGCTCGCGAGATCGGGTTTGGCAGCAGCACCGCACCTTCCGGCACCCGCGCCATGCGCAGCCGGGCTTCGTTCAGATGTCCCTGCGGGTAATGGCTTTCGAGCAGGCGCCGCGCATCCGGATGCACGATCAACGGCACTGCGAAGGCGTCGGCCATGCACTGCGCGGTAATGTCGTCGTGGGTCGGACCGATCCCGCCAGTCGTGAACACATAGTCGAACTGGCACCGCACTTCGTTGACCGTGGCGATGATGATCCCGGCGATATCAGGGATGACCCGCGCCTCGCGCAGCCGCACACCGGCCTCGTTGAGCTCGCGGGCGAGAAAACCGAGGTTTTCGTCCTGGGTGCGGCCCGACAGGATCTCGTTGCCGATGACCAGCACGCAGGCGGTGACGACCCGGCCGATGGGGCTCGCTGCGGGGTCTTCACGGTCAAGATCGGTCATTTGGCTCCTACCCAGGGTTGCTCGATGCGGTGGATTGGCGATCAGGCAGGTACGCCGGCCTTCACCTATGCCGGTCTTCATAGGCAAATACCGCCACCGGCACAATCGCCGGCCTGCCGACACGGTTGCCCCAGGGCTTGCGAGCGCCTACGTTTTTGGCGGTACACAGCAGAGGCACGGCGCGACCGCGCGGAGATGATGCAAAGCACGACCGGATTGCAGCGGGACCCGGTGACCGGCCTTCCTCCCGGCGAGACCCGCGACGGACGGATCAAGATCCACGGCCCCGAGGCTTTCGCGGGGATGCGGCGCGCGGGACGGCTCGCAGCGCAGACGCTCGACTTCATCACTCCTTATGTGCGCCCGGGTGTCACCACAGACGAGCTCGACCGGCTGTGCCACGCATTCACCCTCGAGCACGACGCGATCCCGGCACCGCTCAACTATCGCGGATTTCCAAAGTCGATCTGCACCTCGATCAATCACGTCGTCTGCCACGGCATCCCCGGCGAGCGGCGGCTTGTCGAGGGCGACATTCTCAATATCGATGTCACCCCGATCCTCGACGGCTGGCACGGCGATTCGAGCCGGATGTACTTTGTCGGGGAGCGCATCGCGGTCAAGGCGCGGCGGCTCGCCGAGGTGACCTACGACGCGATGATGCGCGGCATCGCCGTCGTGCGCCCGGGCGTCCATATTGGCGCGATCGGTGACGCGATCCAATCTTATGCAGAGAGCCATCGCTTCACGGTCGTGCGCGACTTTTGCGGGCACGGGGTCGGCCGCATCTTTCACGACGCCCCCTCGATCCTGCATTACGGCAAGCCCGAGGATGGGCCGCTCCTGCACGAAGGCATGTTCTTCACGATCGAGCCGATGATCAACGCCGGTCGCTGGGAAGTGAAGATCCTGAACGATGGCTGGACCGCGGTCACCAAGGACCGCTCGCTGTCGGCGCAGTTCGAGCACACGATCGGGGTCACTGCCACCGGCTACGAGATCTTCACGATCTCCCCCGCCGGGCTGCACCGGCCGCCATACCCGCTCACGGAAACGCCCGCGACAGCACCTGCTCCACGGTAAAGGGGCAAGTTTCGGGGAACGCCGCCTCGCCGAGGCCGGTCGCCTGCTCTGCTTTTCGCGGCAGGCCCGCCGCCAACCGTGCCTGGGGTGCTGCGACAGCGCCGAAATCTGGCGCACCCCCGGCCATCGCCCGATGCTATCGGTGCGGGTGGGGGTTTGCGACGAGTCGTCCGCTGGCGGCGGCTCGGCTTTCGCCGTAGAAGCCTGCCGCAGCCATTGGCGGCCGGAGCCCGAGAAATGTCTCGCACTATCGCCCTGTTGTGCCTGTTGCTGCTCGCAGCCGCCCCGGCGCTGGCCCAATCTCCACCGCCCGCCGAACCGCCGCAACCCTCCGGGCCCCCGGCGACCGGAGCGCCGCAGCCCCTGGGCCCTCCGGTGACCGGAGCCGAGCCGGGCGAGGCGCAACCCGGCCGGGTATTCTGCGGCCAGAACGTCACCTATCAGCTGGCCGACTCCTCGATGGTTCCCGAGGACGACCGGCGGTTTCTCGGGGTCTGGAGCGATGCCGCGTGGGACGCAAATACTTGCGCGGCACTGATCGTACAGGATGTCAAAGCCGACGGCACGGCATCGATCATCTATGTTTTCGGGCCGTTGGGAGCGGATGCGCCCGGCCCGGGCGGCGTCCTGCACGGTACCGGGGTGATTCGCGACGGCGAGCTCAGGTTTCAGAATACCGATGGCAGCCAGTTCGCCTTTCGCCCGGGGATCGTCGATATGCAGGGTCACCTGATCAAGCCGGATGGCGAGAGCTTCGCCGCGACCTTCAAGCAAACTCCATAGCTCGCGAAACCGCGTAGCCCACAAACCCCGTGGCCAGCAAACCCGTGGCTCAAGCGTAGCACGTCGGCGGGCAGGACCCGAGATCAGCAGCGAGCCGCGCGATAATCGGTATCGATCGTCGGTGGCCCGTCGCATTCGACGAGGCCCCGCCCCCGAAGATCCAGCAGATGCGCGTGCACCGACCGGCCGGCGGCGCGGTGCAATCCGGGCGGCAACCCGAGGTAGAGCCGGTCTACGATCGTATCGATCCGCCCGATGCCAGCCCTGAGGCAATCGAGGACGCCGGCTTCGCGCTCGCGGCGATGAGCAATAAAGGCGCGGACATGCGGGATGGGCTCGGTGATCGCCGGACCGTGGGTCGGCCAATAGGTCGCGTCGGCGCGCCGCAGCAGCTTGTCGAGCGAACCCATATAGGCGCTCATATCGCCATCGGGCGGAGCCACGACACTGGTCGACCAGCCCATGACGTGATCGCCGCTGAACAGAATGCCGCGATCGGGCAACGCGAAGCACAGATGGTTCGAGGTGTGGCCCGGCGTGTGCACCGCCTCGAAACGCCAGCCGGGTCCGGCGATCGTGTCACCGTCATGCACCGTCACATCGGGCGCGAAATCCCAGTCGCCGCCCTCCTCGACCGCCGGATCGCCGCGCCTGCCGCCGGCATGCGGCCCAAAACCATAGGTCGGGGCGCCGGTCGCAGCCTTGAGCGGGGCGGCCGCCGGCGAATGGTCGCGATGGGTATGGGTGACGAGGATATGCGTGACCCGCTCGCCGGCGAGGCTCGCCAGCAATGCCGCAACATGCTCGTCGAGATCGGGACCGGGGTCGATGACCGCGATTTCACCCTCGCCGACGACATAGGTTCCGGTGCCGTGGAATGTGAACGGGCTCGGATTGCGCGCGACAATGCGGCGAATGCCGTGTGCCACACTTTCGAGCCGGCCATACTCGAACGCGAAGTCGCGGCGGAACGGGATCTCTACGGGCATGTCGCAAGGATACCCGAGATCCGGCGCGCACCCCAAGCGTCAAGGTGCTATCGGTTAGGTCCGCGGGAGAGGAGGATGGCGATGAAGATCAGCTTTGATATCGATTGCACCCCCGAGGAGGCGCGCAAATTCTTCGGCCTGCCGGAGGTGCAGCCCTTGCAGGCGGCGCTGCTGAAAGAGGTCGAGGAGCGGCTTGGCGCCAATATCAAGGCGATGGATGCAAAGACACTGATCGATGCCTGGCTGCCGGCCGGGCTCAAGGGGTTCGAGCAATGGCAGCAGATGGTGATGGCGCAGATGGCCGGCGCCGCCGGCCAGAAGAAATAGCAATTTCAGAAGAAATAGCGATGGCGGTGTCGCTGCGCACGCCGCGCCTCGTGCTGCGGGAGTGGCGCGACGCCGATCTCGCCCCGTTCGCGGCGATGTCGGCCGACCCCGCGGTCATGGAGTTTTTGCGACCGCTGACCAAAGCGGGGTCAGCCGAAGCCTGGGCGGCCCGGGCGCGCGAACATTGGCGGGCGCACGGGTTCGGCCAGTGGGTTGTCGAGATTCCCGGGAAAGCGAGCTTTGTCGGCGTCGTCGGCCTCGCCCAGATCCCCTACGAGGCGCATTTCACCCCGGCGGTCGAAATCGCCTGGCGGCTCGCCCGCGCCTATTGGGGCCAGGGATATGCCAGCGAGGCGGCGCGCGCGGCACTCGATTATGGTTTCGCCAACCTCGGCCTTGCCGAGATCGTCGCGGTCACGGTGCCGGCCAATCGCCGTTCGCGGGCGGTCATGGAGCGGCTCGGCATGACCCGCGACCCCGTGGACGATTTCGACCACCCCAATACCCCCGAAGGTCCACTGAAGCGGCACGTGCTCTACCGCCTGCGCAATCCGGGAGTGGCTCTGTGACAATCCTCCTGGTCCGGCACGGCGAGACCGAGTGGAACCTGGAGCGGCGGTTTCAGGGCCGGTTTGATTCGCCATTGACCCGTCGAGGCGAGGCGCAAGCCCGGGCGCTCGGCCGCGCGCTGGCGGCATCGCCGGACGCGCGCACCGCGGCTCTCGTCGCCAGCCCGCAGAGCCGGGCGTTGCGTACCGCCGAGATCATTCGCAGCGAACGCTCCGATCCCGGCGAAATCCGCACCGACGAGCGGCTGCGCGAATTGACGCTCGGCAGCTGGGACGGGTTGACCTATGCCGAAATCGCCGAGCGTGTCCCCGGCATTTTCGACGGCGACGGGCGGTATCGCTGGTATTTTCGCGCGCCCGATAGCGAAGGCTACCCGGCATTCGCGGCGCGGGTTGGCGGCTGGCTCGCCGAGCAGCAGGAAGCGGCGACGATCATCGTCGTCGCGCATGGGCTCGTCAGCCGGGTGCTGCGCGGCCTTTATGCCGAAGTGCCCCGTGATGTCGCCTTGACCCTGCCGGTGCCGCAGGACCGCATCTTCCGGCTCTCCGACAGCCGGATCGCCGAGCTTTGCGTTCAGCCCGGACTCTTTGGCGCGGGACGCGGATAGACCTCGTCGATGACCTTGTCGAGCAGGTGCGGTTTGAGACCGGGGACCTCGGCGATCTGCGCGGTCAACCCTACTTTATCGAACTCGTAAAGGACGGCGCCGAGCCGCTTTTCGCCCGGCATCACCGGCTGCATGGCGCCGACGACAAAGCTCGATGCCGGCGCCCATAGATAACGCGTGCCGTCGCGCACAAAGTCGTGCGCCTTGTGCAGATGGCCGCTGGCGACGAGCGCCACCCGATGCCGACGCAGCAACGCCAGGAGCCGGGCGCGCGGTTCGGGCTTGACCGACCAATAGCCGGTGTCGGCCTCCTCCGGCTCTTCAAGAAAGAGCGGCTTGTGCAGAAACCAGGCGACCGGCCGGCCAGCCGCCTCGGCCAGCGCCGCTTCGAGCCATGCATGCTGCTCGGTATCCTCGCGCGACCCGCTGCCGAGAATGAGCGCGTCGAGCCCGATCAGGCGCCAGCCGCCAGCACCCGGACCGATGTCCTCGATCCAGCGGTCGGGACCGAAATGGCGCCGCCAGCGTGCCAGCCGCTCGTCGGTGACCGGCTGGCTCGGCCGGCCCGCTTCGCCGACATCGTGATTGCCGGGAACCGCGAGACAGCGGCGTCCGAGCCCCTCTATCAGCGCCGCGGCATAGGCGAGATCATCCTCGACCCCGGCGCCATCGACAGTCACGTCGCCGGTATGGATCACCAGATCCGGGCGCGCGGCCTCGATCCATCCTGCAAGTGGCGCCCAATTATCGAGGAAATGCGCCTTGCCGCGACTGAGATGCGTGTCGCTGATCTGGATTACGCGCATGGTCACCCGCGCAAATGGGCGGCGAGATCGGCCATTTTCGCGAAGACACGCGAGCATCCGGCGGCGCTCAGCTGCTCGGCGTGACCGTCGGCGCAATGGCTGCCGCCGCAAAAACCGAACACCCTCATGCCGGCGGCGAGCGCGGCGGCGACGCCGATCGTGCTGTCCTCGATCACGAGGCAGGATGCCGGGGGCACGCCGCAGCGCTGCGCCGCCAGCAAAAACAAGTCGGGGGCCGGCTTGCCGGCGGCGACTTCTATCGCGCTGAAGACATGCGGCTCGAAGAATTGCAGCAAGCCGGTCAGCGCCAGCCGCTCGCGCACGCGTTCGAGATGGCCGTTCGAGGCGACGCAGCGCGGCGCCGGCAGCGCCTTCAGCAGCGCTTCGACCCCCGGCACCGCGACCAGCTCGCGCTCGAGGACTTGCGCGGTGCGCGCCCGCATCGCTTCGAAAAACCCGTCCGGCAGGGTCCGGCCAAACCGGGTCTCGACCGCCGCGGTCAGGGTGTCGCGGTTGCGGCCAAAACCGAGCAGAAGAGCCTCGTCCTCCGTGGTCGGCAGCTCCGCCGCGGTCAGGCATTCGCCGAGCACGTGGGCAAAGATCACCTCGCTGTCGACCAGCACGCCGTCGCAATCGAAAATCACCAGATCGGGCACCAAGAGCCTTCCATCACCGCGCCGGCCCATCACTGCACCGGCCCATCACCAGAGACGATTTGACCATGCTGGCGGCAATTCGCTTGTGAACCGGGTCACATTCTAGCCGGCGCGTGCAGAGCGGCCCATCGGCAATTCCGCGCTGCGTCCGAATGGCGCGTGGCCGGGCGCGCGGCCCTGTCGCACAGCCCGGTCGCGGTTCCGCCGCCAGCCTCAGAACAAAATCCCGGTTTCGACCATGACCCGCGTCTGCGAATTGCCGTCGAGATTGGGGCCGAGCCCGAGCCCGGCAGTCACGCCATTGGCCTTGACCCAGGAGAATTCGGCGCGAGCGAAATAGTATTCGTACTGATAGGTCGGCGTGAAGGTGAAGGAAAACGCACCGCTGCCCGGGCCATAGAGCAGATTGTTGCTGCCGGTCGTGCCGATATATTCGAGCCGGCCACCAAGATTGAACCCCGATCCCAAATCGTAATTGACCAGCACCGCCCCGCCAAAAGTCGACGCACTCGGCCCGTAAAGCGATGTGTCAGTCGGAACATGGGTCGCCTGGAAATAAGGTTGGATAATCCACGGGTCCGAGTTGTACGTGTAAATCAGATTATAGATTTGCGAATTGTTGAGCAGCAGCGGGCTGCGCAGGGTCGCAACATTGGTCTTTCCGACATTGCCGCCGGCTGCGAATTCAACCGTGTTGGCGGAGTTTATCGTGTAGGTGGCCGAGCCGCTCACCCAGTTCCACACACCGGAATCAAAACCGTCGTTGAACGACAGCGCCAACGCCACCGGCCCGATCGTGTAATTCGCCTGGCCGCCCTTGCTGATCGCCGGCTCCTGGTTCCATAAGAGGCCGCGCTCGATATTGATGTTCTGGAACGAAAACGTGTCCTCGGCGCCGATCAGGGTCGGCAGCTTCCCGGCCTCGAGCGAAAACTTGTCGTTCGGGACGATCTTGACAAAGCCCATCGGAAACCATCCCCACAAATTCCCGGCCGGGCTGTTGCTGCCGATCGTAGCCTCGGCAGTGGAGATGTAAGGCGCCCCCAGCGATGCGATCGAATAGGCACCGCCTTGCGCGTAGAACTGGAAGATGCCGTCGGTCTTCTGCACAAAGATCTGGCCGTTCGACAGGTCCGGCTGCCACGAGCGGTTGCCGGGGAACGGGTTGTTCTGCCACTGCCCGAGCCCGCTGGCGATGCCGTCGACATAGATGTCGCCAAGCGGTCCGAGCGTGTATTTGGGCGGCGGCAGCTGGATCGTCAGCGGCCCGGCAAGCGCCGGCCCGATCAGCGGCGAGGTCGGTGCCGCCGGCGCCGGCGCGGGTGCCGCTGCGGCGGCTGCACTAGGGGCGGCCGAAGGCGCGGGTGGGGTGGCGCCCGGAGCGGATGGGACCTGGGCTGGCGGCGGGACCTGGGCGAACTGATCGGCCCAGCCGCGCGCCGCCCCAAAGCCCAAGAGAACCACGGCGGCGGCAATACCCGAGACAGTCCTTTTCTTGGTGTTGCTCATCGGCGGACAGCCCTTCGCAAGATCGTGCCACGGCGGGCGGTCGCCACTGCGTCGTGGTGAGCATCGTGCGCCACCGGCCCGTTTCAGCGTCGCGGCGACGCAAGCGGCGTACCAACGGCTGAGCCGCGGCGCGTCGGGCGGCGACTGCCGCAGCCAAACTGCGTGGTTGCGCAATTGGAGCCGGGCTCGCGTTCAGGTCTGGCACGCCGCCGGTTTCGCGATGCCGACTGGTCTGGCTAAATCTTAGGCAGGCTGGGCAAGTTTTCAGCGTGCGGCAGCGCGCATTGCCGCCCGCCGCGTGCCGTGGTTTGTCGAGGGTTCAGCCGCGGCCGATATAAGGCATCTTGGTCGCCATCACGGTCATGAACTGCACGTTCGCTTCGAGCGGCAGGGTCGCCATATAGACGACCGCGCGGGCGACATGCACGACATCGATCCGCGGTTCGGCCTCGACCCGGCCGGTCGCCTGCAGCCGGCCCTGCGCGGTGTCTTCGTTGCGCGTCGTCGCGGCGTTGCCGATATCGATCTGGCCGCAGGCGATGTCGTATTCGCGACCGTCGAGCGACAGCGAGCGGGTGAGCCCGGTCAACGCGTGCTTGGTCGCGACATATGGGGTCGAGCGGCGCCGCGGCACGTGCGCCGACACCGAGCCGTTGTTGATAATCCGGCCGCCCTGCGGCTGCTGGCTCTTCATCATGCGAAAAGCATGCTGCGCACAGAGGAACGAGCCGGTCAGGTTGACCGCGACGACATGCGACCATTGCTCGTAGGTCAGGTCTTCGAACGGGATGCCGCGGGTGCTGGTGCCGGCATTGTTGAACAACAGGTCGAGGCGGCCATAGGTGGCTTTGACTGCGTCGAACAGCGCCGCGACCTGCGCCGGGTCGGCGACATCGGTCGGCACCACCAGGGTGCGCGGCGTCCCCTCGGTGCCACCCGCCGCGGGCTTCGCCAGTGCAGCGGTTTTCTCGAGCATGTCGCGGCGGCGGCCGGCCAGAGTTACGGCGAACCCGGCTTCGACGAGGGCCAATGCCGAGGCCCGGCCGATGCCGCTGCCAGCCCCGGTGACAATCGCGATCGGTGTGGACGATTTCATTGGCTCACCTCCCTGACCTGCTACAGCCGGACCGGCTGGACCCTGCGGCTCGGCGCGACGAGCTCGTCCTGTGCCGTGATCAGCGCCAGCTCGCCGCCGCCGGCGCGCGCCGTCGCGTCGACGACACCCCAGAGTGCCGCGACGGCGTGGGCCAGCGCCTCGGGCACCGGCTCGCCCTTCACGCGCCGGCCGAGAAACAGCGCCGCCAACGCATCGCCGCAGCCGGTGGCCTCGATCGGCAGCAGTGGCGTCTCTGCGATCCAAATCCCCTCGCCCGAGGCGGCGAGCACCGCGACCCGCCCGGCCGCCGGTTCGAGGCTGCTGACGAGGACCAGGCCCGGACCCTGCCGGCGCAAACTTTCGGCGGCGGCTGCGGCGTCGGCGATCGTGCCGATCGGGCACCCGGTCAGCCATTCGAGCTCGAAGCGGTTGGGGGTGGCGATATCGGCGAGCCCGAGCGCATGGTCGCGGTAGAATTCCGGCACCCCGGCACCGACATACCGGCCGGTGGCGACATCCCCGATCACCGGGTCGCAGCAATAGATCGCACGCGGGTTCGCCCGCTTGACCCGGCCGACGATATCGAGCAGCACCGGGCCGGCTCCGGCTGCGCCAAGATAGCCCGACAGCACCGCGTCGCAGCGCGGCAGCACGCCCAGCTCGGCGATGCCCTCGAACAGCTCGGCGATATCCTCCGCCGGCACCACGCCGCCGCGCCATCTGCCGTAGCCGGTATGGTTCGACAACGCCACGGTGTTCAATGACCAGGTCTCGATCCCGAGCCGCTGCAGCGTGAAGAGTGCGGCACCATTGCCGACGACGCCGCTGGCGACCCAGGACTGGATCGAGAGGACAGTCGCCATTCTCATTTGGCGCCGGTCGAATTGATCCGATCGAAAACGGTCTTGATGTCGAGAAAGATCACGATGGCGCTGACCACGAACAGCCCGAGCCCGGCGCCGTGCAGGGCACCGTCGCTCCAATCATGGGCGATGAACAGGCCGATCAGCCCGATCACGGTGAAGACCGGGATCGCCACGACGAGGCTCGTCATGTTGTCCACGAACAGAAACCGCAGCCAGCTCGGATCGCCATCGTCGAAACGCTGCTTGAGCCGCAAAAAGGCGAGCACCAGCGCGCCGAGGATCAAGGCGACACCGCAACCGTAATCGCCCGGCCGCATCGCGGCGCTGGCGGCAAAGGCGCCGAGGACGACGCAGACCGCGAGGACGAGAAACTGCAGCCACAGACCGACCCATGACCAGAAGGCCTGCTCTTCCGTCACCCCCCGGCCATCCGTTTCGGCCATGCCGCCAACTCCGCTTGCCATACCTGGGCTCGCCCGCGAGCTCCGCCCGCGACAATGCACGCCAGCCGCGGCCGACCGCAAACCTAATTTGCCTCCCGCGCGACGCGGGTGCCGGCCGAGCCGGGTACATCGGCCGGACCGATCGGCGGTGCGGTCCGCGCGGCCGCTGGTATAGTTTGGCAGATGAGCAACACTCCGACCCCCGAGCCGCGCCCGCGGCGCAGCATGCTGTTTGTGCCCGGCGCGAACCCGCGAGCACTCGACCGGGCGCGTAGCCTCCCGGCCGACGGCCTGATCTTCGATCTCGAGGATGCGGTGGCGCCGGCGGCAAAGGACGCGGCGCGGGCGCGCGTGGCGGCGGTGCTCTTCGAAGGCGGCTATGGCCAACGCGAGCGGGTGCTGCGGATCAACACCGCCGACACCCCGTGGGGGCCGGCCGATCTCGCCGCCGCGGCAAGGATGCCGCTCGACGCGGTGCTGCTGCCCAAGGTCGAAAGCGCCGCCGAGGTGTGCCACGCCGCCGCGCGGCTCGAAGCGCTGGGCGCGCCGCCGGAGTGCCGGCTGTGGTGCATGGTCGAGACCCCGCTCGGCATTTTGCGGGCGCAGGAGATCGCCGCCGCGACCTCGCGCCTCGCGGTTCTGGTGCTCGGCACCGCGGATCTGACAACGGCGCTGCGCGCGCGCCACACCGATAGTCGCAGTCCGCTCGTGACCGCGCTCGAATGGGCGCTCCTCGCCGCCCGCGCCTATCGGCTCGCAGCACTCGACGGCGTCCATCTCGATCTCGCCGACAGCGCCGGGTTCGCGCAAGCCTGCCGTCAGGGCCGCGACTTCGGCTTTGACGGCAAGACCCTGATCCATCCGCAGCAGATCGCGGCAGCCAACACGGTCTTTGCCCCGGACGCGCAGGAGGTCGAATGGTCGCGGCGGGTCATTGCCGCGCATGAGGCGGCTCTGGCCGAGGGTCAGGGGGTGGCGCTGCTCGACGGCAGGCTCATCGAAAACCTGCATGTGGCCGAGGCACGCCGCATCGTGGCGCTCGCCGAGGCGAGCGCAGCGATCGCGCCCGTACCGTGAAATTCCGGCACCCTGAAATGCCGCATCGCGCGAGCCTCCGTTGACACCTGGGGGCACGCGGTCTAAGTCACACGGCCCGGTGCGGGCTGTTGCGCTGCATCAGGGTCATCGAGAAGGCCGAGGCCGGCTACCCACCGACGCCCCGGCGGATTTTGGGTGCGAGATCAACGTTCACATGAGATCCGCCGACCGGCCGCTGTCGCCGCACCTTCAGATCTATCGCTGGCAGCTGACCTCGGTCATGTCGATCCTGCACCGCGCCGCTGGAGTGGCGCTGAGCCTCGGCGGGGTGCTGCTGGTGTGGTGGCTGGTCGCCGCCGCGTCGGGTCCCGAGGCCTACGCCACGGTGGCGGGCTTTCTCGGCTCGTGGCTCGGGATCGTGCTGCTGCTCGGCTGGAGTGCCGCGCTGTTCTATCACCTGTGCAACGGCATCCGCCATCTGGTCTGGGATACCGGCCACGCTCTCGATCTCAAATCGGTCTATGTCGGCGGGACGATTGCGATCGCCGCCGCCACAGCGCTGACGGTCATCGCCTGGGTCGCCGGAATATCGCGCTGGGTCGGCTGACATGGCGGGGATCGGCTGACATGGCGGGGATCGGCTGACATGGCGGGGATCGGCTGACATGGCGGCCTCGCGCATGCGCTCGGCGCTCGGACGCGCGATCGGCCTCGGCTCGGCCAAGGAAGGGGTCGAGCACTGGCTGGTGCAGCGCGTCACCGCAGTAGCACTGGTGCCGCTCGCGTTGTGGTTCGTGGCCGCGGTGATCGGGCTGGTCGGCGCCGATTTCGACACCGTGCAAGGCTGGATCGGCCGGCCGTTGCCGGCGATCTTGCTGGTGCTGCTGCTGATCGCCACCTTCTACCATGCCTCGCTCGGGCTCCAGGTCGTGATCGAGGATTACGTCCATGCCGAGCTCGCCAGGATCGGCCTTGTGGTCCTTGTCCGCCTCGCTTGTGTCGCGCTGGCGGTTGCCGGCATCGTCGCCGTGTTGAGCTTGGCGCTCGGGGTCCCGAGCTAGCTGATCGGAGTTGCCCGATGCCGCCCGCCTACAAGATCACTGATCACAGCTATGACGTCGTCATCGTCGGCGCCGGCGGGGCTGGGCTGCGCGCCACGCTCGGCTGCACCGTCGAGGGGCTGACCACCGCCTGCATCAGCAAGGTGTTCCCGACCCGCAGCCACACCGTGGCGGCGCAGGGCGGGGTCGCCGCCGCACTCGGCAATGACGGCGAGGACGATTGGCGCTGGCACATGTACGACACGGTCAAAGGCTCCGACTGGCTCGGCGACCAGGACGCGATCGAATACATGTGCAGGAACGCGATCCCGGCGGTCATCGAGCTCGAGCATTTCGGCGTGCCCTTCTCGCGCACCGAGGACGGGCGGATCTATCAGCGGCCGTTTGGCGGCCACATGATGGAATACGGCGACGGCGACCCGGCCAAACGCGCCTGCGCCGCCGCCGACCGCACCGGGCACGCGATCATCCACACGCTCTACCAGCAGTGCCTGAAGCACAATGCGCAGTTTTTCGTCGAGTACTTTGTGCTCGATCTGATCACCGATGAAGAGGGCGCCTGCCGCGGGGTCATGGCCTGGAACCTTGAAGACGGCAGCCTACACCGGTTTCACGCCCATCTGGTGATCCTCGCCACCGGCGGTTATGGCCGCACCTATTTCTCCTGCACCTCGGCGCATACCTGCACCGGCGACGGCAATGCGATGGTGCTGCGCGCCGGGCTGCCGCTGCAGGACATGGAGTTTGTGCAGTTCCACCCGACCGGGATCTACGGCGCCGGCTGCCTGATCACCGAAGGGGCACGCGGCGAAGGCGGCTATCTGACCAACAGCGAGGGCGTGCGTTTTATGGAAGCCTACGCACCGCACGCCAAGGATTTGGCCTCGCGCGATGTCGTCAGCCGGGCAATGACGATCGAGATCCGCGAGGGGCGCGGCTGCGGCCCCGCGCACGACCACATCCTCCTGCATCTCGAGCATCTGTCGGCCGAGGTGCTGCACCAGCGCCTGCCCGGCATCTCGGAGACGGCGCGGATCTTTGCCGGGGTCGATGTAACGCGGCAGCCGATCCCGGTGCTGCCGACCGTGCATTACGACATGGGCGGCATCCCGACCAATTATCATGGCGAGGTGCTGAACCCGACCGCCGAGGATCCCGAGCGGGTGGTGCCGGGGCTGATGGCGATCGGCGAGGCGGCATGCGTTTCGGTGCACGGCGCCAACCGGCTCGGCTGCAACTCGCTGCTCGATATCGTTGTGTTCGGCCGGGCGGCGGCCCATCGCGCAGCCGAGCTGATCCGCCCGGGCATGCCGCACAAGCCGCTGGCCGTCAATGCCGGCGAGGAGGCGGTGGCCCGGCTCGACGCGGTGCGCCATTCGCAAGGACCGCGCAAGACCAGCGAGATACGGCTCGACATGCAAAAGGTCATGCAGTCGAACTGCGCCGTGTTCCGCACCGCCGAAATCCTCAAAGAAGGCGTCGCGCGCATCGATGGCGTGGCCGGCAGCTTTGCCGATCTCGGCATCACCGATCGCTCGATGATCTGGAACAGCGACCTCGCCGAGGCGCTCGAGCTGGAGAACCTGCTCGAGCAGGCGGTCGTGACACTGCATTCGGCAGCCAACCGCACCGAGAGCCGCGGCGCGCACGCCCGCGAGGACTATCCCGAGCGCGACGATGCCACCTGGCTCAAGCACACGGTCGTGTGGCTCGATGCGGAGGGTAGGGTCAAGACCGGCTATCGCCCGGTTCACCTCTACACGCTGTCGAACGAGGTTCAGGCATTTCCTCCGAAGGCACGTGTCTACTGATGCGGGTAAATCCCGAGGCACGTTGTCGTCGGTGCCGTGCGGCCGGCGGATCGGGGCCCAACGCCGGTCAGGGGGCGTAACGTCGGTCAGGGGGCTCAACCTCGGTCAGATGGAATCGCGCGATGGCTGAATTGAGGCTACCGGCAAATTCCCGGCCCGGTCCCGGCAAGAGCCATCCGGCGCCGCCCGGTGCCAGCCGCGTGCGCGAATTTCAGGTCTACCGCTGGAACCCGGAGGACGGCAAAAAGCCGGTGATTGACCGCTTTGCCATCGATCTCGACCAGTGCGGCCCGATGGTTCTCGACGCGCTGATCAAGATCAAGAATGAAATCGACACGACGCTGACCTTCCGCCGCTCGTGCCGCGAGGGCATCTGCGGCTCGTGCGCGATGAATATCGACGGGGTCAACACGCTCGCCTGTCTGAAGGCGATCGACGAGATCAAGGGCCCGGTGCGCATCTACCCGCTGCCGCACATGCCGGTGGTCAAGGATCTGGTTCCCGACCTGACGCACGCCTATGCGCAATATCAGTCGCTTCAGCCCTGGCTGCGCACCGAGAGCGCCGCCGCGCCCGACCGCGAGCAGCCGCAATCGGTCGAGGAGCGTGAAAAGCTCGACGGGCTGTGGGAATGCATCCTGTGCTTTTGCTGCACCACTGCGTGCCCATCCTATTGGTGGAACGGCGAGCGCTATCTCGGTCCGGCGATCCTGCTGCAGGCCTATCGCTGGATCGCCGACAGCCGCGACGAGGCGACCGGCGAACGGCTCGACGCGCTCGAAGACCCGTTTCGCCTCTATCGCTGCCACACGATCATGAACTGCACCCGCACCTGCCCCAAGGGGCTCAATCCGGGCAAGGCGATCGCCGAGATCAAGAAGCTGATGGTGCTGCGCCGCTGAGGACGACGGGACAGGTATCGATCATGCACACGTCGCCGCGCCAGGTGATCATCGATACCGATCCGGGCATCGACGACGCCGTCGCACTGCTGCTGGCGCTCTCTGTGCCCGACGAGATCGCGGTCCTCGGCATCGTCGCGGTCGCCGGCAATCTGCCGCTGGCGGCGACGGGACGCAATGTGCTGCAGCTCTGCGAGCTGGCCGGACGCGCCGAGCTTCCGGTCCATGCCGGCTGCGCGCGACCGCTGCTGCGCCGGCCGGTGACGGCGGCGGAGATTCACCGCGACGCGCTCTACGATCGGCTGCACCTGCCCGAGCCGGCGATCGCGCTGCGGCAGCAGCATGGTGTCGATTTCCTGATCGAGAGCTTGCGTGCCGCCGACGCCGGCAACATCACCTTGTGCGCGCTCGGGCCGCTGACCGATCTCGCGATGGCGCTGATCAAGACCCCCGACATCGCCGCGCGCATCGGCCAGCTCGTGATCATGGGCGGGGCCGGCTTCGAGCTCGGCAACATCACGCCCGCCGCTGAATTCAACATCCATGCCGATCCGCACGCGGCCGAGATCGTGCTCCGGAGCGGCATCCCGATCACGATGATCCCGCTCGACGTCACCCATCAGGTGCTGAGCACGCCGCCGCGCATCGCCGCGCTGCGGGCGCTTGGCAATCGCTGCGGACCGGCGGTCGCCGAATTGCTCGCCGGTTTCGAGGCGGCGCGCACCGCCAGGTTCGGCGAGCGCGGCATGGCGCTGCACGATCCTTGCGTGATCGCCTACCTGCTGCGCCCGGATTTGTTTGAGGGCCGCGAGGTCAATGTTGCGGTCGAGACCGCCAGCCCGTTGACCGTTGGCATGACCGTCGTCGATTGGTGGGGCGTCACTGGCCGAGAACCAAATGCTCGGTTCATGACCACGGTTGATGCCGCCGGGGTCTATGACCTGCTGACCGGGCGGCTCGCCCGCCTGCCGTAACGCCCGCCGCGGGCGCAGCGGCTCACCGCTGATCCGCTGTCGGATTTCTTAACACACAGGACCGGCTAATCGATTGATTTATTTGTCGTGACTGCCGGATCAGGTGATCTTCGCGTCACCAGCTGTAAAGCTTACCGCCGATCCTGTCGGCAGCCTTGCGCCAATAAACAGTAAGCTATTGATCTATCATTCCAACTTCTGATTGTGACCGTGGCATGGAACTTGCGGGTCATTAACGAACGGCAGAACTTTAAGCAACAGTAGAACTTTGCAAACCAATTTTTCGAGGACACGAATCATGAGCTCATCGGCGCGCCAGTCCGCGTGCTCAATCGCCATGCGCGGGCGGTTTTATGCTGCGCTAGGCGCCACCGCGATGGTGGCGCTGGCCTCGGCCGCCCAGCCGGCGCAGGCGACTAGCTACACGTTTCAGAACATCATCAATAACAGCGACCCGACCTTCAACCAGGAGTTCGGCATCAACACTGCCGGAGAGATCGCCGGCTATTTCGGCAGCGGCGCCGCGGGGCACCCGAACAAGGGCTACACGACCCTGCCGCCCTACACGTCGTTCACCAACGAAAACTTTCCCGGCTCGGTGCAGACCCAGGTCACGGGTCTAAACAATGTCGGGACCACTGTCGGCTTCTGGTCCAACAGCAATCTCGGGCCACCGAACGACGCCAATTTCGGCTTTGTCGACCAGGGCGGCACATTTACCAACGTCAACAACCCGAACACGGCCGCAACCCCCCCGACGTTTAATCAATTACTTGGCGTCAACGACAGCAATGTTGCTGTCGGCTTCTACACCGACGCCGCCGGCGTCACCCACGGCCACACCTACAATATCGCAGGCAAAACCTTTTCTGCGAACATCGACGATCCGAACGCGGTCGGCAATACCACAGCGGCGGCGATCAACAATTCCGGCGAGCTCGCCGGGTTTTACACCGACGCAGGCGGGGCGTTTCACGGCTTTATCGACGAAAACGGGACGTTCACTACGCTCGATGCCGCGGGCGCGGTGGATACGAGCCTCCTGGGTCTGAACAATCTCGGTGAGGCGGTGGGGTTCGACATCGACGCGAACATGGCGATGCACGGGATCGTCTGCAGCGTCTCGAACCTGACCTGCCAGCAGGTTGACGATCCGTTCGGGATCGGCACAACGACGGTCAACGGCCTCAACGACAAGGGGCAGCTGGTTGGCTTTTACGTCAATGGCGATGACAACACGATCGGCTTTATCGCCGACCCCGTGCCGGAGCCGGCCTCGCTGCTGCTGCTCGCCGCCGGCCTCATCGGCATGGGCGCGTTCGCCCGCCGGCGCACGTCGTCCTGAAGATGCGGGTGCGGCGTTTGACAGGGCCTGTCGCGTCCCTAGAATGCGCGGCGCTGAACATCCGAAAAACGGGAGAGCTCGATGATCTTTGAGATGCGCACCTACAGGCTGCAACCGGGCTCGGTGCCCGAGGCCGAAAAGCGGTTTGGCGAGGCGCTGACCGAGCGCGTCAAGGTATCGCCGCTCGGCGCGTTCTTCCACACCGAGGTCGGGCCGCTCAACCACATCATCCACATCTGGCCCTATGACGATCTGGCGCACCGCACCCGGGTGCGCTCGCAATCGATCCCGGGCTGGCCGCCAAAGATCCAGGAATTCATCGTCGAGATGGAGAGCAAGATCTTTATCGCCGCACCGTTCTGCCCGCCCTTTACCTCGCGCCAGCACGGCAACCTCTACGAGATCCGCACCTACACAATGCTGCCCGGATCGGCCCCGACCGTGGTCGAGCGCTGGGCCGAGCGCATCCCGGGCCGGGTCAAGCTGTCGCCGCTGGCCGCCGCTGGGCACACCGAGCTCGGCCCGCTGAACCAGTGGATCCATATCTGGGCCTACAAGGATGCCAACGAGCGCACCCGGATTCGCGAAGAATCGCGCAAGGACGGCACCTGGCCACCAGCGACCCGCGGCCTCTTCGTCAAGCAGGAGAACATGCTCGTCGTCCCGGCCTCGTTCTCGCCGCTGCGCTGAGCCCGCGACCCCAGGGACCGGGACCCATCGGCGCCGATCCGCTCAGCGACCCTCCCCGCCCGAACCGGCGGGGAGGAGACGAGGCGACGGCGCGAACAGCCCGAAGAAATTGTCGAACAAGCCGTGGCTCGGGGGTGCCGCGGCAGCGACGACCGGTGCTGCCACGCCATCCGGCAGCGGCCGGATCGGCCACGGCCGGGTCGCCGCCAGCATAAACCGCCGCCAGGCGGCTGCCGGCAGCGAGCCTCCGGTTACGTTGCGCATCGGTGTGTCGTCGTCATTGCCAAACCAGACCCCGGCGACGAGACCGGCGGTGTAGCCGATAAACCAGGCATCGCGATAATCCTGGGTCGTGCCGGTCTTGCCCGCCGCCGGGCGCGGCAATGAGGCGGCCCGTCCGGTGCCATAGCCGATCACCCCTTCGAGCATCCGGTTCATTGTTGCGTCAAGCTCGGGCGAGATCACCCGGCCGGGGCCGGAGCCGTGGCGGCGAAATACCACCCGCCCGGCGCTGTCACGGATCTCGACGATCCCATAAGGCCACACACCGATCCCGCCATTGGGAAACGGGGCATAGGCCGAGACCAGCTCCAACAGGTTCACCGCGTCGCTGCCGAGCGCGATGCTCGGATCGCGGGTCAAAGGCGAGGTGATCCCCAAGCGGTGGGCGACGGCGACGATGTTGTCGATGCCGGCGCGCAGGGCGACCTCGACGGCAATCGTGTTGACCGACCGGGCGAGCGCCTCGGCCATCGTCATGTCGCCCAGATAACGGCCGTCATAATCACGCGGGTGCCAGCTGCCGATATGGATCGGCGCATCGACGAAATGATCGGTCGGCTGCAGCCCGGCTTCGAGCCCGGCGAGATAGACGAACGGCTTGAAGGCGGAGCCCGGCTGGCGCTGCGCCTGGGTCGCGCGGTTGAACTGGCTCGCGTCATAGCTCTTCCCGCCGACCATCGCCCGAACCGCGCCGTCGGGGGTCATCGCCACCAGCGCCCCCTGGCCGACCTTGTCGCGGGCGCCGTCATGCGCCAACGTGCCGGAAATCGCCGCCTCGGCCTCGTGCTGCAGCCGCGGATCGAGCGTCGTCGTGACGGTCAGGTCGCTGGCATCGGCGGCCGCGTAATCCGCCACCTGGTCGGCGATCCAGTCGGCAAAATAGCGGGCCGCGCGATGGCTCGGAGCGAGAGCCGTCGCCTCCGGCTGCTGCGCGGCAACTGCCGCCTCGCGCTCGGTGATGAACCCGGTCGCGACCATGTTCTGCAGCACCTGCCGGGTCCGTGCTGCGGCGAGCGTCCCACCATGCAGCGGGTTGAACCGGGTCGGCGCCTTCAGCAGCCCAGCCAGCATCGCAGATTGGTAGAGATCGATCTGCCGCGCCGACTTGCCGAAATAGCGGTGCGCCGCGGCATCGACGCCATAGGTTCCGGCGCCGAAATAGACGCGGTTCAGATAGATTTCGAGAATCTGGCGCTTGGTGAACCGGTGGTCGAGCCATAATGCCAGCAGGGTTTCGCGGATCTTGCGAGCGAAGCTGCGCTCCGGGGTCAGGAACAGGTTTCTGGCGAGCTGCTGGGTGATCGTGCTGCCGCCCTCGACGACGTGGCCGGCGGCGAGATCAGCCATTGCGGCACGCACGATACCGATGGGGTCGATGCCGAAATTGCTGAAAAAGCGCCGGTCCTCGGTCGCGATCACCGCCTCGGGCAGGTAGGGCGACATGTCCTGCAGGCGCAGCGGGCGGCCGTAGAGATCGCCATAGGTCGCAATCAGACTGCCATCGGCGGCAAGGATCCGGATGCTCGGCCGCCGAGCAGAGCCCGCCAACTCGCTGGTCCGCGGCAGGGTCAGCGCAAAATAGCCAAGGGCCGCGCCGCCCAGGATCGCGACCCACAGTGCCAGCAGGATCGCGAGGCGCAGCAGGCGGGCTGCGCGCGTATGGGGTCGGCGGCGACGCGGTGGCCGGGGCGGCCGGGAACCGCCGCGGCCGTGGCGCGGCGCGGCGATGCGTTCGGCCGGATCGGCGCGCAGCCGCGGCTCAGGCATCGCCCGCCCGAGCGGTCGCAAGCCGCCGCATGCACGCGGGTCGCCGTTCCGCGCTCTCGGTCAATCTTCCCCCACCTCTGCCGGCGTCCCCCACCCCTGCCAGCGCCGCATCGGGCACCAGTCGGCTTTTATAAATCGCAAAACTGTGGCAGTGGTTCGGCAATCGGGCGCCGGTTGCCCCGGCGGGCGGGAACTGCTGCGCGGGCACCACTGTTTGTCGGCCGCCAGGGTGCGAGAGTTCGCCCGACGGCCCGGACAGCAGCGCAGCGGCAGTGATCTTCGCGGGAGCGGCAGGCATGGCGGATGGGACCCATTCGGACGCGGGATTTGGCGGCACGAGGTCTGGTCTCGAACGCGCCAGGGCGATCCTCGTCGAATTCGCCTGCGCCACCCGCGAGACGGCGCTGTCGCTCGCACATGAGCGCAAGGCACAGTGCGCGCGGCAAATCGATGGCCTCGCCACGGCGATGCGGGCAGCGGCACGCTCGCTCGATGGCTCGGAAAGCTACACCGTGGCACGGTACGCCGACCGGGCGTCTGCCCAGATAGAGGATTTGGCGCATCGGGTGGAGGCCCGCCGTTGGGCCGAGCTCGCCGGGGATCTCGACCGCATCGCCCGCCGCCAGCCCGCCTGGTTTGTCGCCGGCGCGGTCGCCCTCGGCTTTGTCGCCGGCCGTTTCTTCTCGCCATTGTCTGCCGCTGGCGATGCGGCACCGCGGGATTGTCCCGATCGGGAGCCCGCGCTGCGGGAGCTGCCGTGAGCCGTCCCGAGGGGTTCGCACCGGGGGGGTTCGCACCCGGGGGGTTCGCACCGGGGGGGTTCGCACCGGGACCCGATGGCGACACCTACGAGACGCGCCCGCCGCGCTCGATCGCCGCGCTCTTCGCCGACCTCGCCAACCACATCGGCACCCTCTTGCGGCTTGAGCTCGCGCTGTTCCGGGCGGAGCTCACAGAAAAGCTGCGCCGCCTCCGTCTCGGTCTCGTGACTTTGATGGTCGGCCTCTTTCTTGCGCTGAGCGGCTGGCTCGCGCTCATCGCCGCGGCGATCATCGCGCTTGCGACCGTGGTTCGGCCATGGCTTGCCGCTCTGATCATCGGGGCGGCGGCGATGACTGTGGCCGGGCTGCTGCTGTATCTCGCCAAGCGGTGGCTGGCGCCTGCGTCACTGGTGCCGCGGCGCACGATCGGCGCGCTGGGCGAGAGCGAGGCGTGGGTCGAAGAGAGCGTGCCGTGAGGCGCAAAGCCGCAGCCGAGATCGCCGAGATCGAACAGCAGATCGGCCGGGCCCGTGCCGAGCTGGGCATGACGCTCGATACCCTGGCGAACGAGCTTGCTCCTCGCCATCTGGTGGCACGAGGTGTCGATATGATCAACGGATTTTTCCGCACCGAAGAGCCGGAAGGCGGCGGTTTCCGGGCCGACCCGCTGCCATTGGCGCTGATCGGTCTCGGCCTCGCCTGGCTCGCCGCGGACAACTGCCGCCGCAGCACGTCGGCACGCGAGGATGATGCACCCGCCGCCCCCGGCAGTGCGCATGATCTCGAGCGCCCGCTGTCGGATTACATCGGGCACATCCCCGAGGCTGCCGATCGCACCAAGCCAAAGGAAAGCTGGCTGCATCGGGCGGCGGAGGCGACACAGGGCGGGTTCAAGTCGATCGTTGGCGAGGGCGGCGCCGTCGCCGGCCGCGCCGGAAGCTGGTGGAAAGCGATCGAGAGCAATCCGCTCGCGCTCGGGGCCGCCGGGCTAGCGGCCGGAGCGGTGATTGCGATGTTGCTGCCGCCGACGCGGCGCGAGCAGGAGATTGTTGCTGGGGCACGGGCCGATCTGTGGCAAAAAGCCGAAGAGCTCGGCCATCGCGCAGCCTCGGAAATGCGCGACTGGGCCGAGCGTCCGCCCGCACCGCGCACCGGCGAGTAGTCTCGCCCGGTGTTGGCTTCGAGATGGTCCGAGCTGGAGGAGGAATGATGCGACAATCGATCGGCGCCCGCTCTATGGCATTGCTGGGCGGAGGCCTGCTGGTGCTCGCCGCGGGCGTGACCGCCCGCGCGCAGGTGTCGAGCGACCCGGCCGAGATCACCCGGTGTCTGTGCATGGAGCACGCCGTCTCGACCTTGTCGGCAGACATGTCGGCCAAGACCCAGGCGCTCGCTGCGGTCCGCCAGCATCTCGCCGGTCTCGACGCACAGCTGGCGCAGGCCCGTCCAAAGGTGGATGTCAACGACCCGAACTCGGTCGCCAGCTACAAGGCGCTGCTGGAGCAGCGTGACGCCGCCTATCGGCAGTCGCTGGGCCCGGTCGTCGGCGATGCCGACCAGGCGACCGCGCGCTACAACGCCGAGGTCGGCACCTATAATGGCAGCTGCGCCAACCGCGACTTCGACTCGGTCATGATGGCCCAGATTTCGACGCATCTGTCCTGTCCGCCGCTTCACTAGACCGCGGATAAAGGGTTTCGGGCGAGATCTGCGGCGGGGCCAGAACCGCCCACCCGTCTTGGCGCCAGGCGCGGAAGAAGCAGCTGCGCCGTCCGGTATGACAGGCGACACCCGGCTGCTCGACGAGCAGCAGCACCGTGTCCCCGTCGCAATCGAGGCGCAGCTCGCGCAGGAGCTGCACTTGACCGGAGGTCTCGCCCTTGCGCCAGAGCTGCCGGCGCGAGCGCGACCAGTAGCAGGCGCGGCCTTCGCGCAGCGTCGCCCGGACCGCAGCCCGGTTCATCCACGCCATCATCAGCACCTCGCCGGTGTCGTGCTGCTGCGCGATCGCCGGCACCAGACCCTCGCCGTCGAATTTGATCTGTTCGAGCGCCTGCTCGATCGCTTCGCTCATCTGAAATGCTCCCCGGGGCAACGTCCAGACCAGGCAGGCGACCAGCATAGCCGGAACGCCGCCCGGTTGCCCATCGCGCTGGGGCACCACAACCGGCGCGGGTAGCAGCACCCTGCCGGTTTTCTTGACAGCGGGCGAGTTACCACCCTCGCGCCTGAAATCCTGCTGAAATCCGCGACGCTCAGCCTGTTGACGACACGCGGCAGGGCGCGCGCGTGCTGATCGGGCGTCGGCTGGGTTTACATTCGTTCTGCTACCCTTAAGGGAATTTCCGATAACACATTGATGAAATAGATGTGGCATAGCGTGTGCAAAAGGTCACGGCACGACGTTTGATGGAGACAGGATTATGCCGATAAACAAACGCTCCCGCCTCGCCCCAGTGGCGTTGCTGGGTGGTCTCGCGCTCGCCGGACTGGCCGTGCAGCCGGCAGCTGCAGAGTCGCTGACCTTCGCTTTCGGGTCTCTCTCCAACAATGCGACCGATGCGCAGATCCAGAGCTTGATGAATTCGACGCTCGGCGGGAACGGGTCGGTGACGATAACCGGCGCGGTGGGCAGCAACTCCTATAACGCGGACGGTCACGTTACCGGCCCCGGCAGCCATGGGTCCTATAGCTCCGATACTCTCGCCACCCTCGATCCGACGGGCAACGGGACGTTCATCGAAAACGATGCCGCGCATTCCGACAACGACATCCTGATGAATTTCAGCGACCTGACCATCGCCAGCGTCGCCTTCGACTTCGAAATCTTTCCCGACGACAGCTGCACGGCGCTGTCGAGCAGGGATTGCGGCGGGCACGGCGACCCCGATCAGCCCGACCTGACGCTGTCGGCCAACGGCTCGCCGGTCATCACCTGGGATGGGTTGACACCCGGCAGCGGCGACAACAGCAACGGTGTTTCGGCATCGACCTACACGCATTCGCCGGCCAGCGGTTACAACACCGAGACGGCACCGCAATTGCTCGGTTCGAGCGGGGTGATCGATCTGCCGGCCGATACGACGACGCTCGACTTTCAGGATTGGCCGGCGACGATCGCGATCAACGATCTCGTCATCACCTTCGACAAGGACCCGCCGCCGATCCCGGAGCCGGGGACAATGGCGCTCTTAGGCTCGGCGCTGGCCGGCTTCGCGCTGATGTGGCGCCGGCGCCGGGTGTAGCGGAAAGCGGGCCGCGGTCGGTTTCATGGGGTGGCGCTTGCCGCTACGGCGTGGGGTCGGACGCGTCGTCGCGCCCGGAGCCGCGCGGGTCGGCCGTGGCCGCGGCCAGCTCCGCCAAGCGCGCGAGGCAGGCATCGCGGCCCTCGGTAAAGTCGCTCGCCTCCCACCAGCTTGCGACGGCCCCGAGCAGCGCGCCGACACGCGGGCCGGGCTCGATCCCGAGGGCCAGCACGTCGTCACCGCCGAGCGGGAAGACCGGCGACACCCATCCATCGGCCAAGGCGAGCCTCGGGGTCACCGCACCGGCATCGATCCGGCCCGCCGCAGCGAGGAGCATCACCCGGTCGCGAAACCACCCGGCACCAAGCCGATAGAGCGCGCGGCGCCAGGCGGCGCGAGCGCCGAGCAGATCGGGGTCATGGTCCGGGTTGACAAGGCTGCACAGCCGCTCCCGGCAGGCGTTCGACAGGCGCAGTCGTTCGGCCAGAGCCACAGCACCGCGTTGATCCGCCTCGATCAGCGCCGCGAGACGGCGCAGCGGATCGGGTGCCGCCTCGATCGCGATCAGCCGGCCCAGGCGGTCGAGCCGGCAGGGCAGCGGCAGCACCACCGCCAGCACCCCGTCCTCGGCCATCATCTGCAGCGCTCTGGCGGGATCGGCGGCGTCGAGCAGCCGGAACAGCTCGGCAGCGACCCGCTCGCCCGACAGGTCCGGCAGCAGATGGGCCGCAGCCCGGCACGCGGCGCGCGCCTGCGGATCGCCGGCAATGCCGCCGAACCGCGCGGCAAACCGGTAATAGCGCAGAAGGCGCAGCACATCCTCGGCGATGCGGGTCGCCGGATCGCCGACAAAGCGCAACCGTCCCGCCCGCAGATCGGCCACGCCGCCGACCGGGTCGTGGATTACCCCGTTGGGGGCAAGAAAGATCGCGTTGATCGTAAAGTCACGGCGCGCCGCATCGGCGGCCCAGTCGGCATCAAAGGAGACGCGGGCACGGCGACCAAAGGTCTCGACGTCGCGGCGCAGCGTCGTGATCTCAAAATGCCGCGACGGCACCACCGCGGTCACGGTCCCGTGGGCAAGCCCGGTCGGCACCGTCTTGATCCCGCGCCGTTCGAGCAATGCGACGACCTCGTGCGGCCGG